>NZ_JAMYTD010000015.1:0-141587 GCF_040322255.1 Mesorhizobium sp. M0166 | reverse complement strand
CGAACGCATGCTCCTACTCACCTCGGAACCTACTCCCCTACTCCCCTACTCCCCTACTCCCCTACTCCCCTACTCCCCTACTCCCCTACTCCCCTACTCCCCTATAGGCCCGATCTACGCCGCTTGCTTCCGTGACGAGTTTCTCCACAAGGGCGGCGGCCAGCATTTCCCGGAGCTTCGCAACGCCCTGCCCGGCCCAAATGGGCAAGAAGTCAGCCCGCTTGCTTTCATCCTTTGCCATCGAAAGCGGCATGACCAGACTCGCCTGTAGCGGAAACGCCAGCGCAGCATCTTCCTCACCAGCCATTTCCATCACAAACCGGTTGCGCACCACGCGCGCTGGGCGGCCAGTGAAGCAGCGAGTCACCGACGTGCTCTCGTCGTTGGCCGAGCGCAATGCTACGCGATAGACTGGCTGCACATTGGCTTCAGGACAGGCCAGGAAAGCCGTGCCGATCTGCACACCAGATGCACCAAGTGCAAAGCTGGCAGCAATGCCGCGACCGTCGAAGATACCGCCGGCGGCAATTACAGGCACCCGCACGGCATCAACAATCTGCGGTACGAGCGCCATGGTGCCGGCAGTGCCGATAGCAGGGTCGCCAGTGAATGTGCCGCGATGCCCACCCGCCTCGTATCCCTGGGCGATAATGGCGTCCACCCCTCCTGCCTCAAGCTGGCGCGCTTCCGAGACAGTGGTGGCCGAACACAAGACAGTACAGCCGGCCGCCTTCAACTGCTGCACAATTGCGGTGTCCGGTAGGCCGAAGTGGAAGCTGACCACCTTGGGGCGCAGCTCGAGCACAATTTCGAGACGCTCACGATCGAAGGTGGGGAAGGGCTCGCCCGGCTCGGGTACCGGTCCGAGGCCGACCTCCTCATAGCAGCCGCGAAGGCGGTCTCGCATACTTTGGGCTGCCGCATCATCGCCTGCCGGCGCCGGGTGCGCAAAGAAGTTGACGTTGATCGGACGATTGGTGGCGTGCTGCGTCGCCATGAGCTGCTCGCGGATAGCCGCCGCAGGCAGAATGCCGCATCCGAGCGAGCCAAGCGCCCCGGCATTGCTGACTGCCGCCGCGAGTTCCGGCGTGGTGATGCCGCTCATCGGCGCCTGGATTATCGGGTGCTCAATGCCGAGGAGTTCCAGAAGATCAGTGCGCATCCACATTGGATCACCCTCCTCTTTCTCCCAGGAGAGATTACCTTAACTGACTTCCAGCTCAAGTCGGATAGGGCCTTCGAACCGCTTCACGGCCGGCCACACACCTGATGCAAGCTGGCGGAGTCCGGCGTCGATCCTAACCCAACCGCCGTCGATGCGCCGGGCTGGCGCCGTGTTTACGACGCGCCATGCCGCCGGCCTATCCGGCAGCCGCGGCCGACATTAGCGGCCGACTTCCGATCCGACATAGGCGATGCGCAGCATGTTGGTCGATCCCGGCGTCCTCAGCGGCACGCCGGCGGTGATGATGACGCGGTCGCCCGGCTTGCCGAAGCCCTCCTCGAAGGCGATGCGGCAGGCGCGGTCGACCATGTCGTCGAGGTCGCTGGCATCGGGGGAAACGACGCAATGCGTGCCCCACAACAGCGACAGCCGCCGCGCCGTGTTGAGGATCGGCGACAGCGCCACGATCGGCACTTGCGGCCGCTCGCGCGCGGCGCGCAAGCCGGTGGTGCCAGACGCGGTATAGGTGATGATCGCCGACAGCTTCAGCGTCTCGGCTATTTCGCGAGCGGCGAGCGAGATGGCGTCGGCTCCGGTCGCTTCCGGTTCCGAGCGCTGCGCGTTGATAATGCCGGCATAGGTCGGGTCGGTTTCGACCTTGGTGGCGATCCGGTTCATCATCGCCACCGCCTCGACCGGATAGGCCCCGGCGGCGGATTCCGCCGAAAGCATGATAGCGTCGGCGCCTTCAAACACCGCGATCGACACGTCCGACACCTCGGCGCGCGTCGGCACCGGCGCGGTGATCATCGATTCCAGCATCTGCGTGGCGACCACCACCGGCTTGCCGGCGCGGCGCGCGGCGCGGGTGATCTGCTTCTGGATGCCAGGCACGGCTTCGAGCGGCATCTCGACGCCGAGATCGCCGCGGGCAACCATCAGCGCATCCGAGAGCTCGATGATCTCGGCCAGCCGGGCGACGGCCTGCGGCTTTTCGATCTTGGCCATGATCAGCGCCCGGCCGCGTGCGATCTTGCGCGCTTCGGCCAGGTCCTCGGGCCGCTGCACGAAGGACAGCGCCACCCAGTCGACGCCTGTTGCCAGAACCGCGTCGAGATCCCGGCGGTCCTTTTCCGTCAGCGCGCCGACCGGCAGGTCGGTGTCGGGCAGACTGACGCCCTTTTTGTCGGAAATGGTCGTGCCGGCGACGACGGTGCAGACGATCGCCTTGCCGTTGCTGCTGACCGCCTTGAGCTCGAGCTTGCCGTCGTCGATCAGCAGGCGATGACCAGCCTCGACCGAACGCAGGATTTCGGGATGCGGCAGGTAGACCCTCGTCGAATTGCCGGGCTCGGGATTGTCGTCGAGCGTGAAGGTCTGGCCCACGGTCAGCACCTCTTTGCCGTTGGCGAACTTGCCGACGCGCAGCTTTGGCCCTTGCAGGTCGGCGAGAATGCCGATCGGCCGGCCGACTGCCTCCTCGACGGCACGAATGCGGCCGACAAGTGTGCGCATCAATTCATGGTCGGTGTGGCTCATATTGATGCGGAACACGTCGGCGCCGGCTTCGAACAGCTTCTTCAGCATCTCCTCGGACGAGGAGGCCGGACCGATGGTGGCGAGGATCTTGACCTTGCGGCTGCGTCTCATTGACTGTTTGTTCCCGGGGCGGCTGGAGCGCCATCCGTTGCGGGCTCGTCAGTCAGCTGGACCATCCAGCTTGCCTGCTCGCCCGTGTCATATTCCTGGAATCCGGCGCGCTGAAAGCCCCGGGCGACGCAATCGGTAACGCCGGCGATCTTGAACTCTTTTTCGGCCACGCACATGTTGATCGGGCCATCCCAGCGTCCGCCGCGCTCGGCGTCTTCTGCATAAAGATAGTAAAACCTTGATGACAACGGTCCCTCGATCAGCGTCTTGCAGCTCGATCCTTCGATGTGCCACCAGCCTTCGGTGATCCAGCCGGCTTTGGCGCGGTAGCCGATGCCGACACCAACCAGGTTCTGTGTGGCGTTGCAGACCCGGAAATCGGCCCGTGCCGGCGAGGCCGAAATCACCGCGAAAAGGCCCATGGCAGGTATCAGGAGCGGCATGGCCAAGGCATGGCGCACACGCAGCCTGCCAGCGAAACCCATCCCGAAACCCCTCAAGAACCACATTTGCATCTCTCAACGCCCCTTTTCGGAAAAGTCCGCACGCATGTCAACGCGCCGATCTGTCCAATTCCAATCGATTTAGAAGGCTCTGACGCGCTTGCTTCGCCCCTGCTCAGTTTTTTGGCAGAAACCGTGGCCAAACAACGGCATTGCGCGAGCGTTCTCTTCGTGGAATGACGATACCACCCTCCCCGGAAGCCAGCGAACAGACCTTTCCCGCCAATGACCCGATCCACAGTTTTCGCGCCTTTCGATATCGTCGAAGGCGATCGCAAGCGCGGCATGGTGCTTCTGGCCGATCACGCCCGCCGCGACCTGCCGGAGGAGTATGGCAGCCTTGGGCTGCCGGCGGCGGAGTTCGACCGCCACATCGCCTACGACATCGGCGTCGAGACTGTAACCCGCGAACTCGCAAGTCTGCTCGGCGTTCCGGCGGTGCTTGCCAATTTTTCGCGACTGCTGATCGACCCCAATCGCGGCGAAGACGATCCAACGCTGATCCGCCAGCTCTATGACGGCACCGTCATCCCGGGAAATTATCCCATGGCCACGGAGGAGCGCGAAAGACGGCTGGACCGTTTTTACCGCCCCTATCATGATGCCATCGGCGCCATGATCGCCTCTGTGGCGCAAGCATCCGCTCAGACACCCTTCATCTTTTCGGTGCATTCCTTCACGCCGACCATGCAAGGCTTCGTGCGGCCGTGGCACGTCGGCATACTATGGGATCTCGACGATCGCGTGGCGCAGCCGCTGATCGACATGCTCGCCGAGGACAAGAGCCTCATCGTCGGCGATAACGAACCCTATGACGGCGCATTGCGCGGCGATACCATGTTCAGGCACGCCATCGTCAACGGCTTTGCCCATGCGCTGCTCGAAATCCGCCAGGACCTGATCGCCGACCGCAAGGGTGCCCTCGCCTGGGCCGAACGGCTGGCGCCGATCGTTGACGCGATCGATCGACGTGCCGATATACACCAGGTGAAAATATTCGGCTCGCGCACCGGGCCGGTATGATGGAGGCCCAAGGGAGGCCAACAGGACATGACCGAACTCAGCGACGAACAAAGGCGCGATTTCGAAGCCGCTGCCTTCCGCCGGCTAGTCGCGCATCTGCGCGAGCGTTCCGACGTACAGAACATCGACCTGATGAACCTCGCCGGCTTCTGCCGCAACTGCCTGTCCAACTGGTACCGCGACGCGGCGCAAGCCGAGGGTGTCGAACTCGGCAAGGAACAGTCGCGCGAGATCATCTACGGCATGCCCTATGCCGAGTGGCAGGCACTGAACCAGGTCGAAGCCTCCGACGCCAAGAAGGCCGAGTTCGAGGCAAGACGCCCTACGGATCACTAGGGGAGGCCGCCGTGCCTAAGATTGACGTTGCCGACGTGCCCAGACGCAAGGGCTCATCCTATCCACCGCCGTTCGATGCACCCTGTGCCGAACGCGTGCGGCAGCGGCTGGGCAACGCCGGCGGGCTCACCGATTTCGGCATCAATCTCATGCGCCTGCCGCCGGGCAACTGGTCGAGCCAGCGCCACTGGCATTCGCACGAAGACGAATTCGTCTACGTGTTTGAAGGCGAGCTGACGCTCGTCGAAGATGCCGGCGAGATGGTGCCGCGCGCCCGGTGATTGCGCGGCCTTTCCGAAAGGATCAGGCAACGGCCATCACATGATCAATAAATCGGGCGCGATGGCGATCTATCTCGAAGTCGGTTCGCGCTGGCCCGACGATGTAACCACCTGCTCCGACATCGACATGATGAGCACCAACGCCGACGGCCGGTTTGTACACAAGGATGGCACGCCTTATCCCGAGCCCTAGGAATTTCGGAGTGGACCGTCGAGATGGTTGGCCGACGCGAGAGGACGTAGCGCCTGGTCCAAGCACTTTCGGCGAAGAGCGCTTGACTGTGAATTGAATCGATCTAATTTGCCGCGCAAAGCCATTTCCGGACCGGATTCTACCCGATGGACGCGCAGAAAATTACGCAGACCGCGATTCGTGGACGCTGGGCAGTGGCCGCCATCTTCCTCGCCAATGGCTTCCTGACCGGCAGCTGGGCGCCGCAGATCCCGGTGTTCCTGACCCGGCTGGACATCAGCAAGTTCACGCTCGGCCTGCTGATTCTGTTGTTCGGCGCCGGCGCCGTCACCGCCATGACCTGGTGCGGCCATCTGATCTCGAAGCATGGCTCCCGCATGGTGCTGCGCTGGTTCGGACTTGCCGGCAGCTTCGGCCTTTTGGTCGTGGCTCTGGCCCCCAACGTGCCGTTGGCGGCCGTCGCCATGTTCATTTTCGGCGGTTCGATCGGCGGCATGGACGTCGCCATGAATGCCAATGCAGTGGCAGTCGAACGGCGGCTGTCCCGTGCCATCATGTCGTCCTCGCACGGCTTCTGGAGCCTTGGCGGTTTCGCTGGCGGCGCTTTGGGCGGTTTCGCCATCCAGAACTACGGTCACCTCGCCCATGCGACGATGGTGACGGCTCTTGCCTTCGCCGTCATCGCCGTAGCGGTCCGCTACCTGATCGCCGAGGACAAGCACCCAATCGCCGAGCACCACAAATTCGCGCTGCCGGCCAACCCGCTGGTCTATCTAGTCGGACTTATGGCGCTGCTGACGATGATCTCCGAAGGCGCGGTGCTCGACTGGGCAGCGCTGTATCTCCGGCAGGAACTCGGCGCCGATCTTGCCATCGCAGGCCTGGCCTACGCCGCCTTTTCCGGCGTCATGGCCGTCATGCGCTTTCTTGGCGACGGCGTCCGCAACCGTTTCGGTGCCGTTACGACGTTGCGCGCCTCGGCCCTTGCCGCTGCTGCCGGCATGCTGGTGGCCGGGCTGGCTCCCTCGCCTTGGCTGGCCATTGCCGCCTTTGCCTTTTGCGGCCTCGGCATTGCCAACATGGTGCCGATCATTTTTTCGGCCGGCGGCAACCAGGAAGGCATGGCGTCCGGCACAGGCATGAGCGTCGTCACCACAATGGGTTACTCAGGCATTCTGGTGGCGCCGTCGGCGATCGGCTTCATCGCCGAGCACTCGAGCTTCGGCCCGATCTTCGTCGCTCTGTCCGGGCTGCTGGTCGTCGTGCTGTTGATGGCCGGCCTCGCTCACCGCGCCGAATTCGCTGCCGAGCCCGCACCGGCCGAATAGCGCTTGAACTCTTCGTAGAGGAAATCCGCGACGCGGCGGATGCGCACGCTGGTGCGCACGTCGCGATGCATGGCCAGCCACACCGGTAGCGTCGGCAGCGGGAGACCGGGCAGCACTGTTTCGACCAGCGCATCGCGCTCGGCCAGCGGCTGCTGGCCAAAGCCGATGCCGTTTCCCGCCCGCACCGCTTCCCAAAGCACGATCTGATTGTCGGTCCTGAAGCGGAAGGCACTGCGGGTGAGCGCGACGCCGAATTGGGCGAAGCCGCGAATGATCTCGTCGCTGCGGTCGAAGCCGACCAGATCGTGGCCGGCCAGATCGCGGGCCTCGCGCGGACGGCCGCGCCGGTCGAGATAGGATTTTGCCGCACAGGCGCGGAGCGGAATGTCGGTCACCTTGCGTGCGACCAGTTCATTCTGCGCCGGCTGGACCATGCGAATGGCGATATCGGCATCGCGGCGCAAGAGGTTTTCGACCTGGTTCGACGCGACGATCTCGACCTCGATGCCGGGCTCCTCGGTCCCAAGCCTCGCAGTCATTTCCGGCAGCACATAGGCCGCCACCACCTCGCTGGCGGCAATGCGCACCGTACCCTCTATCGCTTCGACCGATCCCAGCGCCAGCAACGAAAAGGCGCTCGCCTGCTCGCTCACCGCGCGGCCCCGTTCAAAAAGCGTGCTGCCCGCTTCCGTGAGCGCATAGCCGCGCCGCCCGCGCCGGAAGAGCGTGACGCCGAGCGCCTGTTCCAGCTCGGTGATGTGGCGACCGAGCGTCGGCTGGCTCGCGGCAAGTTTTCGCGCGGCGGCCGACAGGCTGCCGGTCTCCGCCACGGTGACGAAACTCTTGATCAGGTTCCAATCGATATCCATTCAAACTTGAATATCAGACCGCCAGCTTTAGTCAATTTTCATTCGTTTGCGAGGAGATCACATTGCGGTCGTAGCGCAAACACGGAGACGAACAATGACCAAGATCGCAATTCTCGGCGCCAATGGCCGGCTCGGCCGCACGGTGGCCAAGGCCTTCCTCGATGCCGGCTACGATGTCCGTGCCATCACCCGCAGCGGCAAGGTGCCGGCCGAGCTCAAAGGCGCCACGGCGATCGCCGGCGACGCGCTCGACCGTGCTGCGCTGATCCGCGCGACCGAAGGCGTCGATATCATTTTTAATGGCCTCAACCCGCTCTACACCGACTGGAGCAAATGCCTGCCGATGGCCGAGAATGTGATGGCTGCCTGCCGGGCGAATGGCGCGCTGCATCTCTTCCCAGGCACCGTCTACAATTACGGCTCGCCGATGCCGGCGGTGATCACTGAAGCCACGCCGTTTCGTCCGACGACGGAAAAGGGCCGCATCCGCGTCGCCATGGAGGACCTGTTTCGCCGCGAGGCCGACGCAGGTCGGGTGCGCACGATCCTGCTGCGCGCCGGTGATTTCTTCGGCGGCACCGGCAGCGGATCGTGGTTCGATCTGGTTGTTGCCGCCAAGATGACTAAGGGTATCTATACGGCACCGGGACCGGTCGATCTCGTGCATGAATGGGCCTATCTGCCCGACCTGGCCAAGGCTTTCGTCGGACTGGCTGACAATCTCGACAAGCTCGGCTTCTACGAGGCGCTGAACTTTCCCGGCCATGCGGTGGCCGATCTGGAGATCAAGGCGGCCGCGGAGAAGGCGCTCGGGCGCACGTTGAAACTGACGATGATGCCGTGGTGGGTGCTGCGCGCTGGCAGCCCGTTCGTGGCCATGTGGCGCGAGATCGTTTCGATGTCCTATCTCCGCTTCGAGCCGCACCGGCTCGTTTCAGGCAGACTGGAAAGCGTTATCGGTACGATCCCGCACACGCCGCTGGAAGATGCAGTGTCGGAAGCGCTCGAGGATATCGGCATCGCCACGCTCAAGACGATGCAAAAAGTTGCCTAACAACAAACCAAAAAAAGGCGGATGGCCAGATGGTCATCCGCCGCTGTTCGGGAGGGAGGTTGCGCTCAGATCCGGCCCATCAACAGCAGCACCAGGACAACGATCAGGATGACGCCGACGATGCCGGATGGGCCGTAACCCCAAGACCGGGAATGCGGCCACGCCGGAACCGCGCCGATCAGGATAAGAATAAGAATAATGACGAGAATGGTGCTGATCGTCATCAGAAAATCCTCGCTTTGAGGTTGCAATGACGGAACAATGCAGAAGGCCGCCCATTGTTCCAGGGCGGCCTTGCTTGATCAGGACGGCGATCCGGACTCTATTCGGCGGCCTTCGGGAAGGCGATCGCCGGTTCGGCGCCCAGATCGGCGTCCGGGCCTTTCGACGGGATGTCGGCCTTAGGACGCCCAAACAGACGACTGAACCAGCCACGACGCGCACCGGGTTTGAGCTTGGCGCGAGTGAACACCATCAGCATCGACGGCGTCACCACCAGCGTCAGCACGGTGGCGAAGGACAGCCCGAAGACGATCGCCGAGGACAGCGAAATCCACCATTGCGTCGACGGCGCGTTGATCGTCGTCTCGTGATGGAAGATTTCGAGGCCGAGGCCGAAGGCGATCGGCAGCACGCCGAGGATCGCCGACACCGCCGTCAGCACCACCGGGCGGGCACGTTCGCGGCAGGTCTGCAGAACGGCTTCGTATTTGTCCCAGCCCTCTTCGCGCAACCGGTCATAGGTGTCGATCAGCACGATGTTGTTGTTCACCACCACGCCGGCCAGCGCGATGACACCGATGCCCGACATGACGATGCCGAATGCCTCTCCCGTCAGCAGCAGCCCGAGGAACACGCCGATCGTCGCCATGACCACGCAGGACAGCACCAGCCAGACGCTGGTGAATTTGTTGAACTGCGCCAGAAGCACGATGAAGATCAGGAAGATCGCCGCACCGAAGGCTTTGCTGAGGAAGGCCCCGGCCTCCGCGCTGTCCTCATTCGAACCGGCAAGCTTCCAGCGAATGCCGCTGCCGAGGTTCATGTCTGCGACAGCTTTGGTGACCTCCTGCTGGACGGCAGCCACCTGGGCGCCGGCAGCGACGTTGGCCTGGACGACCACCGTTCGCGCACCGTCGATGCGGTTGAGGATACCGACCGTCGGCTCCGGCTTGCGCACGACGAAGTTCGAGATCGGCACCGAGCCTTGCGCTGTCTGCACCCTGAGTTCGTCGAGCGTCGACAGCGTGCGCCGATCCTCGGGCAGGCGCAGTCTGATGTCGACGGCATCATCGGCGCCGGCGGGCCGGTACTCGCTGAGTTTGAGCCCGTTGGTCACCAATTGCACCACCGTTCCGACCGCGGTCGGGCTGATGCCGTACTGCGCCGCCTTGGCGCGATCGACCTCGAGCGCCCAGTCGACGCCGGGCGGCGCCAGACCATCGGAAATATCGATGACGCCGGGCACCTTGGCAATGCGCGCGGCAACGGCGCGGGCCTTGTCGTCAAGGCCCTTCGGATCGACGGCCGAAAGCCTGATCTGGATCGGCTTGCCGGTGGGCGGGCCGGCTTCCGGCACGCGAACCTCCACGTCGACACCGGGAATGCCGGCCATCACGCCGCGCAGTTCGTCGAGGATTGAGTTCGCCGATTTACGCTCACGCCAGTCGACGAATTCGTACTGGATCACGCCGACCACGTCTTCCGGAACGTCCTGGCCGCCGCCCTGCGTCTTGCCGACACGGGTATAGACGGACTTAACGCCCGGCCAGCCGAGCAGCCGGTTTTCCGCCGTCTTGGTGGCCGCATCCATTTCGGCAAGCGAAAGATTGCCGCGGGCGTGGACATAGAGCAGGCCGTAGTCAGGCTCGACATTCGGGAAGAATTCGACGCCGGCGCCGAATTTCGAATAGGCGTAGCCGACGCCGAACAACAGCGCCACAGTGAGGACAAGCACGGTGATGGGATAATGCACCGCCTGCTTGACCACGGCCATGTACCAGCCGTCGCGATTGTCGTCGGGGTGATGGGCGGGCGCCTTGGCGAATATGGCGCCCAGCGTCGGTGCGAAGACCAGCGCATAGAGCATCGAGGCCGAGAGCGTCACGATCAGCGTGATCGGCATATATTTCATGAAGTCGCCGATGATGCCCGGCCAGAACAACAGCGGCGAGAAGGCGGCAATGCGCGTCATCGTCGCCGCGATGACCGGGCCAGCCATGCGCTTGGCGGCAAGCGCGAACGCTTGCTCCTTCGGCATGCCCTCGCTCATGCGTCGCTCGGCGAATTCGGTGACGATGATGGCGTCGTCGACCAGCATGCCGACCGCCAGGATGAGGCTGAACAGCACGATCATATTGATCGTGTAGCCCATCATTGCCAGCAACAGGATGCCCATCAGGAAGGATGAGGGGATGGCCAATCCGATCAGCAGCGAGGCACGGCCAGACAGCGCGTAGAGAATGACGATGAACACCAGGATGACGGCGATCATCACGTGGTTCTGCAGGTCGCCGAGCAACTGGTTCACGAAGACGGACTTGTCTTGCGTGTAGGTGACGTGCATGCCCTCCGGCATGGTCTTGATGAAGGCGTCGGAAACCTCTCTGACCTTGCCAATCGTATCGATCAGGTTGGAGCCGATGCGCTTCTTCACCTCGATGGCAATCGCCGGCTTGCCGTCGAGGCGGGTAACCGTCTCGGCGTCCTTGAAGGTCGAGCGGATGGTGGCGATATCCTTGGCCTGCACCACCGCATTGGGGCCGGCGACGACCGGAAGCGCCGCCACATCCTCTGGCGTCTCGATAAGCGAGGGCACCTTGACCGCGTATTTGCCCTCGGACCCTTCGATATTGCCGGCGGCGACAAGACTGTTGGAAGCGCCGACGGCACCAATCAACTGGTCGAGCTGCAGCCCGTAGGAAGACAGCTTCATCGGATCGATGACCACTTCGACGAGGTCGTCGCGCGCACCCTGCAGCGAGCCCTCAAGCACGCCAGGCACTTCCTCGATGCGGTCGCGCAGCTCGCGCGCCGCCGCCGTCAGCACGCGCTCGGGCACCTCGCCCGACAGCGTCACGACAAGGACGGGGAATTCGGAGATGTTGACCTCTGAGACCACGGGCTCCTCAGCCGCTTGCGGCAGGTCGGCCTTGCCGTCCTGCACCTTGCTGCGCGTGTCCTGCAGCGCGGTGGCGAGGTCCGTCTGCGGCTGGAATTCGACCAGCACATAACCGCCGCCCTGGAAGGCGGCCGAGCGCATCTCCTTGAGGCCCTTCAGGCTCTTCAGCTTGGCTTCCATCGGCCGCAGCAGGAGGCGCTCGGAGTCTTCCGGCGAGATGCCCTGGTAGATCAGGCTGACATACATCATCGGAATCGGAACGTCCGGTTCCGCCTCCTTTGGCGTCGACTGGTAGGCGACCGCACCGGCAAGGATGAGAAAGACCAGGACCGAAATGGTCAGCCGGGCATTGCTGATTGCAAGTTTGACGATGTCCATGATTACTGCGTCCCGGTCGTCGCTTCGCCCAACAGCTTTTGGATGGTCGCCTGGTCGGCTTCGACCGGCTTGATCACTTCGCCTTCCTTCACCAGCTCCTGGCCGGCGACGATGATGCGGGCGTCGGCCGGAATGCCGCCGAGCACCAGGCCGGTCGGCGTGTCGTCGACCAGGTCGATCGGGAAGAACACGACCTTGTCGTCCTTGTCGACGGCGCGAATGCCGAGATCCCCCTTGTCGCCGAGCGTCACCACCGATCGCGGCAGCATCACAGCGTCCGTCGGCTGGGCGCTGAGCGCGATTTCGGCCGTCATGCCGGCCGGTACGGAACCATCGGCGTTGGGGATGGCGACTTCAACCCGGAAGGTACGGGTTGCCGACGATGCATCCCGGCTGATGTAGCGGACGATGCCTTCGACATTCTGACCGCTGACCAGACGCACATTTGCCTTGTCGCCGATCTTCAGATAGCCGAGATCGCGTTCGCTGACCTCGCCGCGCGCAATCACCGGGTCGAGGCTGAGAATGGTAGCCACCTCGCCGCCCTGCATCACCGAACTGCCAAGCTCCACCGGCACCCGGTCGATAACGCCGTCGAAGGGCGCCTTTACCTCATTGCGGTCGAGCTCAGCTTGCGCGGCGTCCAGTTGCGACTTGGCCAGCGACAGGTTGGAGCGGGCCGTATCGAGCTGCAGCGTCGGCAGATTGCCGGTTTTCATCAACCGCAAGGCCGCAGCCAGTTCCGCTTCACGCTGCACGACAAGTTGTTTGGCGTTGTCGACCGCCGAGATTTTTTCCTCGGCGGCAAGCATCAGGATCAGGTCGCCGGTCTTGACGTGCTGACCCTGCTTGACCGGCAGCTTGTCGATGACGCCGGCGACGCGTGTCGCCAGGACGGCGCGCTTATCGGCTTCGGTCAGTCCGGAAATGCGGATAGCGCGTGCATAGGTGCGCCGCGGCGGGGTTATGACCGCGACCGTGCGCAACGGCGCCTTGGGCTGTTTCGCCTCGGCAGTCCCCGGCTTGGCTGCGTCGGCTGGCTTGGGCTGCCCGACCTCTCCTGTCTTGGGCTTGTTGTCGGCGGACGCGCTGCCGACGGACGAGAATTCGCCCGTCGCCATCCAGCCGGCGAACCCGATAAGCACAACAATGGCTGCAAGCTTGTGAAACCTGAATTTCGGCATCGTCATTTTTTCCAGTGCGCGGGGTTCGGCCAGGCCGCATCTTCTACTTGGGGCGCGTCGCCGATATGGGTGCGCGCGAGGCCGTATTCAAATTGCCGTGATCGGCGAAGCGCGCTTCTACCTCAAAGTTGCATCGCAATATAGTCAGAAAAGTTGATGGATTGTTGCTTTGTCCGCAAAGATGCGGCTGCAGCATCGGCTGTTGATCGCCAAAACAGCGGTATGGCAGCAAGTGTCAGGATGATTGGACGGATTGTGATGTCATCTGCTTTGCGGAGGAGCCGGAACAATTCCAGGAAAGGTGTGAAACGGTTTTCCGTCCGGAATTGCGTCAAAACAAAAAGATGGAGCGGTTCGGCGTTTCCGAAAGGATGAACCGTTCTAGGCCGGACGGCGGGCGGCCTCGGGCTGCTTGCGCGCCGCAAGAAACTCCTTGACCCGCCGGCCCGGCGCCGGCCCGCGCACCGGCTTCAAGCCGTCGTCGAGCTCGCCGGACAGATCGATCGTCGGCCGCTTGCCGACGGCGTCGTAATTTTCTTCCAGCCAGTCACTGGCTGCGGTGCGGCCGAGGTCGCGCAGATAGGCAAGAAACGCCCATTCGGCATTGACCTTGGACGATGCCGACAGATCCTTGAACGCTTCGTCGGCGTCGATGCGGTGCATGCGGATGTCGCGATATTCGCCATGCGGCAATCGGCCGGCGGCGATCAGTTCCTTGACGAAGGCGATCGAGCGGAATTCGCGCAACAGCCCGGCATTGAAGGTGATCTCGTCGATGCGGTTCTGGATTTCATTGGCGCTTTTCGGCGTCCCCTCGCGGACCACCGGATTAATCTGCACCAAGAGCACGTCCTCGGTGGCCGCGGTCTTGAAGAACGGGAACAGTGCCGGGTTGCCGCCATAGCCGCCATCCCAATAGGGCACGCCCTTGATCTCGACGGCACGGAACAATTGCGGCAGGCAGGCCGACGCCATCACCGTGTCGAGGTCGATCTCGCCGTCCGAGAAGACCCGCAACTGGCCGGTCTCGACATTGGTAGCGGAAATGAACAGTTCTATCGATTTGCAGGCGCGCACATTATCGAAATCGATCTCACGTTCGACCACGTCGCGCAGCGGATTGATGGCGAGCGGATTGGCGATATAGGGCGAAAATACCCGAGACATCGTATCGAACAGGAAATAGCCGGGCGTGTTCTCGATCGACCAATTGCCCCAGGCGACGTCCCAAGGCATGCGCTGCACCGGGCTGAAGCGCCCCTTTGCCGCCACCGCACGCCAGAAATCATCGAGCTTCCGCCGCGCGCCCTCGACGCCGCCGCGGACAAAGCCGTCGGCCAGCGCCACGGCATTCATGGCGCCGGCACTGGTGCCCGAAACCGCCGTTATGTCGAGGCGCCCGTCCTCGAGCAGCCGATCGAGCACGCCCCAGGAAAACGCCCCGTGCGAACCGCCGCCTTGCAGCGCGATGTTGATCTTCTTTGGCTCTTCCGCCTTGCCGTTTTTCGGCATGGCGTGGCCCTTGACCGCTGGATGGCTCACTGAGCGGTCCAGCCGCCATCGACAGAGATGTGCGTGCCGTTGATCTGCGCCGCCGCATCCGAGCACAGGAACACCGCGGCCGCCGCAACCTGTTTGATCGTGACGAACTCCTTGGTCGGTTGCCTTTCGAGCATGACCTCGCGGACCACCGTCTCGCGGTCCATCTTGTTGGCCTTCATCTGGTCGGGGATCTGCGCCTCGACCAGCGGCGTCAACACATAGCCCGGACAAATGGCATTGCAGGTGATCTTGTCGCGCGCCAGCTCAAGGGCGACAGTCTTGGTCAAGCCCATAATGCCATGCTTGGCTGAGACATAGGCCGACTTGAACGGCGACGCGACCAGGCCGTGGGCCGAGGCGACGTTGACGATCCGGCCGCCACCGGCCTGTTTCATCAACGGGATGGCGGCTGCGATCGTATGGAAGGCCGATGACAGGTTGATGGCGATGATCGCATCCCACTTCTCGATCGGGAAGCTTTCAACCGGCGCGACATGCTGGATGCCGGCATTGTTGACCAGGATGTCGACCGAGCCGAATGTCTCGGCCGCCTTCGCCACCAAAGCCCGGCACTCGGCCGGCTTCGACATGTCGGCCTTGATGTAGATGGTCTTCACCTTGTGGTGCTTGGCGATTGCGTCGACGATGGCGTGATCGTCGGCGGTGTCGGAAAAGGAATTGACGACGACGTTGCAGCCTTCAGCCGCGAGCGCGTGGGCAATTGCCAGGCCGATGCCCGAGGTGGAACCGGTGACGATGGCGGTTTTTCTGGCGGTCAAGGCGGCTTATTCCTTTCGAGGTGGGCTCCCGTGGAACCATGCTGCACTGCAGCATATAGGCTCTCTGCCACCCAAGAACAGCGGATGTGTGGAGCAATTACATGAAAATTTTGTCATGTAGACCTCTCTCATCTTTGACGAGAGAGGTGTCCGGCACCGGCTGTAGCGGGCCGGTTTCCGTAAAGCATTCGGGGAAAAATCCTCAGGCGACGAGGTCCGGCACCGGCCCGATATAGCGCGACTGCGGCCGGATCAGCCGTCCACTCGTCTGCTGCTCGCGCGCATGCGCGATCCAGCCGGCGACGCGCCCGGCAGCAAAGACATTGGTGAACGCCTCTGTTGGAAAGCCCGCCGCTTCCAGCAGAAGTGCTGTGAAGAACTCGACATTAGTCTGGAGCGAGCGCGACGGCTTGGCGATGCGAAGCACTTCGAGCGCCGCTTGCTCTACGCTTTCGGCAAACGCCAGCCGGTGGCCGGCTTCGCCCTTGGCGCCGAGTTGCCGCACCACCGCTTTCAGCACGTCGGCACGCGGGTCGCGCACGCGGTAGATGCGATGCCCGAAGCCCATGATGCGCTGGCCGCGCCCGATCTCGTCGCGCAGCCAGCCGGCGGCGTCGCCATGCGCCTCGATCGCATCCAGCATCTCGATTACCGGACCTGGCGCGCCGCCATGCAGCGGCCCCTTGAGCGCTCCGAGCCCGGCCAGCACCGCCGAAGCAAGCCCAGCCTGCGTCGAGGCGACCACGCGCGCGGCGAAGGTCGACGCGTTGAGGCCATGGTCGCAAACCGTCACCAGATAGGTATCGAGCGCCTTCGCCAATTTCGGCGAGGCCGCAATGCCGGTCAGCATCCGCAGAATGTCGGCGGCATGATCGGCCTTGCTGTCAGGCGCAATCGGGCTTTCGCCGCGCTGCAAGCGCAGCAAGGCCGGCGTCAGCACGGCAGGTGCCGCAACCAGCCGCAGCGCGTCCGGCAATTTGTCACCATCCGGCAGCAGGGCAATGCCGGCGCGCATCGCGCTGTAGATATCGAGGGATGCGAGAAACGGCAGCAAGGGTTCGGTCTGCTCGAACACTTCGCTGCGCGCCCGACCGATCGCGATCGCCAGCTCCCTGCCGTCGGGAAGATCGTCGAAAAAGCCGTCGAACAGCAGATGAACCACCTCGGCGTATTTCCAGCGGCCTGCCAGGTCGGGCAACGAATGGCCCCGGATGGTCAGGCGGCCACCAAGACCGTTAACATCGGAGAGCACCGTTTCCGCCGCCACCACATCATCGAGCCCATTCGCCATTGGTTTTCTCCTTGACCCTTTCCGTGCGGTAGATAAGGGTTGGCGACTGGCCCATCAATCTTGATCAATAGAATCAACATGACAAGGCTGACATGACGGAGTGGCTGACGCGGGACGAAGCCCTGGAGCGTCTCAGGGTGCGCGCCCAGACGCTCTATGCCTATGTCAGCCGCGGACGCATCGGCATGCGGCCGGATGGGGCCGATCCACGCCGCAGCCAGTATCGCGCCGACGACATCGCGGCGCTGGCGAGCCGCCGGGCGCGCGGCCGAAACCCGCAGGCAATCGCCGAAAGCGCGATTGCCTGGGGTGAGCCGGCGATCGCCACCACGATCTCGACCGTTTTGCACGGCCGCCTCGTCTATCGCGGCCAGGATGCGGTCACGCTCTCCGAGACTGCCACGCTGGAGCAGACGGCAAACCTGCTTTGGGCGTCTGGCGCACCAGTGTCGTTCGGGTCGGCGAGCCGCCATAGTAACGGCGCGACTAACCGGCCGGCTGCCTTCGCGGAATTGGCCGCGTTGGCGGCCAACGGCCGGCCTTCGCTCGGCCGCCGATCGGCTTCGCTCAACCACGATGCGGCCGGCGCCATCGCCGCTCTGGCTCAGGCGCTCGGCGCGGTTCACGGAAGCGGTGCCGTGCATGAAAGGCTGGCGCGGGGATGGTCGCTCGATGCGGCCGGCGCAGACTTGATCCGCCGCTCACTGGTACTGTTGGCCGATCACGAATTGAACGCATCGACCTTCGCCGCACGGGTCGCCGCGTCCACCGGCGCACCTGTTTCGGCCTGCCTGCTTGCCGGCCTCGCACCCTCTCCGGTCCGCGCCATGGCGGCGCCGCGGAGGCGGTCATGATGTTGGGCGAGGATGCACAGAGATTGGGGCCGGATGCGGCTGTCGGTCGCTGGCTCGGTCACGACAGGCCACTGCCCGGATTTGGCCATCCGCTTTATCCCGACGGCGATCCGCGTGCGGAACCGTTACTGGCCGCGATAGATGTCGATGATGGGCTGTCACGGCTTTGCGATGCGGCCTTTGCGGCAACGGGCATGCGCCCGAACGTCGATTTCGCCTTGGCTGCGCTCACGCGCAGTCTCCGTTTGCCGTCCGATGCCCCGTTCCGTCTGTTCGCGCTCGGCCGCAGCGTCGGCTGGGCCGCGCATGCCGTGGAGCAGGTGACAAGCAGCGGCCTGATCCGGCCGCGCGCCCGCTACCAGGGACCGCTGCCGGAGCAGCTCTAGCCGCGCTGTGTGCGAAAGTCTCAGCGGCACCTGAGGGAAGGTTCGACGCGGCGCCTCGCCCTGGCAGTCACGACATCGTGTCGAGCTTGCGCTGCATCGCGGCGATCTGCTCCTTCAGCTCCTGAAGGTCGTCGGGTTTTTCCGGTGTTTCTTTCTTGGCCGGTTCGGGTGGTGCTGCTGCCGGCGCAGAGCCCGCGGGCGGGAACGGCGTGAACAGCCGCATGGCGTTCTGGAACATTTCCATGTTGCGCCGCGTCTGCTCCTCCAGCACCTTGATCGGCGTGGCGATCTTCATCATGTCCATCGGCGACTTGCCAAGGGCATCTTTCATTTGCTCGCGAAAGCGTTCCTGCTCCTTCGAGAAGGCCAGCATCGACTGTTCGAGAAAGCTCGGCACGATCATCTGCATCTGATCGCCGTAATAGGCGATGAGCTGACGCAGGAACGGGATCGGCAACATGTTCTGCCCGTCCTTGTTCTCCAGCTCGAAGATGATCTGGGTCAGCACCGGATGCGTGATGTCGTCACCGGTCTTGGCGTCCTGGACAGTAAACTCCTCGCCTTTTTTGACCATTTCAGCGAGATCCTCGAGCGTCACATAGGTGCTGGTGCCCGTATTGTAGAGACGGCGATTGGCATATTTCTTGATAACAATAGTTTCGTCTTTTGCGGCCATCTGCATCCTCCCCGGACACCGGGCAGCTTAAGTAAGCCGCCGGTAACGATTGCGCCTTTTTAAAGGATATGCGCAAAAGCGTCATGAATCCAAGCAGTTTGTGCAGTGCGGGAACATTTTATGTTGCGCAGCACGGACGGGCCGCCGTTGCAGCGACGGGCGGCCTGCTTGCGGCAGTGGGGCGCCATGCCCATTTCGGGTTTGACTCGGGTTGTGGAAAGGGCAAGAAAAGTCCCCGACGGCACCCGAAATCGTTCCCCGAAAGCCTGGAGAAGAACATGTCCGCTTCCAACGCCATCGTTGTCGCCAGTGCAGCGCGCACGCCTGTCGGCTCCTTCAACGGCGCCTTCGCCAACACGCCAGCCCATGAATTGGGTGCGGTCGCCGTCAAGGAAGCGCTGGTCCGTGCCGGCGTCGACGGCAAGGAAGTGGACGAGGTCATTCTCGGCCAGATCCTGACCGCGGCTCAAGGGCAGAACCCAGCGCGGCAGGCGGCTATGGCCGCCGGCGTGCCGCAGGAGGCGACCTCCTGGGGCCTCAACCAGCTCTGCGGCTCCGGCTTGCGCGCCATCGCGCTCGGCATGCAACAGATCGCCCAGGGCGACGCAAGGATCATCGTTGCCGGCGGCCAGGAATCGATGTCGATGGCTCCGCATGCGCAGCATCTGCGCGGTGGCGTCAAGATGGGCGACTTCAAGCTGATCGACACCATGATCAAGGACGGCCTGACCGATGCCTTCTACGGCTATCATATGGGCAACACCGCCGAGAACGTCGCCCGCCAGTTCCAGATCACCCGCGACGACCAGGACCAGTTCGCACTGGCTTCCCAGAACAAGGCCGAGGCTGCGCAGAAAGCCGGAAAATTCAAGGACGAGATCGTTGCCTTCACAGTCAAGGGCAGGAAGGGCGACACGATAGTCGACCAGGATGAATACATCCGCCACGGCGCGACAATCGACGCCATGACCAAGCTCAAGCCGGCCTTCGACAAGGAAGGCACGGTGACAGCAGCCAATGCCTCCGGCATCAACGACGGCGCCGCAGCCGTGGTGCTGATGACCGAAGCGGAAGCCGCAAGGCGCGGCATCACACCTCTGGTGCGTATCGTTTCCTGGGCGACCGCCGGCGTCGACCCGCAGATCATGGGGACGGGACCGATCCCCTCCTCGCGCAAGGCGCTGGCCAAGGCCGGCTGGTCGGTCGGCGATCTCGATCTGGTCGAAGCCAACGAGGCCTTCGCCGCGCAGGCCTGCGCCGTCAACAAGGACATGGGCTGGGACCCGGCCATCGTCAACGTCAATGGCGGCGCCATCGCCATCGGCCATCCGGTCGGCGCCTCGGGCGCCCGCATCTTCAACACGCTGGTCTACGAGATGCGCCGCAGAAGTGCCAAGAAAGGCCTTGCCACGCTGTGCATCGGCGGCGGGATGGGTGTTGCCATGTGCGTGGAAGCATTGTGATGAGATAAGCGATACGAATAGGATGCTGGCGCAAAGCGAGTAGGGAGTAGAGGGCAAACCCCACCGCTTCAACGCTCAGTCATCTGCATTTCCCGGGAGGACACATGACAAAGGTTGCAATCGTCACAGGCGGGTCGCGCGGCATCGGCGCGGCGATATCGGTCGCCTTGAAAAGCGCCGGCTATTCGGTGGCCGCAAACTACGCCGGCAATGAGGAAGCGGCGGCAAAGTTCAAGGCCGCAACCGGCATCCCGGTCTATAAATGGTCCGTCGCCGACTACGAGGCCTGCGCCGCCGGCATCAAACAGATCGAGGCCGATCTCGGTCCCGTCTCGGTGCTGGTCAATAATGCCGGCATCACTCGCGACGCGATGTTCCACAAGATGACGCGCGAGCAATGGAAAGAGGTCCTCGACACCAACCTTTCTGGTGTCTTCAACATGACGCATCCGTTGTGGGGCGGCATGCGCGACCGCAAGTTCGGTCGCATCATCACCATCTCGTCGATCAACGGCCAGAAAGGCCAGGTAGGCCAGGTCAATTATTCGGCCTCGAAGGCCGGCGATATCGGCTTCACCAAGGCACTGGCCCAGGAAGGCGCGCGCGCCGGCATTACCGTCAACGTCATCTGCCCCGGCTATATCGCCACCGAGATGGTCAAGGCGATGGACGAGAAGGTGCTTAACGAGCGCGTCATCCCGCACATCCCGGTCGGCCGTCTCGGCGAGCCGGAGGAAATCGCGCGCTGCGTCGTCTTCCTCGCTTCCGACGATGCCGGTTTCATCACCGGCTCGACCATTTCAGCCAATGGCGGCCAGTACATTAGCTGAGGCTTGGGATGCCGCGGATGCCCCCCGTACCGGCCCGACGGCAGGTACGGGCAGATAACCGGGCTGTCACGCGGCAAGCTTCAGCACTGGGCTGGCTTCAGGCTGGGTTCGGGCAATTGCACCTGCCTCGCACGCGGGTGCCGGCAGACGGGCAAGCGGCGCCCGACTGAGGCCCGATAGCTTCAAGGCGATGCGGCGCTTCAGGAATGGTGTGAAGTTCAGCACCGATAGCATGAGGTTGCGGACGAACCGCTTCACCGGACTGCGGGTAAGCGCCATGCCGGTCATCATGCCAGCCAGGTCAAGCACCTCCTGGGCCGCCGGGCGTCGCAGTGTTTCATAGAGTTCGAGCTCCGCTTCCGGGCGCACGCCGTTCACCACGTCGCCAAGCAACTGACCAAGCACGACCGCGTCGACGATGCCGGTATTCATGCCTTGCCCTCCCGCCGGGCTGTGTACGTGCGCGGCATCGCCCATCAGGAACAACCGGTCCTTGCGGTATGACCCGACCAGGCGGTGATGCACGCGAAAACGCGAGCTCCATTTCAGGTCGAGCACCCGGCCTCGTTTGCCGGTCGGTCCGCGGCTGTCCAGCAGCGCCTGTATGTCTGCGACCGCGGGTTTTTCCGGCGCGTCGTCCATTGTCGCGACGACGCGGTACGATCCGTCTGGGAGCGGCGCCACCACCACCAGCCCGGCTGGCGCAAAGAACAGCGACACCTCGGTTGGCCCAACCGGCCAGTCGAGACGAACGTCGGCGAGAACGAACGACGCCTCGTAGGCCGCGCCGTCGAACTCGACGCTGGCCGAGCTGCGCACCAGGCTGTGCATACCGTCGCCGCCAACGACGTAGCGTGCCGATATGATCTTCTCGCAGCCGTTCTCGACCACCGTCACGCACGCACCGTCAGTGTCCTGAACCACGGCCTTGGCCTCGACCATGCGGTGGATCACGCCGCCCAGGACGGCAATCCGCTCGGCGAACACCTGCTCGGTGAGATTCTGAGGCAGCATCATCAGATAGGGATGCCTCGACGGAAGCCTTCCGAAATCGAGCTTGAGCAGTGCCCTGTTGCGGTCGCGGATGGCGAAATTCTGCAGCTTCAGGGCAAGCTCGCTCAGCCGCTGTGTGACGCCCAGCGGCTCCAGCGCTTCCAGCGTCTGTGCGTGGATGACGCCAGCCCGCGAGGTCTGAAGGCCCTCTCCAAGCCTGTCGATCAGAACATGGTCGACCCCGGCCTGGTGCAGCACGATGGACAGCGCCAAGCCGGTCGGGCCGGCGCCAATAATCAGGATTTCCGTTGTATCGGGCAACATTTTCTCTCTCCATTTGTCAACATATGTTGACTTTTTAGCCGAAGCCATTGCATTTGTCAACGACCGTTGGCATATGCATTTTCATGACCGAGAATCAGTCGAAGAAACCCAGCAAGTCGGATCGCACCCGGGCTCAGATACTTGAGGCCGCGAAGCTCCTGTTCGCCGAACGCGGCTATGACGGCGCCTCGATCCGTGACGTCGCGGCGCATGCTTCGATCGATCCGGCCATGGTGATCCGCTATTTCCGCAGCAAGGACGAGTTGTTTGCCAGGGCGGCGGTCGTCGATCTGAAATTGCCCGCACTACGGGTGATCGACCGGACCGACATCGGTAAGACACTGATCAGGCGATTTCTCGAAATCTGGGAAGATCCGGCCAACGGTACCGGCATGGTAATTCTGCTGCGTTCGGCGACGTCGAACGAATTTGCCGCCGAAAAGTTGCGCGATGTATTTGCCAACCAGGTGAGGCCACTGGTTGCGGCGGTCGCTGATCCCGCCGATGCGGGCCGGCGCGCCGGGCTCATTTCCAGCCAGTTGCTGGGACTGGCGATGTGCCGGTACCTGCTGCGGCTTCCGCCGGTCGTCGCCCTGTCTCAAGACGAAATCATCCAGAACGTTGGCCCCACATTGCAGCGATATGCCGTCGGAGCGGACGTATCCTGAACAAGCCATTCGGCATGGTTGGCCGAGTTCTGAGCCTCACGCACTAAGCGCGTCGACCCGATGGCCATGATGCCGCGTGTGCCGAACCAGTACACAAAGGTTAACGGCCGCTGCGCAGCCTGTGCAAAAACCGCCCAGCAGCCTGTGGATTCTCGGTGGAAAAGCTGTTCACAACACAGCATGTTGCGGTGAACAAACCAAGAAACTTCGCCTATCTCTGATTCGTCGCCGATTCGTTCCGGCTTTGAGCGGAACGTTAACGGCGAGAGCTGAAAACACCCTCGAAATGATTAAAGCGCATTAGGAAACATCAATAATTTCATAATGTTGCGCGAAGCAGGTTGGCCGGCCACGATCATTCACCAGCAAAGGTTAACCGTGGTGCTGGCTTGGATGCCGCCTGCATGAATCGGGCCAGTTTCCGTGATTCAGCATGTGGTGAGATTCGCCGGCAGAAAGCCCAGATGTAGCCGTGAACAAAACCTGAATCAGCGCGAGTCAGTGATTCGTCGCTGATTCGTTCCAGACTCGTTCCAACTGTTAATCGGGAACAGATTTTTGGCTTTGAAGCGACCAATCGGCCCGCCCTCGGCACATTCCGCTTTCGCTTCGCGCCCGAAATCCCTATGTGTCGCCTGTCATACGCGGCCAATATGGGCGCGCTCCCGACAATGCGAGGCAGAGAGCCTTATTTCCAGGCCGATGAACATCCATCCGAAACACACTGAACCGCTGATCCTGTCGGGTCGAGACGTGACGGCCGTGCTCGGCCCGACCAACACCGGCAAGACCCATCTCGCCATCGAACGCATGGTGGCGCATGAAAGCGGCGTCATAGGCCTGCCGCTCAGGCTGCTTGCCCGCGAGGTCTATACGCGCGTCTGCGAGAAGGTCGGCGCCCATAAGGTTGCGCTCATCACCGGCGAGGAAAAGATCCAGCCGGCTGGCGCGAAATACTCGGTCTGCACCGTGGAAGCGATGCCGCGCGAGACCGACGCCGCCTTCGTGGCCATCGACGAGGTCCAGCTTGCCGGCGATCTCGAACGCGGCCACATCTTCACCGATCGCATCCTGCATCTGCGCGGCCGCCAGGAGACGCTGCTACTGGGCGCGGCCACCATGCACGGCATCCTGCAGCGCCTGCTGCGAGGCGTGTCGGTGGTGACCCGGCCGCGGCTATCGCATCTTGCCTATGCCGGCTCGAAGAAGCTGACCCGCCTGCCGCGGCGCACCGCGATCGTCGCCTTCTCCGCCGACGAGGTCTATGCCATCGCCGAGCTGATCCGCCGCCAGCAGGGCGGTGCCGCCGTCGTGCTCGGCGCACTCAGCCCGCGCACCCGCAACGCCCAGGTGGCGCTGTTCCAATCGGGCGACGTCGACTACCTCGTCGCGACCGACGCCATCGGCATGGGCCTCAACCTCGACCTCGACCACGTCGCCTTCGCCCAGAACCGTAAATTCGACGGCTACCAGTACCGCAACCTGACGGCGGCCGAGCTCGGCCAGATTGCCGGCCGCGCCGGCCGGCATCTGCGCGACGGCACCTTCGGCGTCACCGGCCAGGTCGATCCGCTGGATGAGGAACTCGTCAAGAAGATCGAGGCACATGATTTCGACCCGGTGAAAGTGTTGCAGTGGCGCACCGCGCATTTCGATTTCGCCAACCTCGATGCGCTGAAGCGCTCGATCGAGACCAACGCCCCGGTCGAAGGCCTGACGCGCGCACTGCCGGCAGTAGACGCGCAGGCGCTCGAGCATCTGTCGCGCGACGAGGATGTCCGGGCACTCACCACCGATGCCAGGCGCGTGGCGCTGCTGTGGGAAGCCTGCGCGCTGCCCGACTACAGGAAGATTGCGCCGGCCCAGCACGCCGACTTGATCGCCTCCATCTACATGGACCTTGCCAGGCACGGCCATGTCGACGAGAACTACATGGCCGAGCAGGTGCGCCGTGCCGACACCACCGAAGGCGACATCGACACGCTATCGCACAGGATTGCCCAGATCCGCACATGGACCTTCGTTTCCAACCGGCCCGGCTGGCTGGCCGATCGGGCACACTGGCAGGAAAAGACGCGCGAAATCGAAGACAGATTGTCGGATGCGCTGCATGAGCGGTTGACGAAACGTTTTGTAGACCGCAGGACTTCCGTCCTCATGCGGCGCCTTAGAGAAAACACGATGCCTGAAGCCGAAATCAGCCCAACCGGAACCGTCCTCGTCGAAGGCCATCACGTCGGCGAGTTGCAGGGTTTCCGCTTCACCGCCGACCAGAGCGCCGGCGGCGAGGATGCCAAGGCAGTGCGGGCGGCGGCGCAGAAGGCGCTTGCCGCCGAGTTCGAGGCGCGGGCCGAGCGCTTCGGCGCCTCTGCCAATGGCGACATTGCGCTGGGTTCGGATGGCACGCTGCGCTGGATCGGCGCCCCGATCGGCACGCTGGTTGCCGGCGAAGACGCTTTGAAGCCGCGTCTCGTTCTGCTCGCCGACGAGCAACTCACCGGCCCGGCCCGCGACAAGGTTGCGGCGCGCGCCGAGCGCTTCGTCAATTTCCAGATCGAATCCCTGCTGAAGCCGCTGGTTGATCTCAAGAATGCCGAGCAGATCACCGGCATCGGCCGCGGCATCGCTTTCCAGCTTGTCGAGCATTTCGGCCTCATCAACCGTCGCGACATTGCCGACGAGATGAAGTCGCTCGACCAGGAAGGCCGCGCGGCGCTTCGCCGTCTCGGCGTGCGCTTCGGCGCCTACCATGTCTTCGTGCCGGCGTTGATCAAACCGGCGCCGGCCGGGCTGATAACGCTGCTGTGGGCACTGAGGAACGACGGCAAGGACAAGCCCGGCTTCGGCGATGTCGTTCACGCACTGGCCTCCGGCCGCACCTCGGTGGTCATCGATCCCACATTCGACAAGACCTTCTACAAGCTTGCCGGCTACCGCAATCTTGGCCGGCGTGCCGTACGCGTCGATATTCTCGAACGACTGGCCGACCTGATCCGGCCGGCGACCAACTGGAAGCCGGGCCTCGGCCCTCGCCCCGACGGCGCCTATGACGGCCAATCCTTCATGGTGACGCCGCCGATGATGTCGATCCTCGGCGCCACCGCCGACGACATGGAAGAAATCCTGAAGGGACTCGGCTATCGCGCCGATGCCAAACCGGCAGCCGAGGTCAAGGCGCGGCTCGAAGCACAGGACAGTGCCGCGCGTGACGCTGCCACTGCAAAGCAGGCGGCGGAAGAGGCTGCGCGAGCCGAGCAGGCGAGGATGGCGGAAGCATCTGCCGCGGCAGAGCCGCCGGCGGAGGTTTCCGAGCCAGTGTCGGATGCGACCCCAGTTGCGGAGGCAGCAGCCGAAGCCGCGACCGAAGCGGCGGCAGAGCCTGTCGCGGAAGCTCCAGCCCCAGAAGCTGCGGCAGAAGTCACGCAAGAGGCCCGGCCCGCCGCCGAGGCGACTGCTGAAGCGCCTGCGGAACCAGCGGCTGAGCCAAGGGCGGAACTTGGGGCGGAAACTGAGGCTACGGCACCGGCAGAGCCGCCGGTTTTCGAAACTACGGAAGCATCGCCCCCCGAACCTGCAGCAACGGCGGAAGCCGTCGCCGGCGAAGCTGCTCCAGAAGCCGAGGAGCCAAAACCCATCCTGTTGTGGCGGCAGGCTCGTTTCGACCAGCGCCCACGTCATCGCCAGCATGACAACCGCCCCCGGGACAATCATCGGGACAATCGTGCGCGCAATGGTCAAGCTGCGCCGGGCGGCCGCAGCGATGCGCCGGTAGATGCCGGCGCGCAACCGACGCCGGGCGACGGGCCTGCCCGTCAGGGGCGCCACGACCAGCGCGACGGCGCCGGCAAGCCGCGCTTCGACCGCAGCAAGTTCAAGCCGAGGCCGCAAGGCGAGGCGGCAGAGCGCGCAAGCAAGCCGCAAGGCGAACGCCCCGACCGGCGCGAAAACCGGCCCGACTGGAAGGGTGGCCGACAGGACGGCAAAGGCGGCGCCCAAGGCGCAAAGCCCGCCTTCCAGCCAAAGCCGCGTGAGGAACGCCCGGTCCGCTTCGATCCGGACTCGCCCTTCGCCAAGCTCGCCGCGTTGCGCGACCAGCTGAAGAAGTAAGCTGCTCGTCCGATGGTCACTGATGCCCGCCAGCGCATCGACAAGTGGCTGTTCTTCTCGCGCGCGGTAAAGTCGCGCACGCTGGCAGCCAAGCTGGTCGTCGCCGGACGGGTCCGCATCAATCGCGACAAAGCAGCGCAGGCCTCCGATACGGTCCGGCCGGGCGACGTTTTGACCATCACGCTGGAGCGGCGGATCTTCGTCTGGAAAGTCCTTGGCACCGGCGTACGGCGTGGCCCGGCCGAAGAGGCCCGCCTGCTCTACGAGGACATGTCGCCGCCCCCCGCGCCCAAGGGCGAGGCGCTTCCCGATGCGGTGCCGCCGTTGCGCGAGGCCGGCAGCGGCCGCCCGACGAAGAAAGAACGCCGCCAGACCGACCACCTGCTCGGCGACGATTGAGCAAACTCGAACGTCCGCTTTGCCGGCCCTCTGGAATTCCATTCCGGAAACCGCGGCACCGCTGGCAAGGGCCGCCCTTGCCACCAGCGGACAAAGGCGTTACCTCACCAAAAAAGCCCAACAAAATGGGACGTCCCGGAGCCGACCAATGACCTATGTCGTGACCGACAATTGCATAAAATGCAAATACATGGACTGCATTGAGGTCTGTCCGGTCGACTGCTTCTACGAAGGTGAGAACATGCTCGTCATCCACCCGGACGAGTGCATCGATTGCGGCGTCTGCGAACCGGAATGCCCGGCCGATGCGATCAAGCCCGATACCGAGTCGGGCCTCGACAAATGGCTGCAGATCAACACCGAATATGCCGAGAAATGGCCTAACATCACCGCCAAGAAGGAGCCGCCGGCCGACGCTAAAAACTTCGATGGCGAAACTGGCAAGTTCGAGAAATATTTCTCCCCGGAGCCCGGCGAAGGCGATTGACGAGCCTGCCGGCTGCGGCGGCCTGACGCCGCGTAACAGACGTGATACATTAACTGCCTTGACAGGCGGCGACGGCGCATGGCCTTCGCGCGTGCAGCAAAACCTTGATTCTCCCGACTTTTTGTGTTATATCAAACCAAACATGCCGGTGACACAACGTCGATTTATGGCGCAAACGCCCCAAATCACTGAAAGGTGAATTTCTCAATCCGGACCAGAGCGATCTGGGGCAGGCGGTCGCAATGTTGCGATTTGCCGGTCCTGGCCTTTCCGGTGAGTTCATCGTTGTGTGGCTAAGGACCGGTCACCCCGGTCGCACGAGTTCGGGCCGGCACGATGCCGGTACCACAACAAGGAGTTCAGGGCGTAATGGCAACGATCACCCCGCAGAAGAAGTCTACCGCAGCGCGCCACGGTTTCAAGACCGGCGAGTACATCGTCTATCCGGCGCATGGTGTCGGCCAGATCGTCTCGATCGATGAGCAGGAAGTCGCGGGCCACAAGCTGGAGCTGTTCGTCATCGACTTCCAGAAGGACAAGATGCGCCTCAAGGTGCCGGTCGCCAAGGCGACCTCGATCGGCATGCGCAAGCTGTCGGAAGAGGATTATGTCGAGCGCGCGCTGAAGGTCGTGCAGGGCCGCGCCCGCGTCAAGCGCACCATGTGGTCGCGCCGCGCCCAGGAATATGATGCCAAGATCAACTCCGGCGATCTGATCTCCATCTCGGAAGTGGTGCGCGACCTCTATCGCGCCGACAACCAGCCGGAGCAGTCCTATTCCGAGCGCCAGCTCTACGAGGCGGCGCTTGACCGCATGGCCCGTGAGATCGCGGCCGTCAACCGCATGTCGGAGACCGAAGCGGTGCGCCTCATCGAGGTGAACCTCAATAAGGGTCCGAAGCGCGGCGCCAAGGCCGACAACGAGGAAGCCGAGCAGGAAGAAGCTGCCTGATTTTTTCTCGCCTTCGAATTCAGAAAGACCCGGCCTCGCGCCGGGTTTTTTGTTTTAGCTGACTTTTCTATTTGGCTGACTGGCGATGGCCGTTCTAGCTCTCGCGACCGCCCTCCCTTTCCGCCTCCTGCTTCAGCGTGGCGATAAACCGCTTGGTCCGCTGGCGTTCCGGGTTGCTGAACAGCACCGCGGCCGGGCCTTGTTCGACGATGTTGCCGGCATCGAGGAACACCACTTCCCGCGCGATCTTCGAGGCGAGCCGCAGATCATGCGTCGCCATCACCATGGTCGTGCCCTCGCTGGCGAGCTTGCCGAGCACGTCGACCACCTCCTGCGCCAGTTCCGGATCGAGCGCAGAGGTCGGCTCGTCGCAGAGCAGGACTTTCGGCGAAGGCGCCAGCGCCCGGGCAATCGCCACGCGCTGCTGCTGGCCGCCTGACAGGGTCGCCGGCCAGGCATCGGCCTTGTGCGCCATGCCGACCTTTTCGAGCAGGGCGAGCGCCCGTTGGCGCGCCCTTTCCTTGGGCCATTTCAGCACCGTCACCAGCCCCTCCATGATGTTCTCGATCGCAGTGCGATGCGGAAACAACTGGAAATTCTGGAACACCATGCCGGTCTGCAGCCGCAGCCGCTGAATATCCCTGGTCGAGACCCTGCCGCCAGGGTGGAATTCGAGTGCATCGTCGCCGATCCGCACCGTGCCTGAAGTCGGCAGCTCGAGCAGGTTGATGCAGCGCAAAAGCGTGCTTTTCCCGCCGCCCGATGGCCCGACGAGCGCCGTGACGCTGCCTTCCTCGATGGTGACGGTCACGCCCTTCAGCACGAGATTGTCGCCGAAGCGCTTTTCAATGTTGGTGAGGCCGATCATGCGCGCGCCTCCAGGAAGCCGCCATAACGGTTGAGCCGTTTTTCCAGCCGCGCCTGCAAGGCCGACAGCACGGAGCTCATGACCAGATAGAGGGCCGCTGCCTCGACATAGAGGATCAGCGGCTCATAGGTGGTAGCGACGATGCGCTGCGCTGCCTGGAACATCTCCGGCACGGTGATGGCGGCGGCGAGCGAAGTGTCCTTGACCAGCGAGATGAAGGTGTTGGACAGCGGCGGCACCGCGACGCGCCCCGCCTGTGGAAGAATGGTGCGCCGCATTGCCTGGGCCCAGGTCATGCCGATCGAATAGGCCGCTTCCCACTGGCCCTTGGGCACCGAACCGATGACGGCGCGGATGATTTCCGACGAATATGCACCGATGTTCAAGGTGAAGCCGATCAGTGCTGCCGGAAAGGCGTCGAGCAGGATGCCGGCCGATGGCAGGCCATAGAAGATAAGGAACAGTTGCACGAGAAGCGGCGTGCCGCGGAAGATCCAGACGTAGAAGCGGACCACGGCGACCAGGGGTTTGGGGCCGAACAGCCGGACAAGCGCCACGACCAGGCCGAGGACAAGACCGAACGCAAACGACAGCAGCGTCAACGGCACGGTGAAGATCAGTGCAGCCCACAGCAGCGTAGGCAGGGATTCCAGCATCAATTGCAGCCAGTGCGGCACTAAGCTCCTCCTTGCCAGATTGCCGTCGCTCATATCACGCGAAAGCGGCGGGCCGTCAAAGACAGCTCGCCGCGATACGAACGACGCGGGCCGGCGTTCGGCCCACACGAGAAAGCCGTTTTACTTCGAAACGTCCTGGCCGAAATAGGTGTCGGCGATTTTCTGGTAGGTGCCGTCGGCCTTGATGTCGGCCAGCGCCTTGTTGATGGCGGCCACCAGTTCCGGATCGCCCTTGCGCACGATGACGCCGGAATAGTCGGCGTTTTCCTCCTGCGCGGCAATCTTCACATTGGCGTCTGGCTTGTGCTTCTTGAAATCGAGGAAGGACAGGCTGTCGTTGATGGTGGCGTCGGCGCGGCCGGTGAGAAGCAGTTGGATCGACTGATCGAAGCCGTCGGTGCCGACGAGTTCGGCGCCGTTGGTTTCAGCCAGCTTGCCGAAATTCGAAGTCAGCGACTGCGCCGCCTTCTTGCCCTTGAGATCGGCGAAGCTCTTGATATCGGTGTTGTCGCCACGCACGATCAGCACTGCCTTGGAGGCGATGTAGGGATCCGAAAAGTCATATTTGGCCTTGCGCGCTTCGGTGATGCCGACCTCGTTGATGACGGCATCGTAGCGGTTGGCGTCGAGACCGGCGATCAGCCCGTCCCATTTGCCTTCGAGGAACTGGGCTTTGACGCCGAGGCGCTCGGCGATGGCCCGCGCGATCTCGACGTCGAAGCCAACCAGCGCGCCGGAAGCATCATGATAGGTGAAGGGCGCATAGGTTCCTTCCGTGCCGACCTTGAAGACGCCGGACTGCTTGATCTGGTCGAGATTGGCGCCGGCATGACCGGCGGCGATGGCCAGAACCTGCAGCGTCCCGGCGATAATGAGCGATTTGAGCCATTTCATTTTTCTGTGATCCCGTCCTTGGCCGATGTCCGGCGTCATTGCGAGTGCCGGAAAATGACAGATGCGCGATGCCGGAATAAGAAACTAGATTTCAAAAATCTCGCGCCCTTGAAATCCCATTCTCAACCAGCATCTCCCGACGCCATCCGGCTGAGTCAGGGCCGGTGGCGAATCGCCTGGAACAGCGCAATCGACATGACAGTCCGGGGGAACATTCCCCCGCATGGCACGTTCTTCGCTGTTGTAGGGCGCGGCGCCGCCATTTCAACCATCGGCGCCAACTCACGATTCGATCGCACCGCAACGCCTGAAACAGGAGCGCGGCATGATGGAAGACAGTGCAGGACGGACCATGGTTCGCGCGGCGATGAAAGCCCCTTATCTGGAACGTGACGAAGAGCATCTCCTGGCGCTGCGCTGGAAGGAAAATAATGACCAGCAGGCGCTGCACCGCATCACCGTCGCGCATATGCGGCTGGTCATTTCCATGGCGTCGCGGTTTCGCCACTACGGCCTTCCGCTGGGCGACCTGATCCAGGAAGGCCATGTCGGACTGCTGGAGGCAGCGGCCCGTTTCGAGCCCGAGCGCGAGGTGCGGTTCTCGACCTATGCGACCTGGTGGATCCGGGCCTCGATGCAGGACTATATCCTGCGCAACTGGTCGATCGTGCGCGGCGGCACCAGCTCGGCGCAAAAGGCGCTGTTCTTCAACCTGCGGCGCCTGCGCGCCCGCCTGGCAAACGGCGCCGAGCAGACGTCGAATGCCACGCTCTACCGCGAAGTGTCGGCGGCTCTCGGGGTATCGGAGGCCGATGTGGCGATGATGGATTCCCGCCTTTCGGCACCCGACAGTTCGCTCAATACGCCGCTTGCCGACGACGCGGGCGCAACCGAGCGGATGGAGTTCCTGGTTTCGGATGACCCGCTGCCCGATGAGGTCGTCGGCGACACGATCGATGTCGAACGCCGCTCGGTGTGGCTGAGGACGGCACTCGGCGCGCTCAATGCGCGCGAGCTCAGGATTATCGAGGAGCGCCGGCTGAGCGACGAAGGCGCGACGCTCGAAGCACTCGGCGAAACACTCGGCATCTCCAAGGAACGCGTCCGCCAGATCGAGGCGCGCGCCATGGAAAAACTCAAGGCGGCGCTGGTAAAGCAGAATCCGGAATTTCTCGCAGCCTGAACCGCGTCGGCTGCTATTTGTCGGTGACGATCTTGACCTTGTCGCCGGCCGAAACGGCGGCACCCGGCGACAGCGCGTTGAGCACCCTGAACAGATCCAGCTTGCGGTCGACGCCGACCATCTGTGCGGCCAGCGAGCCCATCGTCTGGCCGGGCTGCACCGTGACGATGCGGATACGCAGCGGCTTCAGCGCTGCCTTCTCGGCAGCACTCAGGATGCGGAACGAGCCGCTGACCGAGCGCGCCACCGTGCTCAGCGAGGTGCTGGCCGACGGTGCAGCGGTCAGCAAGCGGTAGACCTGGCCGCCGGCGCGGATCACCGCAATGTCGAATTGCCAGCCATCGGCGCCGGCATGCGCGGTTGCGGCTTCGTTGCCGTTGATCGTCTCCTGGCGAACGCTGCTCTCGTCGAGGCCAGCGACCCAGCCGCTGCGGATGTAGTCGGTCAGCGAGCGGTCCTTGTCGATCGAAACACCGTCAAAGCGGATTGCCATGTCGCCCGGGCCTGTCGCCGTCACCGCCGCCGCCGAATTGTCGATGATAAAGCCGTTAGGCACCGAGAACGACACGCCGAGGCCAGGATGCAGGAAGGTTTCACCGCGCACATAGCCTTCCTCCGGCGTGTCGCCGTAAAGCAGCCCGTCTACGCCGGCAAGGAATGAATCGCGGTCGCGCGACCCGACACCGGGCGCGCCGAACTGGCGGGCGTGGCGCTGCGCGAGATCGATACGCTGCGGCGTGTTGGGGTGCGTCGCCAGGAAGTCGAGGCTGGCGTCGGTGGCGCCGCTGATCGAGCGGAAATCGGTATAGGCCGACATCGACTGCAGGAAGCGGCCGGCGGCGTAGGGGTCGAAACCGGCTTCGCCGATCGACTTGATGCCGATGGCGTCGGCCTCCAGCTCCTGATTACGCGAGAACTGGGCCAGCCTCAGCTTGCCGCGGATCAGCGCCGCCTTGGCCGTCGGGTTGTCGCCGAGCACGTCCGAAACGACCTTGGTCGCCAACCCCTCTTCCGCTTCCAGCTGCTGGCGCTGCAGGCCGTGGTTAGCCGTAACGTGGCCCATCTCATGCGCAATGACGGCGGCAAGCTCGGCCGAATCGTTGGCCAACGCCAGCAGGCCGCGGGTGATGTAGAGATAGCCGCCCGGCAGCGCGAAGGCATTGACGTTGGGCGAGTTGAGGATGGTGATGCGGTAGGTCTGGGTCGGGTTGGCCGACACCACGGTCAGTCTGCCCACGATCTTGGCCACCATGCGCTCGAGCTTGGGGTCAGAATACTCACCGCCATAGGTGGCAAGGATGCGCGGGTGCTGCGCCTTCGCCAGTTGGGCGAGCTTGCTGTTGGCGGCGACATTGTCGACCGTGATCGGCTTGTCGGAGGGCTGGAAGCCCGATTCCTGCACGTCGGGAGGCGTGAACATCTGGCAGCTTGCCAGCGCCAAGGCAAGACCGGCCAGCGCCAGAAAGCGAGCCAGCGGTTTCACCCTCCGATTGTCGATGCCGGTCGGCAGATCGGCTTCCTTTCAAGTCCTGGGACGTGACCGCGAAAATCGGGCGCGATTTCCGGAAAGCATCACGCGCAAAATCAAGTGCTACGGCGTCCTTCGTGCGTCCGACAGATACGAGGCAGCAAGGGCAAATCACGGTCTAAGCCGGACCAACTCCTGGCGGACCTAGCCACACTACCTCGACCATGGCAAGCAAGCGCCGCTTCGCCTTGCGCCGGTTTGACCATAAATTATGTCCGCTTCCGGGCAACATCTCGTGATCCAGCCGCAAACGGACCCGAGCCGATATAGCGTCGGAATGCCTCCGGTCCAGCCTCGACGAAAAAATCGGCGGCGGCGCCCGTCGCGGCAACCGTGCCACCATCCAGGAAAACCATGTTTTGGCCGATACGGCGCGCATCGTCCGGCTGGTGCGTGACGAACAGCACCGTCATGCGCTGCTCCGAATGGACGTCGGCCACCAGGTCGAGCATGTCGTCGCGCAGTGCCGGTCCCAGCGAAGCGAACGGCTCATCGAGCAACAGCACCGGCCGGTCGCGCACCAGGACCCGGGCGAGTGCGACCCGCTGCCGCTCGCCGCCGGAGAGTTCGCGCGGCAGCCGGCTTTCCTTGCCGGAAAGGCCGACGCGCTTCAGCGCTGCGGAGATTGCGGCGCGGTCAGCCTCGCTCAGCCTGAGCGAAGGCGAACGGCCGAGCCCGACATTCTGCTCGACGGATAGATGGGCAAACAGGTTGTTTTCCTGGAACACCATCGATACCGGCCGCGCTGAAGGCGGCGCAGTGCTGACGTCGGCGCCGCCGATCAGCACGCGGCCCGACCGCGGCGCCTCGAAACCGGCCACCAGATTGAGTAGCGTCGACTTTCCCGACCCGCTCGGCCCCATGATGGCGGTGATTTCCGACGGCGGGAAATCGACATCGAATGTAAGCGGCGTTTCACCATAGCTGAACGAGACCTTGTCGAGCCGCACGGCTGCGCCTTTTTCCACCGAAATGGACCGTTCCGGGCTGATCGGCATCATGATTTCTCCCTCCTTCCCAGCCAGTCCGCGGCCAGCACCAGCGCCAGGCAGACAAGGCCGAGCAGCAGCGCCAGCCCGGCCGCATCCTCGGTGCGGTAACTGCCCATGCGCGCCAGCAGCAGATAGGGCAAGGTCTGCACGGAATCGCTGCCGAACAGCGCAATGACGCCGAGATCGCCGAGCGACAGCGCCATGGCGAAAGCAAAGCCGGTGGCTAGCGGCCGCCGCAGCGACGGCCAGTCGACCAGCCGCAACCGGTTCCAGCCCGAGATACCAAACTGTGCACAGAGCCGTTCGTGGCGTTCGCTTGCCGCGTCATAGGCAGGGCGGATGGCGCGGATGGCGAACGGCATCGCCATCACCGCATTGACCGCAACGACCATGACGGGGGCGATCGCAAAGACATCGCTGACGGTGCGCAAGAGCAGGAACCAGCCGGCGCCGATGACAATGGGCGGCACCACCAGGACGAACCCCGCACCGGTGTCGGCCAGATGTTCGAGCAGTGTCCGCCGGCCTGTCCGCCGGGTGAGCGCCAGCGCCCGGCGCGCCATGACCAGCGACAGCGACAACGCCACAGAGAGCATCGCCGACAGGAGGGAGAGCACGCCACTGGTCGCCGTCGCTTGCCGCACCGCGCTCTCGCCGGCCAGGCGGCCGAGATCGGCGCCAAGCCCGGCTGCCAGCGTCGCCGCCATCGGCCCGGCGACAAACAGCAATGCCAGCCCGATCACCAGCGCGTTCAGCACGGTCTCGGCCGCACCGGCTGAAAAATGCCGGCGCGGCGCCACCGGCAGATTGGCGTCGCCGGTCACATTGGCGCCGAGCCGCGTCAGTGCCAGCACGACCACGAAGGTCAGCGCAATTTGCAACAAGGTCAGCGTCACCGCCCGCGCCGGGTCGAAGTCGAAACGCAGCGCCTGGTAGATGGCAACCTCCAGCGTCGTCGCGCTGGGTCCGCCGCCGAGCGTAAGCACGATGGTGAAGGAGGTGATGCACAGCATGAAAACGAGCCCGGCGATGCCCGGCAGGGCCGCACGCAGCGGCGGCCATTCGATCAGCCGAAAGGCCGGCGCAGCGCCCATGCCAAGCTGGCTCGCCAGCCGCCATTGGTTGGCCGGCACGGTCTGCAATGCTTCCAGGAACAGCCGCGTTGCCAGCGGCAGGTTGAAGAAGACATGGGCAACGAGGATGCCCGACAGGCCGTAGATGCCGGGCCAGCTCTGGCCGCCTAGCGCGCCCAGCGTGCCGGCAAAATACCCGGCACGGCCGTAGAGCGCCAGGACACCGAGTGCGGCAACAATGGCCGGCAGCGCCAGCGGCAGAGCGAAAAGCTGCAGGATAAAGCCTCGCCCGAGAAACTGTGGATGCCGCGACAGGGCGCGCGCGACGAACAGCGCCGGTGCAACGGAGAGCAGGGTCGAAAGGACTGCCTGCCAGAGCGTGAAACGGGCGACGCGCAAGAGATAGGAATCGAAAGCGGAGGCGGCGCCGGACGGGTCGCGTGTGGCTTCGACGACCAGCCCGGCGAATGCCCCGCCGATCAGCAGCGCGATGGCGGCGAGCGCGACGACGCCGGCAGTGACGCGGGAGTCAGGACGGCGAGCCTGCATTTCGCGCTACCCAGCTTGACGATGGGTGCGGTTGAGGTCGGGAACGAACACCATATGGAATCCTACTTGCTCATCGCCGCAAGCCACTCATCGACCCAGGCCTTGCGGTTGGCCGCGACTTCCTCCGGGCTGAACAGCAAGGTCTTGGTCGGTTTGACAAGCTTGTCGAACGCCGGGTTGAGCGGCTTGTCGGTCTTGCCGGCCGGGAACATCCAGTTGGTTTCGGGAATGACATCCTGGAATTTCGGTCCGGTCATGAAGGCAATGAACTTTTCCGCCAGCGGGTTCTTCGCGCCCTTGGTGGTGATCCCCGCAACCTCGATCTGCAGATATTCGCCCTCCTCGAAGGACGCCGCCTGGTAGCGCTCGGTGTTTTCGGCGACCATGTGGTAGGCCGGCGAGGTGGTGTAGGACAGCACCATCGGCGCCTCACCCTTGGTGAACAGGCCGTAGGCCTCGCTCCAGCCTGGCGTCACCGTCAGCACCTTCGCCTTGAGCTTGGCCCAGGCTTCGGGCGCCTTGTCGCCATAGACCGACTTGACCCACAACAGCAGGCCAAGGCCCGGCGTCGAGGTGCGCGGATCCTGGATGACGATCTTGTCGCCGGCATCGCCCTCGACCAATTCCCTGAGGCTTTTCGGCGGGCTCTTCAGTTTTTCGGTATCGTAGATGACGGCGAAATAGCCATAGTCGAACGGCACGAAAATATCGTCGCTCCAGGCTCCCGGGACGCTGACGCCCGACACGGCGCCGTGCGGCGAAAACAGGCCGGTTGCCTTGGCGTCCGCCGTCAAATTCGTGTCGAGGCCAAGCACGATATCGGCCTTGGTCGCGGCGCCTTCCAGCTTCACACGGTTGAGCAGCGCGACGCCGTCGGCGACCGAGACGAATTCAACGACGCAGCTGCATTCGGCCTCGAAGGCCTTCTTCACAGCCGGTCCCGGACCCCAATCGGCGGTGAAGCTTTCATAGGTATAGACCGTCAGCTTATCCTGTGCCGATGCCTGCCCCGGCAGGGCGAGCGCGGATGCCGCAAACAGGACAATTGAGACAAGAGAGTGGAAAAAACTGCGCATCGGCGCCTCCTTCGTTCGCGTTGAAAGGAATTGAGGCGTCGGGCTGTCCGAAACGTCTAATCCCTCCGCCGGTACAAACCGGATCAGGTTCAGCGGGTTGGCAGTCTTGCCTCTCAGCCGGTCCGCGAAAATCGCGTCCGGCACCCCGTTAGAGCGTTGCGACACATAGGCCCGGCCGAAGTGCTGCGCAAGCGGAAGTTTGCCGGGCATCCAAAGCCCAGCCTTCCGTTTCGTCTGCCGTTTCATCTTCCGTTTCCGGGGCAGGGCTGGTAAGGGCCACGAGATATGAGCACATTCACCATCCTGCTTGGCGGCGATCTCATCCGCACGCCGCTGCTCGACCGCCAGGTCGAAGGCTCGCGCGTCATCGCTGCGGATGCCGGCATCGGCCATGCCCGCATGCTGGGCCTGAGGCCGGAACTCTGGGTCGGCGATTTCGATTCGGTGCCTGCCGATTTGCCGGAGGATCTGGCGGCCGTGCCACGGCAGGTGTTTCCCGCCGAAAAGGACAAGACCGACGGTGAACTCGCTATCGCCGCCGCACTCGAACGCGGTGCGACCAGCCTTGTGCTCGCAGGCGCCTTCGGCGGCAAACGCACCGATCACATCTTCCTGCATCTGGCGCTGAGCATCCGGCTGGCGGAAGGCGGGACGGAAGTGCTTTTGACCAGCGGCGCACAGGAAGGCATTCCGTTGCTGCCGGGAAAGGCTCGCTTCGACTATGCCGACGGCACACTGTTTTCGGTGCTCGGCTTCTCCGATCTCGCCGGCCTGAGCGTCACCGGTGCCAAATGGCCGCTCGACCATGTCGAGGTCGCGTTCGGCTCGTCGCTGACCATTTCCAACGAGGTCAGGGGCCGGCTGGAAATCGCGCTGGCCAGCGGCCGCGCGCTGCTGCTCGCGCATCCTTTTCCCCTACCTGAAAGCTGACATGGCGCCGCCGCTTCTCAATCTCGACGGGATAAAGCTGACCTTCGGCGGCACGCCGCTGCTCGACGGTGCCGCCCTGACGGCCTCTGCTGGCGACAAGATCGCCCTGGTCGGCCGCAACGGCTCGGGCAAGTCGACGCTCCTCAAGATCGCCGCCGGGCTGATCGAGCCGCAGGACGGCGAAGTCTTCCGCCAGCCTTCGGCGACCGTCCGCTACTTGCCGCAAATTCCCGACATGGAAGGTTTTGCGACCGTCCGCGCCTATGTCTCGGCAGGGCTCGGACCCGCCGACGATCCCTACCGCGCCACCTATCTGATGGAGCATCTCGGCCTGACCGGCGAGGAGCGGCCGAACGACCTCTCCGGCGGCGAGGCGCGGCGCGCCGCCCTCGCCCGCGTCATGGCGCCGGAGCCCGACATTCTCCTCCTCGATGAGCCGACCAATCATCTTGACCTTTCGGTTATCGAATGGCTGGAGGAGGAGCTTGCCCGCACCTCCTCGGCACTGGTCGTCATCTCGCATGACCGTCGTTTTCTCGAGCGCGTGTCGCGCGCCACAATCTGGCTCGACCGCGGCCAGACCCGCCGTCTCGACAAGGGCTTTGCCTTTTTCGAGGAATGGCGCGACACGGTGCTGGAGGAGGAAGAGCGCGAGCAGCACAAGCTCGGTCGCCAGATCGTGCGCGAGGAGCACTGGCTGCGCTATGGCGTGACAGCACGGCGCAAGCGCAACATGCGCCGGCTCGGTGAGTTGCAGACCATGCGCCAGCGCTTTCGTGGTCATCGCGGCGCCGAGGGTGCGGCGACGATGACAGCCAGCGACGCCGCCGAATCCGGCAAGCTGGTGATCGAAGCCAAGAACATCGAGAAGAGCTTTGGCGATCTGACTGTGGTCAAGGGATTCTCGACCCGCATCCAGCGCGGCGATCGCGTCGGCCTGGTCGGGCCGAACGGCGCCGGCAAGACGACGCTGTTGAAGATGCTGACCGGCGAATTGAAGCCGGACGCAGGCACGGTGCGGCTCGGAACCAATCTGGAGATCGCCACGCTCGACCAGAAGCGCGAGGCCGTCGATCCGCAGGAGACACTGGCGCAGTATCTCACCGACGGTCGCGGCGAGAACCTCGTCATCAATGGCGAGCAGCGCCACGTCGTCTCTTACATGAAGGACTTCCTGTTCAAGCCGGAACAGGCGCGCACGCCGGTGCGCGAGCTTTCGGGCGGCGAGCGGGCACGGCTGATCCTCGCCCGCGTCTTGGCGCGGCCGGCAAACCTGCTTGTGCTCGACGAGCCGACCAACGACCTCGACATGGAGACGCTGGAACTGCTGCAGGAATTGGTCGCCGGCTTTGCCGGCACGGTGATCCTGGTCAGCCACGATCGCGATTTCCTCGACCGCACCGTGACCAGCATCATCGCGCCGGATGGCGACGGCCGCTGGATCGAATATGCCGGCGGCTATTCCGACATGCTGGCGCAGCGCGGCGGCACCAGGCTGGATGACCGCAAGGCGCGGCCGAAGGTAGAGACCAGCGAGGCGATGGCTGCAAGCAGGACCAACGCGGCCGCTCCCAAGGGCCCGGCCAAGAAACTGTCGTTCAAGCAGAAATTCGCGCTGGAAACCTTACCCAAAAAGATCGAAGCGGTGTCGGCCTCGATCTCGCGGCTGGAGAACAACATCGCCGATCCGGCCTATTACGAGCGCGACCCGGCCTCGTTCCAGAAGACGATTGCCGCGCTCGACAAGGAGCGCGTCACACTGGCAGCGCTCGAGGAGGAATGGCTGGAACTCGAGATGCTAAGGGAAGAGATGGAGGGATGACAGGTTGCATGCACGCTGATATGCGCCTACATTATGCGCATAAATGGGAGCGGCTCCATGCTTCAATCGAATCCAAAAACCCAGAGAAAGTCGGTTAATACATCGATCGACTCCCGATTGATCGAGGATGCCAAGGCGTTGGGCATCAATATATCCCGCGCTGCTGAAGAGGGCATCGCCAAGGCGATTTCGGCCGAAAAAGGCCGCCGGTGGCAGGAGGAAAACAAGGGAGCGATCGACAGTTCCAATGACTATGTCAGGCGCAACGGCTTGCCTTTGGCCAAGCACCGGCTGTTTTGATGGCGCGTTATGATTTCTATCAGAGTGCCGAAGACGACGGTTACCTTCTCGATGTCCAATCCGACCTTCTGGGACGGCTCGACACCAAGGTCGTCGTCCCGCTGATGCCCGCCAACAAGGCGCCAGTGCCGGGCCGCCGCTTAAACCCTATCTTCACAATCAACGGTAAGGACCATGTCATGGTCACTCAATTCATGTCAGCCTTGATGAGCGCCGAATTGCCCGTTGCCGAAGGAAATCTTTCTCGCCATCACGACGAGATCGTGAGCGCGCTCGACATGCTGTTCCAAGGCTTCTGAGCCAAAGAGGCGTTGGGCTGGCGAGCCGGCCTCACCCCGCCGTCTTTGTCTGCCAGGCCTTCAGCGCCTCATCGAACACCTTCTCGCCGGGAATGCCCTTTTCCATGGTGAGCAGCGCCCGCCGCCCGGTCTTGTAGACGACCGGCACGTCGATCCAGTCCTGGCCCCTGAGCAAGGTCAGATTGGCGTCTTCATCCGCCTTGGTATCGTTGAGCGCAACCAGGAAGAACCCGTCGGCGATCTTGGCCGGGATGCCGATCAGCGGACTGCCGGCATCCTGCTCGGACCCCTTCATGGCGACACGCAGGATGTTGTCGACGCCGCCGCCCTCGAAGCCTTCAGGCGTCAGGAAGATCATCTCGATAATATGGCTGGCCGGCAGCGTCTGGTCGGTGTTGCGACGGATCGTCATGCGCAACTGGATATCCTTGCCCGGAATGGTCGCTTCGGCCCTGATCGCCGGCTCGGGTGGCAAGTCGCCGCCGGGCGATTCCTGCACCAGTGACCAGACGATGTTGCCGGGCTCGGCCGAGCCTTGAGCGGTGCTGGTGCGCTCCTCGTAGAAGATCGCCTTCTGGCCGACGGCCAACACGGCTTGCGGCGGAACTGCCGTTGGTGCCGCTGCCGGCGCGGGCGGCGGGGCAGCCGCTGTCGGGGGCGCCGCAGCATCGGCCGGCGCTGCTGCCCCATTGGCGGGCGGCGTTGCGGGAGTTGGTGCAGCGGAGCCATCGACCGCTGGAGCATTGGCCGTGGCTTGCGTATCGGCAGGTGCGGCCGGTGTCGGCGCGGCGGGTGCCGGGGTGGTCGGCGCTTGGGCGGCCGACGGCGGCGTGGTCAGTGCGGCGACGGATTCGCCTTCGCCGATGCCCGCCTGCCCGGCCGCGGGGCCAGGATCGACTTCGTGGCCCTCGGGCGTGAGGCGCTGCGTGAACTTCGCGCCTTCGCCGGCTTCCGTCGGCGGCGCGGCGGCCGGTACGGCCGCATCGGCCACCGGCTTGGCCGGGGCTGGTTTTACCAGCGGTTCGGTGGCGACGGCTTTGGTCTCGTCGAGGCCGAGCATGCTGCCGAACGCATCCTTGTTCAGCCAGATGCCATAGCCGCCACCGGCAATGACCAGCAAGGCAATGGCGGCGACGATCACGCCGCCATAGCTGCGCCTGCGCTCGGCGGGATGGAGCCGCTGGAACCTGTCCTCCGCGGGGCCGCCGTCGTTGGAAAAGTCGTCGCCCCGAAAAACGCCGTCTTGGTCATCGGCCGTCGGAATATCCATATTGGGCGGCGGCGGACCAGCGCGCTCCTGAGAAAGAGCGACGGGCTGCGGCTTTTGCCAGTTCGGTGCCGCCTTGGCGGGCGTAGGCTGCCATGCTGGCCCAGCCTTTGCTGGCTCCGTCTTTGCCGGCTCAGTCCTTGCCGGCTGCCATGGCGGCTCGGTCTTTGCCGGCTGCCGGACATGGCTGGACTGGTTCTTGTTGCGGTCGATGGAGGAGAAGATGTCCTCCAGTTCCGCCAGCGGGTCGGGTGGCGGCGCAGGCTTGGCGAAGTCCCGCTCGACTTTGGCGATGGCGTCTTCCAGCACACGCATCTGCCGGTCGACATCGGAAGGCGTCATCGTGGCCTTCTCTGCGAGTTGTTTCGCGATTGACGAACGGGCCTTGTCATAGACCCTGGCGCGCACTTCCGCCGACGGCTCACCGAGTTTATCGAGTGCCTTTTTCAGAATAGGAACAAAATCTACCATACGTCAGTCGACCTGCATTTGTTTCTGGGCCGGCCCCCGCAAATCAGCCGCAATGCCCGGAAAGGCTGAGAAACTAGTCTTGAAACGGATCGGTCACAAGTATCGTGTCGTCCCGTTCAGGGCTGGTGGAAAGGAGTGCGACCGGCGCGCCGATCAGCTCTTCGATGTAGCGGACGTATTTCACCGCCTGGGCCGGCAGGTCGTTCCAGCTGCGCGCGCCGGCGGTGGTGCCTTTCCACCCTTCCAGCGTCTCGTAAACCGGTTCGACGCGCGCCTGCGCGCCTTGGCTGGCCGGCAGGTAATCGATCGCCTCGCCGTCGAGGCGGTAGCCGGTACAGACCTTGATCTCGTCCAGCCCATCGAGCACATCGAGCTTGGTCAGCGCAATGCCCTTGATGCCGTTGACGGCGACAGCCTGGCGGACCAGCACGGCATCGAACCAGCCGCAGCGGCGCTTACGGCCGGTGACGACGCCGAATTCATGGCCGCGCGTGCCCAGGAACTCGCCGATCTCGTTCTTCTGCTCGGTCGGAAACGGGCCTTCGCCAACACGCGTCGTATAGGCCTTGGTGATGCCGAGCACATAGCCGATGGCGCCCGGGCCGACACCGGACCCGGCAGCGGCCTGGCCGGCAACGGTGTTGGAGGAGGTGACGAACGGGTAGGTGCCATGGTCGATATCGAGCAGCGTGCCTTGCGCGCCCTCGAACAGGATTCGCTCGCCGGCGCGGCGCTTGTCGTCGAGGATTTTCCAGACGCGGTCCATATAGGGCAGGATCTCGTCGGCGACCGAGATCAGCTCGCTCATGATCGCCTCATGCGTGACCTCGGCATGGCCGAGCCCGCGCCGCAGCGCATTGTGGTGCGTCAGCAGCCTGTCGACTTTCAAGGGCAGTGTTTCCAAATCCGCCAAATCCATCACCCTGACCGCGCGCCGGCCCACCTTGTCTTCATAGGCGGGACCGATGCCGCGACGGGTCGTGCCGATCTTCGTTCCAGAATTGGAAGCGGCGTCCTCGCGGAATCCGTCCAGCTCCCGGTGCAAGGACAGGATAAGCGCGGTGTTTTCGGCTATTTTCAGGCGGTCCGGCGTCACCTCGACGCCCTGCGCTTTCAATTTCGCAACCTCCGCGACGAAAGCGTGCGGATCGAAGACAACGCCATTGCCGATGATGGACAGCTTGCCTTGCCGCACCACGCCGGACGGCAGCAGCGACAGCTTGTAGACCTTGCCGTCGACGACCAGCGTGTGGCCGGCATTGTGGCCGCCCTGGAAGCGCACGACAACATCGGCGCGCTCCGACAGCCAGTCTACGATCTTGCCTTTGCCTTCATCGCCCCATTGCGAGCCGACGACCACCACATTGGCCATATTTCTTTTCCCTTGAGACGCCGCACGAGCAGCTTGAAACAGTTCGAAACGATAGGCCTCTATCGCATCGGCCCCCAAAATCGGAATCGATTTTCGGAAAAGCACGACGCGAGGATTAGAGCCTTCCGACGCGTAGCGTCCAATTGCACGCACGTCGCTCTATAGCGTCAAGACCCGGCGAGCGCGACCATTCTTTGCCGCCGAAAACGCTCCGAGGCACAACAATTTTCGCCTTTGACATCATTTACTTGCGCGAGCTGCCGCAATAGGCCCGCAACGACCGCGCATTTCTCTCTGCCTGGCCGGAATGTCACGATGCATCGAGCCGCCTACCTATTCCTGCTGTTCACCACCTTGCTGTGGGGCGGCAACTCCGTGGCCGGAAAGCTGGCGGTCGGTCATATCTCGCCGATGACGCTCGTCTTCCTGCGTTGGCTGCTGGCGGTTCTGATCCTGCTACCGATCGGCTGGGGAACGCTACGCCAAGACTGGCCGGTGGTGCGCAGGCACTGGTTGCTGCTTGGCGGGCTCGGCGCTTGCGGCTTCGCCTTCTTCAACACGATCTTCTACACGGCGCTCAACTACACCACGGCGATCAACGTCTCGATCGAGCAGGCGGCGATCCCGATCGTCATCATCATCGCCAATTTTGTGTTCTTTCGCCTGCGCGTCAATGGCGTGCAGGTCATTGGCGTCGTGCTGACCATCGCCGGTGTCGCGGTGACGGCGAGCCATGGCGATCCACGCCAGCTTCTCAGGCTGGATCTCAATTTCGGCGACGCGATCATGCTGGTCGCCGTGCTTTGCTACTCCTTCTATTCGGTGGGGTTGCGGCTGAAGCCGGTCATCCGCTGGCAGAGCCTGATGCTGGCGCTGTCGGTTGCCGCACTCATCACATCGCTGCCTTTCTTCCTGTGGGAGATTGCCGCCGGCAAGGTCATCGTCCCCGATGCCGGCGGCTGGGCGGTCGCGTTCTATACCGCCATCGGTGCTTCGGTCATCTCGCAGATCTTCTATATCAGAGGCAACGAGCTGATCGGCGCCAACCGAGCCGGCCTGTTCATCAATCTGGTGCCGATCTTCGGTACGCTGCTGTCGGTGCTGATTGTCGGTGAGACATTCCAGCTCTATCAGGCGCTGGCTCTCGCGCTGGTGCTCGGTGGCATCAGCCTCGCCGAATACAGCGGGCGGAAGATGGCGACATCCGCTGCTGAATGAAGTCGCTCGCCGCGACGTTCCACTGCGGATCCATCAACGACCGTGGAAGCGCCCCGCGTGCTGCTGCACACGGGGCGACCGAGTTTCAGGCTACGCCGACATCGAAATGCAGCCGCTTGGCGGAGTCGATCGACTTGTGCGAGCGCACCTGCGCCAACACGTTTTCCGGGAACGGCGCATCGAGATAGAGCAATGCAATGGCATCGCCGCCCGGCCGGTTGCGGCCGAGCTGGAAGTTGGCGATGTTGACGCCGTTCTCGCCGCAGACCGTGCCGAGCAGACCGATGATGCCGGGCGCGTCGGCATTGGTCGTGTAGAGCATGTGCTGGCCAACCTCGGCGTCGAGATTAATGCCCTTGATCTGGATGAAGCGCGGCTTGCCATCCGAGAAGCAGGTGCCGGCGATCGAGCGCGTCCTGTGCTCGGTCTTGACCGTCAGCTTGATATAGCCGTCGAACACGCCCGACTTGTCGCGCTTGACCTCGGCGACGATGATGCCGCGCTCCTTCACCATGATCGGCGCCGACACCATGTTGACGTCGGAGACCTGCGGCCGGATCAGCCCGGCAAGGGTGGCGCTGATCAGCGCGCGCGTGTTCATCGTCGCGGTCGAGCCGTCGAACAGTATCTCGACCTCCTTGATCGGATCCTCGGTGACCTGTCCGACAAAGGCGCCGAGCACTTCGGCAAGCTTGACGAAAGGTTTCAGCCGCGGCGCCTCTTCGGCGGTGATCGACGGCATGTTGATGGCGTTGGAAACGGCGCCCTTGATCAGATAGTCGGACATCTGCTCGGCGACGTGCAGGGCGACATTCTCCTGCGCTTCGGTGGTCGACGCGCCGAGATGCGGCGTCGCCACGACATTTTCCATGCCGAACAGTTCATTATACTCCGCCGGTTCGACCTCGAACACGTCGATGCCGGCGCCTGCCACCTTGCCGCTTTTCAGTGCCGCGATCAGGTCGGCCTCGACGACCAGCCCGCCACGCGCGCAATTGATGATGCGCACACCGGTCTTCATTTTGGCGATCGCCGCGGCGTCGATGATGTTGCGCGTCTTGTCGGTCAGCGGTGTGTGCAGCGTGATGAAGTCGGCGCGGGCGAACAGCTCGTCGAGCTCGACCTTTTCGACACCAAGCTCCTCGGCGCGGCTGTCCGACAGGAATGGATCGAAGGCGATGACATGCATCTTCAGGCCGACGCCGCGCGTAGCGACGATCGAGCCGATATTGCCGCAGCCGATGATGCCGAGCGTCTTGCCGGTGATTTCGACACCCATGAAGCGGTTCTTTTCCCATTTGCCGGCATGGGTCGAGGCGTTGGCCTCCGGTATCTGGCGGGCCAGCGCGAAGATCATGGCGATCGCATGCTCGGCGGTGGTGATCGAATTGCCGAAGGGCGTGTTCATCACGATGATGCCCTTGCGGCTCGCCGCCGGGATGTCGATATTGTCGACGCCGATGCCGGCGCGGCCCACGACCTTCAGCCTGGTCGCGGCATTGATCAGCTTCTCCGTGACCTTGGTCGCCGAGCGGATGGCCAGCCCATCGTACTGGCCGATCACTTCGAGCAGTTTTTCCTTGTCCTTGCCGATATCCGGCAAATAGTCGACCTCGATGCCGCGATCCCTGAAGATCTGCACGGCGGTGGTGGAAAGTTTGTCTGAGACGAGAACGCGGGGCGCCATGGCGGCCTCCTTCAATTAGGATTTGATCCGTTTGGGGGTGGGCGGCCCGAGAGCCGCCACAGGAAAACTCAGGCGGCTGCCTTCAGCGACGCCTTTTGCGCGGCAAAGGCCCAGTCGAGCCAGGGCAGCAGCGCTTCGAGATCGGAGGTCTCGACTGTCGCGCCGCACCAGATGCGCAGCCCGGGCGGTGCATCGCGGTAGGCGCCGATGTCATAGGCGACGCCTTCCTTGTCGAGCGCCGAGACAATTGCCTTGGCGAACGCAACCTGTCCGTCGGCGTCGAGTGCAGCGACTTGCCGGTCGGTAAAGGAAAGGCAGACCGATGTGTTCGAACGCGTCGCCGGATCGACGGCAAGATGGCCGAGCCAGGAAGATTTCCCGACAAAGCGATCGAGAACAGCGGCATTGGCATCCGCTCTGGTGACCAGCGCGTCGAGGCCGCCGATCGACTTCGCCCAACGCAGTGCGTCGAGATAGTCTTCGACGCACAGCATCGACGGCGTGTTGATGGTCTCGCCCTTGAAGATGCCTTCGATCAGCTTGCCGCCCGAGGTGAGGCGGAAGATCTTCGGCAGTGGCCAGGCCGGCTTGTAGCTTTCCAGACGCTCGACGGCGCGCGGGCTGAGGATCAGCATGCCGTGCGCGCCCTCACCGCCCAGCACCTTCTGCCAGGAGAAGGTGACGACGTCGAGTTTCTGAAAATCGAGCTTTTGCGCAAAGGCCGCCGAAGTGGCGTCGCAGATGGTCAGGCCCTTGCGGGCGGCCGGGATGAAATCGCCGTTCGGCACGCGCACGCCCGACGTCGTGCCGTTCCAGGTGAAGACCACGTCGCGATCAAAGTCGATTTTGGTCAGGTCGGGCAGTGCGCCGTAATCGGCCTCTAACCTGCGCACATCGGCGAGCCTCAGCTGCTTGACCACATCGGTGACCCAGCCGGAGCCGAAGCTCTCCCAGGCGACCATGTCGACGCCGCGTTCGCCGAGCAGCGACCACAGCGCCATTTCGACCGCGCCGGTATCCGAGGCCGGCACGATGCCGATGCGGTAATCCGCCGGAACCTGGAGTATTTCCCGCGTCAGCTCGATCGCTTGTTCGAGCTTGGTCTTGCCGATCTTGGCGCGGTGCGAGCGCCCGAGCGCGGCATTTTTGAGCGCCTCGACCGACCAGCCGGGGCGTTTTGCACAGGGACCTGAGGAAAAATTGGGATTTGCAGGACGGAATCCAGGCTTCGTATGCGTCGTCATCGTGGTCTATCCTTCCAGATAGTGGCCCCTCGTTGGGGAGGGGTGGCCCACGGACGGCGATATGCGTTCAGGCTTTCGGCGTCAAGGGGAAAGTTTTTGTCGCTGTCGGGATATTGCCAGCGCCCGGGGCGAAAATGCAAACGGCGGGCCTACGACCCGCCATTGTCAACGCCTCGGCTTCGATCGAGCCTACCAGAGGTCGTAGCGTAGTCCGACTTTGACTTGATGATTGTTGATTCCTTTGCGGATCGGAAAAGAAGTCAGGCTCTCGGCAGTCACATATTCGGCGTCTGGCGCGGAAAAATACTGATAGCCCAGATCGACTGAGACGTTCTTGGACAGCTGGTAGGCAAGGCCGGCATTCAGCGTGTAGGCGAAGGAATATTGGGTCTTGTTGTCACGCAGGACGAAATCGTCGGCGGGGTTGGCGTTGTCGGTGAAGTAGCTCGCCGAGAGGCGACGCTTGCTCTGGACGACACCGACACCAGCGCCGAGATAAGGTGTGATTCCGACATAGGTGCCAAGGTCGACATAGCCATTGAGTATGCCTGAGAAGGCATAGTTCTTCAGGGTCGCCGATGCCACGGTCGTTCCGTCGTTATAGCCGACGTCGATCTTGTTGCCGGGAAGATAGCCGACATTGAGATCGGCGCGCAGATAGTCATTGAAATGATAGCCGAAGCCAATGCTGGCGAAGATGGGATCTTCCTTTTCGTCGAAGCTCGCGGGCGTGAAGGCGAAATGCTCATCCTTGAAGCTCTTCTGCACCAGATAGGAGACATCGCCGCGCAGATACCATCCCGAGCCAACCTCGACCGGTACATAGTCGGGCGCCTGGTCGACATAGACCGGCGGTTCGTAATCGGCGCCAAGCGCCGGCGTCAGCGGCATCAGGACGACTGCTGCAAGCGCCAGAGCTACAGGCGATTTGAATGTCATGGTCCTCGGCTCCCGAACTTGGCGCATTCGCGATCGCGCGCCGTTTCAAGGAGCATTGTTAACCATAGTGGTTAAGTGCGGGTTAAGGATAACAAGGCGTTAGCAATTGATTTGATCCGCTTTCGCCCCTCGAGCTGGACGGTGTTACAGAACAACGCAGCATCTTAGGCAGCCAAACGAAACCGCCCGGCATCAGCCGGGCGGTCGATAAATTCCTCGATTTCAGAAACAACTACTTCGTGTAGACGGGCTCGGGTTCCGGCACGTAAGGCTCCGGCGGCGCGCAGTCCGACCTGCCGAACTGGTAGCGCAGGCCGCCGCGCACTTCGTGCACATTGATGCCGCGGTCGTAGCCCGGGCCAACATTGCTATCCGAAGCGTAGTCGAACATCTTGCCGCCATTGATGTGGCTGAAGCGGTAGCCGACGTCGAGTTTGACGCGGTCGGTCAGGCAGTAGGAGGCGCCCGCCATGGCAGCATAGGCAAAACGCCAGCCTTTGCCGCCATGATGCTCGAACTCGCCGTCATCGTCGACGTTGTGGAGTGTATCCCACTTAACCCAGGCGCCGCCGATGCCGGCACCGACATAAGGCGTGACGCCATGCCAGGTGCCGATGTCGACATAGGCGTTGGCCAAGAGCAGCAGCGCTGAATAGGACGAGGTGTCGACGGATGTGCAAGGGGTTTGTAATACGCCGCAGAAGCCGTTGGTCGAGCCGCGGAATTTGGATTTGCTCATCCAGTCCAAGGTAAGATCGGTGCGGAAATGCTCGTCGATCTGGTAACCAACACCGCCGCCGGCCGAAAAAGCGCCATCCAGCTTGCCTGTATCGAACTTGCCGGGATTCTGGGGCGCTACACCGTAGGTGATGTAGTCGCCACCACGAAACTTCGACCAGTGATAGTCGATGTCGCCACGGATATACCAGCCGCCAAAGTCGGCCGGCTGCTCGTAGGCAACCGGTGGCGGCGCCTCCTCGACGACGGGCGGCTCGACGAAATCGGCGGCGAATGCCGGCCCGGCGCCGGCAAACAGCGCGGCCAGGAGAGCCATTCTTGCTGTGTTGAACATGCTTATCACCCCTGAGAACCCTCGAACGGCGAACGCGCCCGAAATGTGATTGACCTCAGTTGTGGATAATGAATCGGAAAGGTTAAAAGGCGTTTAACCGTATTGATTAACCACGAATCTCTAAAATTCGAGCATCTGGCGGCCGTTGCTGCAGGCGGTGCTGGCCGCGACCCAATCAAAAGCCCGCCGGCAAGGCGGGCTTTTGAACCGATGTTGGAGGGAGATCAGGCGGCGCTGCGCGTTTCCGAAATGACCTCGACGATGTCGTTGACCACGGACTCGACAAGCTGCGGGTCGTCGCCCTCCGCCATGACGCGGATGAGCGGCTCCGTGCCGGAAGGCCGGATGACCAGGCGTCCGGCCTTGCCGAGGCGATTGCGCGCATCTTCGATCGCCGCCTTGACCGGCGCCTCCTCCAGCGGCTTGCCGCCGGAAATATGCACATTCTTCAACAGCTGCGGCACCGGCTCGAACTTCTTCGACAGTTCGCTGACCGGCCGGTTATGCCGCTTGATGCAGGCGAGTACCTGGAGCGCCGAGACGAGGCCGTCGCCAGTGGTCGAGAAATCGGACAGCACGATGTGGCCCGACTGTTCGCCGCCGACATTGAGCCCATGGGCGCGCATGTGCTCGACGACATAGCGGTCGCCGACCTTGGTGCGATGCAACTGCAGGTTCATGTCGCCGAGGAAGCGTTCGAGGCCGAGATTGGACATCACCGTCGAGACGACGCCGCCGCCGGCCAGCCGTCCGCTCTGCTGCCAGGACTCGGCGATCAGCGCCATGATCTGGTCGCCATCGACGATCGCGCCGTTCTCGTCGACGATGACGACACGGTCGGCATCGCCGTCGAGCGCAATGCCGATATCGGCGCGCACCTCGTGCACCTTCTTTTGCAGGCCGGCCGGATGAGTCGAGCCGCATTCCTTGTTGATGTTGAAGCCGTTGGGCTCGACATTGATGGCAACGACCTCGGCGCCGAGTTCCCACAGCGCGTCGGGCGCCACCTTGTAGGCGGCGCCATTGGCGCAATCGACGACGATGCGCAGGCCCGACAGCGACATCGAGCGCGGCAGCGTGCGCTTGGCGAATTCGATATAGCGGTCATGCACGCCGTCGACGCGTTTGGCACGGCCGAGCCCATCGGAATCGGCGAGCGCCAATTCGATATCCTTGTCGAGCATCCCCTCGATACGCTCCTCGATCTCATCGGACAGCTTGTAGCCATCGGGGCCGAACAGCTTGATGCCGTTGTCGTAATAGGGGTTGTGCGAGGCAGAGATCATCACGCCGATATCGGCGCGCAGAGAGCGCACCAGCATGGCAACAGCCGGCGTCGGGATCGGGCCGAGCAGGAAGACATCCATGCCGGCGGCGCACAGGCCGGATACCATCGCGTTCTCGATCATGTAGCCGGAAAGCCTGGTATCCTTGCCGAGCACGACGCGGTGGCGGTGGCTGCCGCGCTGGAACGAGAGGCCGGCGGCCATGCCGACCCGCATGGCGACCTCCGCCGTCATTGGAAACTTGTTGGCTCGCCCACGAATGCCGTCCGTGCCGAAATAATGTCCTGCCATGTTCGCCAGCTTCCCGATGGTTCTTTCCGAGCATCTCATGCCATAAAATGGCCCAAGCCCCGTCATCACATTGTATGATTATGGACGACCAATCCTTAGAAAATTGTTGTTTTGTGTGTTTTGCGTCACGCTAGTGTGTTGATTTTCAAGTTCCGAGCCCTTGTTGCGGCAGCAGCATCAGAAACGTCAACTCAAACCTCATCTGGATCCTTTGGTCTGTGGCAGTGTGTGGCCTTGAACCCGAATCCGCATCGTGCTGCTCCAGAAAGCGGTAGGCTCAGGTTCGCCGCACCCGCCGATTTGACTGGCTGTCATGCGACGCAGTGCCCTCGCTGGGAACCAGCCATAGGCGCGCTTTCCTTGCAATGCACCCGGACGAACTTGGCTGGGAGGCAGTCCCGGCAACGAATTCATCACCTTAAAGAAAAGAATGCACTTCTAAATTTGTCTCTACGCTACTTAGCATCTGGCGCAACCAGCCGTTGAGCGCTATTGCTGCACTGGGACATATCATGAACCGCCGTAGGGAGAACAAGCATGCTCATCCATCGACTTGCCACTTTGACGGGTCTTGCCGTCGCGACCTTATTCCTGGCGGCGCCTGCCAATGCGCTGACCATGGCCGAGTGCAGCACCAAGTATAACGCGGCCAAGGATGCGGGAACGCTTGGCGGGCAGAACTGGAACCAGTTCCGCAAGGCCCAATGCGGCACCGATGCCACCGCCGCTACGACCGACACCGCGCCAGCCAAAGCCGCAGCCAAGGCCACTGACACGACCAAGGCAGCCGCCGGCGACGATGCGGCGCCGGGCCTGACGGCGAAGGAGTGCAGCACCAAGTACCAGGCGGCCAAGGCTGCCGGCACGCTCAACGGCATGAAGTGGAACGATTTCCGCAAGACCCAGTGCGCCGCCGGCGCGACGGCAGCCGCACAACCCGCCGCCACGACCAAAGCAGCGGCGGCCAGCAGCGATGACGCGGCGCCTGGGCTGACGGCCAAGGAATGCAGCACCAAGTACCAGGCCGCCAAGGCTGCCGGCACGCTCAACGGCATGAAATGGAACGACTTCCGCAAGAGTGAATGCGCCGCCGGCGCAACTGCAGCCGCACAGCCTGCCGCGGCACCTGCCAAGGCGACGACAGCCGCCGCGACCGATACCGGCAAAGGCCTCAGCATGGCGGATTGCAGCGCCAAATATCAGGCTGCCAAGGCCGGCAACACGCTGAACGGCATGAAGTGGAACGACTTCCGCAAGAGCCAATGCGGCGCCGGCGCAGCCGACGACGACACCCTGCCGGCTCCCGATGCCAAGTACACCGGCGATCCGCAACCGCCGACCATCACCGCCCCCCAGGGCGTGAAATTCCCGACGGCGATCTCCAAGAAGTATGCAACCGAGACCCCGGCCAAGGGCCGCATGCACACCTGCCTCGACCTCTATTACGCCAACAAGGACGCCAACACGCTGGGCGGCCTCAGGTGGATCCAGAAAGGCGGCGGCTTCTATAGCCTCTGCAACGCCAAGCTGAAGAGCTGACCGGCGCCACCATCCGACGACATGAGCCCGCGAGCCGCAAGGTTCGCGGGCTTTTTTGTTGCTGCCGACTCCAAGGAGAGGCCCTGCGTTGCAAAGTGGCATCGTCGATGACGCTGCCAATCTCCCCCTCGTGGGGGAGATGCCCGGCAGGGCAGAGGGGGGCGCGAAGGAAACCTTTAATTTGTTTTCTCTGATGGAGATCAGATCAGTTGTGGCGTGGCTGCGATACGTTGGCAGGTCGGCGGGACAGCGCCCCCCTCTGTCCTGCCGGACATCTCCCCCACAAGGAGGGAGATTAGCCATCATGTCGGCTTTCGCCAATCGCCAACGTTGGCGCAAGGTTGCGGACCTAATCGAAAGGTGCCTGAAACAAAAAACCCGCCTCGGCGGGCGGATCGTTGGAGCCAATTGGCACCATATCCAAATTAGTAGCATAGCTGCCGGCACAAAGCAAGAACAAAATGTGGCGCCGCCGGTAGAAACTGCGAATTTCCTTGACCGCCACGCCTCGTCGATCGTCCCGAAGTCGTCAACGATAGAAGGCCGCGTTCCTTCGCGCCCCTCTCTGTCCTGCCCTCTTTGCGACCACTTGGCATCTCCCCCAGGAGGGGAGATTGGCCGTCATCGTCACTTTCGCCAATTCAAGCGAAGGGTCGCATTCCCCCAAAAGAAAACGCCGCGGTTAGAGCCGCGGCGTTTCGAAGTCGACCTGTCCTGGGCCGGAGCCTAGCTTGACGGCTGGGGTTCCATGCCGCCTTCGGGCTCGGGGCCTTTCTTGCGGCGGCCGGACTTCGGCACGGCCGAGCCGCGGCTCGGCGGTGTGTCGTCGCCGAGGTCGCGTGCGGGCTTGTTGCCGGCGATCAGCTGCTTGATCTCCTCGCCGGACAGCGTCTCGTATTCGAGCAGGCCCTGCGCCAGCGCGATCCATTCCTTCTTTTTCTTGGTCAGGATGGACCTTGCCGTCGAATAGGCCTCGTCGATCAGCCGGCGCACTTCGGCGTCGATGATCTGCGCCGTCTCTTCCGAGATGTTCTGGGTGCGCGCCACCGAATGGCCGAGGAACACCTCCTCCTGGTTGTCGCCATAGGCGACATGGCCGAGCTTGTCGGAGAAGCCCCAGCGCGTCACCATGGCGCGCGCCAGTTTGGTCGCCTGCTCGATATCGGAGGAGGCCCCGGAGGTGATGTTCTCCTTGCCGAACTTGAACTCCTCGGCGACACGGCCGCCCATCATGATGGCGAGACGCGAGATCATGTATTTGTAGCTCATCGAATAGCGGTCGCCTTCCGGCAGCTGCATGACCATGCCGAGTGCCCGGCCGCGCGGGATGATGGTCGCCTTGTGCAGCGGATCGGCCGACGGCACGTTGAGCGCCAGGATGGCGTGGCCGGCCTCGTGATAGGCGGTCAGCTCCTTCTCGGCCTGCGTCATCGCCGACGAGCGGCGCTCGGCACCCATCATGATCTTGTCCTTGGCGTCCTCGAATTCGGCCATGGTGACGAGGCGCTTGTTGCGCCGCGCCGCCATCAGTGCGGATTCGTTGACCAGGTTCATCAGGTCGGCGCCGGAAAAGCCCGGCGTGCCGCGCGCGATCACCTTGAGGTCGACATTGGGCGCCAACGGCACGTTGCGCACATGCACTTTCAGGATCTTCTCGCGGCCGACGATGTCGGGGTTCGGCACCACCACCTGGCGATCGAAGCGGCCCGGCCTCAGCAGCGCCGGATCGAGCACGTCGGGCCGGTTAGTAGCGGCGATCAGGATGATGCTTTCGTTGGATTCGAAGCCATCCATCTCGACCAGCAGCTGGTTCAGCGTCTGCTCGCGCTCGTCATTGCCGCCGCCGAGGCCGGCGCCGCGATGGCGGCCGACCGCGTCGATTTCGTCAATGAAGATGATGCAAGGCGCGTTCTTCTTGGCCTGGTCGAACATGTCGCGGACGCGGCTTGCGCCGACGCCGACGAACATCTCGACGAAGTCCGAGCCCGAAATGGTGAAGAACGGCACGTTGGCTTCACCGGCGACCGAGCGGGCGAGCAGCGTCTTGCCGGTTCCGGGAGGACCGACGAGCAGCACGCCGCGCGGGATCTTGCCGCCGAGCCGCTGGAATTTCTGCGGGTCGCGCAGGAACTCGACGATTTCTTCCAGATCTTCCTTGGCTTCGTCGACACCGGCGACGTCCTGGAAGGTGACGCGGCCGTGCGCTTCGGTCAAAAGCTTGGCCTTCGACTTGCCGAAGCCCATGGCGCGGCCGGAACCGGACTGCATCTGGCGCATGAAGAATATCCAGACGCCGAGGATGAGGATCATCGGCAGCCAGGAGATCAGGGTACCGAACAGCGAATTGGAGCCGTCGGATTCAGGACGCGCATTGATGGTGACGTTCTTGTCCTGCAGCCGCGAAACCAGCGACGGGTCCCCAGGCGAATAGGTCTGGAAGCCGTTGGAACTGTCCGTGTAATTGCCGGAGATACGGGCGCCGGCGATGGTCACCGACTTGATCCGTCCCGCCGCGACTTCCTGCAGGAACTGCGAATAGGGGACATCGCTCGAGGCTCCACGCGTCTGCGGCGTCTGGAAAAGGTTGAAGAGAGCGATGAGCAGGACCGCTATGATCGCCCAGAGCGCGAGGTTGCGATAATTCGGATTCATCAATTGTCCCGTTGGCGCCGCTGGGCGGACACGCGTCGTGAGAGGAAACTTGGCCCTAACATAGGGAGAGCGTCTCCCCTTGCCAAGCATAACAGCAGGTCTCGGTTAAGCTTTCGGCCGTGGTAGGTCGGCACTGTGGCCACCGAATGGCGAGGCTGGAACCGGCGCCGCGCCAAGCAAGGCGGCGACGGCATCGGCCGGCGCCAGATCGAAGGACGGCAGGAAACGGGCGAAGGGCGCGACTGCCGGATATGCGGCGACAGCCGCCGGCATCGGGCCTTCCCCGGGCAAACCCGCGCCTTCCCCAGGCAGACCAAGGCATTCGCCATCCCGCCATAGCGCCGGCTCGGCGGCCAAGGCGGCACGTACAAGGCTTGCCGGCGTGCCACGCCCTTCAATTGCCCGCTTTGCGGCAAGAGCCGTCCCGAGCGGTGCTACCAACAGCGGCGCGATCAACAATGCACCTGAACTGTCGCCCAATGTGATCCGTCTGCGGCCGTCCCAAAGGGCGTTGTCGGAAACCTCGATAGCGGGCGGCAGATCGCGCAATTCGCGATGCAGAAAGATACCGGTACGCCGGGCATCGACCACGGTCCGCGACAATGTGGCACAAAGCGGCCCGGTGCGGAGCCGGCCGAAAACGGCTTGGCTGCGGGCCTGGTCGGGAAGGAAGGCGGTGCCGCCGGTCGCCGCCAGCAGGATACGCAGCGCATAGATGGCCGCCCGGCTGTCGGCGGCCGTCGCAAAATCCCGATCGAGGCGGATGAGGCCGGCGGCCGGCCTGGAGGCCAAGCTGCGGATCAGCATGGCCGCGCGATGTCCCAGCTGCTCACGCTCGACCGCCGCCTTTGTGGCCAGCGCCATCGCTTCAGCCACGCGAGGCGCACCATCGCCTTCGGCAAGTGCTGCGCGGACGCGCGGCCGCTCGAAAGCGGTGTCGGCATTGGTCGGATCTTCGATCCAGGCAACCTGTTCACGCCGCAGGAATTCGCGCAGCTCAGCACGCCTTACGCCGAGCAGCGGCCGTACGATCCAGTGCCGCCAGTCGTAGAGCGTTGCCGGCGCCATGCCGGCAAGGCCCCGCCCTTCGTCGCGCGGCCCGTCGTCGCTCTGTCCTGCGTCACTTGGCGCCCGATCACTTGGCCACTCGTCACGCGCTTGCCGCATCAGCACGGTCTCGGCCTGGTCGTCGGCGGTGTGGCCGGTCAGGATCAGGCCGATGCCTGCCGCTTCGGCGGCCTCGGCGAGCAGCCGGTATCGCGCTTCGCGCGCGGCGGCGGGCAGGCCGGTCGATGGTTTGTGCCCCGACCAGGCGAGGATGCGATGGGCAATGCCGCGCGCCGCGCACAGCCTGGCCACGGCTTGCGCTTCCGCTGCCCCTTGCGGCCGCAATCGATGATCGATCGTCACCGCCAGCAATTTGGTTGCCGGGGCGTTGCGGTCGAGATGAGCTTTGAGGAGGAGGAGAAGGGCGGTCGAGTCGCTGCCGCCGGACACGGCCGCTACAGCGCCGTTGGAAAAGTCGATCCGCGAAAAATCCGAAAGGTCAGGTTCGGTGTCGAGCGTCATGCATGTCGCCCAAAAGTGGGCCCGGTTTTGCGGCAACGACATGCAGCGGAAAAACTAGCACGCCGCGAGTGCCCTTTCCTGCTTGACCCGCTCCTTGAGCGCGCCGGAAATATCGGGGTAGCGCTTGCCGATCTCGCTGAAAGTGGCACAGGCCACGTCGCGCTGCTTCAGCCCGACCAGTGAAACGCCGAGCTTCAGCAACATGTCGGGCGCCTTCTTGGCCTTGGGATAGTCCTTGCTGGCAGCGAGGAAAATCTCGGCCGCATCGCGGTATTTCTGCTGGCCGAGCAGCGATTCACCAAGCCAGTAATGCGCGTCCGCCGCCTTGGCGTCCCGGGGAAAACGGGCGATGTGGTCGCGGAAACCCTGTTCGGCGGTGCTGTAGTCGCCCGACAGGATGAACTGGTAGGAGTTGCGGTAAAGTTCCTCCGGGTCGTTGGTCGAGGGGAGTGCCGCGACCACCGTATCGTCGGACTTACCGGCCTTGTTGCCGGCTGCGCCGGCGCCGTTGGCTGGGGCCGTATTCTGCTCAGGCGCATTCGCCTGCGCATTGCCATCGGCTTCGACGACATTGCCGTTTTTGTCGACGGTGATGGTGCCGAACGTCTTGGGCGGTGCGCCGGGGATCAGCTTGCCGGGATCGCCGTTGGGCGATTCGATGATGACGTCCTCGACGCTTTTGCGGCCGTCTGCTGCCTTGCCCGCATCAGCCGGAGCCGGCGTCCCCGGCGCCTCCGCCACGTTATTGTCACCGTTGGGGGTGTCGTTGTTGGGGGCGGCCTCGGACTTCTTCTGCTCGGTTGGCTGCTGCGCGCCTTGACCGCCTTCCAATTGCTGGAAGCGGAATTCGTTGTCTTCCTGCTGCTTGCGGATCTGCTCCTGCATCTGCAGGACCTGGAAATTGAGTTCCTCGATCTTGCCGTTCATCTGCCGGAGCTGTTCCTCCAGCGCCGGAGTGCCGGTGCCATCCTGTTGCGCAAATTGAACCTGATCCGGCTTTTTCTTTTCGCCGAAAATGCCGGGCAGCTTGATCGTCGGCAGGTGGAAGGAAAAACCGCTTTCCGATGACTGCCCGGTGCCATTTGCCCCGTCAGCAAGTGCCGCGATACTTGATACGAGCAGCAGCGCAAGCGTGCCGCTCAAGACCGATCTGAAATGCATGTGCCTCTCGCCGTGAAAACCGTTGTTGCGCGCCTCTCAATCGAAGTAGACCAGCCAACTGGGACCAGCCAGACGCTCTCGGCTCTTAACAGGACGTGAGACTTCGGCCAAATTTTGTTTGGAGCGAGCAGATATGAAAAAGGCGGCCCTTTGGCCGCCTTTCGCACCAAGTGTTGCATTTATGCCGATCAGGAGCCGGCGCCGCCCAGCGTGGTGACGGCGCGGCGGTTCTGCGACCAGCAGGAGATGTCATCGCAAACCGCGACCGGACGCTCCTTGCCGTAGGAAATGGTCTTCAGGCGCTGCGCCGAAACGCCCTTGGCGACCAGGAAGTCGCGGGTGGCGGCAGCACGGCGGGCGCCGAGCGCCAGATTGTATTCGCGCGTGCCGCGCTCGTCGGCATGGCCTTCAATGACGATGGCATACTGCTTGTACTGGTTCAGCCACTGCGCCTGGCGCGACAGCGTCGTCTGCGCATCGGCGCGGATCGAGGATGAATCGGTGTCGAAGAAGATGCGGTCGCCGATGTTGACGGTGAAGTCCTGGGCCGACCCGGGCGTTGCCGCGCCGGCGCCGTTGAGGCCGAGATCGGCGGCGCTGTTCGGCGTCTTCTTCGAGGCGCAACCGGTAATCGCGAGCATCGCGACCAGCGCGATCATGACCGGGTTTGTGGTAAGTGCTGCGATACGGCCCATGCCGCCTCTCCTTCGCAATTCGAGTGATTTCATTGATCGTCCAGTAACCACGTTTGGGTTAACCGACGCTCAAGAAACACGGTTAAAATTTGGTTTCGGCTGCCGTCCGCAACCGTTCTGCCGAGGGCTACTCAAAGGCGACAATGAGCGCGGACCGTAGGCGGAAATGCGGCCAAAACGCGACCATCGGGTGAAAACAAGGCCGGAAACGGCGCTTTTCGGCCACCGTTGCCGGCATGCAACTGGGAGCAAAGGATGCTCGAGTTGAACATCCTCTTCCAGCCTATTCGAGCAACGGCGACCAGGCCGGATCCGAGGCGAAGTTCGCCGTCGGGATCGACTGTTCGTTGCGGCCGGTGAGATCGACCGAAACAAGTTTTGGTCCACCATTGGAATCGCGGAAGAACATCAGTACCCGGCCGTTGGGCGCCCAGGTCGGCCCTTCCTGCTGAAAGCCGGTGGACAGGATGCGCTCACCCGAACCGTCGGTGCGCATGACGCCGATCTGGAATTCGCCGCCGGTCTGCTTGGTGAAGGCGATGAGATCGCCGCGCGGCGACCACACCGGCGTCGAATAGACGCCGTCGCCGAACGAGATTCGGGTCTGGCCCGAGCCGTCGGCGCCCATCACATAGATCTGCGCGCGGCCGCCGCGGTCCGAGGTGAACACCACCTTGCTGCCGTCAGGCGAGTAGGACGGTGAGGTGTCGATGGCGGTCGAATTGGTAAGCCTGGTTGTCGAGCGGCTTCTCAGATCCATGGCGAAGATGTTGGAATTGCCGTCGTCGCGCAGCAGGCTCATGATCACCTTCTGGCCGTCCGGCGAAAAGCGCGGCGCAAACGTCATGCCGGGGAAATTGCCGACCAGCTCGCGCTGCCCCGTCTCGATCTGCAAAAGGTACACCCGCGGCTGACCGCTCTCATAGGACATGTAGGTGATTTCCTGCCGGTTCGGCGAGAAGCGCGGCGTCAGCACGATCGATTTGCCGTTCGAGAGATAGCGGACGTTGGCGCCGTCCTGGTCCATGATGGCAAGCCGTTTCTTGCGCGCATTCTTGGCGCCGGACTCGTCGATGAAGACGACGCGCGTGTCGAAATAGCCCTTCTCGCCGGTCAGCCGCTCATAGATAGCGTCGGCGATGATATGGGCGACGCGCCTGGTATTGGCGTCGTTGGCGAAGAACTGTTCGCCCGACATCTGCTGGCCGGCAAAGGTGTCCCACAGCCGGTACTGGGCGCGGACACGGCCGTCAGCCTCCTTGCCGACACTGCCGGTGACCAGCGCCTGCGCATTGATCACCTTCCAGTCTTCGAAGCGCGGTGTGGCATCCGGGTTCGAAATCTTTTCAATGAAAGCGCTTTTGTCGATCGGCGCGAACAGGCCGGAGCGTTTCAGGTCGGCACTGACGATGCCGGAAATCTCGGCACCGAGTGCATCGCCACCCTGGAAATCCGTGATAGCGATCGGCAATGGCTCGACATTGCCCTTGTTGACGTTGAGCTCAACGAGCGCCCGCGCCGGCAAGGTGGCGGCGGCAGTCATGCCCAGCGCCATCGCTACGATCATCAGGAGCGGCTTGAGGATGGATTTCATGTCTTCTCGCTTCTCTTCGCTGATTCTGTGGGCGCCGGTCCTAAAGGCCGAGCATCTCCCTGGGGTCGAAAGTGACCCGAACGTCGGACCAGATGTCTTGCTTGCCCGCCGGAACCTGCAGGCCGGCCACATCGCATTTCTGAACCGCGCGCACTGCACTTTCGTCAAACGGGCGGTTTCCGCTCGACTTTTCAACGCTCGGCCGGCCATCCAGCTTGCCGGAGGCGTCCAGATTAAACCGGACCACGACGACGAAATTCTCCGAACCCTCGAGCCCTGCCGGAAGCGTCCAACAACCGCCAAGCTGGGCCTCCAATGCCCCCTGCTCCGATTTCGAAAGCTTCTGGCCCTGATCCTTGTCGCCGCCGAGCGATGCCTGCTGGGTCGAGCGCTTGGCGCCGCCGCCGGATGGCTTGCGCTTGTCGAGCAAAGCCGAAATCTCGTCGGCGTTGAATTGCTTGTCGTCCGATTTCGGCTTGGATGAGGCCTCCTTGACCGGCTTGTCGGCGTCCTTGCGCTCCGGCGCCTTGGCGCTTTCGGCCTGGGCCGGCTGCGGCTTCGGCCGAGCCTCGGGCGCCGGGGCCGAGTCGGGAAGCTGCGCCTCCTCGGTTGGCGGTTGCTTGGCAATCGCTTCGGCGACGGCATCCGGCTTGACCTCGGGCTGCGGGTCGATCGCGGCGGTCTTGTCCTGCGGCGGCGTGGGCGTCGGCTCCTTGGCCGGCGTCGGCTTGGGTTCGGTCTGCTTGACAGGCTCGGGCTTGACCTCTTCCTTCGGCTGCGGCACCGGCGCTACCTCCGTAGCGGGAATAGGCTTCGGCTCTTCCTTCGGCTTCGGCACGTCCTCGGGCTTGGGCTTCTCGACCGGCGTCGGCGCGGGCGGCGGAGCCGCCGTCATATCGACTGGCTGGGGCTTGGGCTCCGGTGTCGGCGGCTTGTCGGTGTCGACGCTGTTATCGCCGATTTTCTGGGCGTCTGGAACGATGTCGGGACGCTGCGTCGGCAGCGGCGCCGGCTTGTCATGCATCACAGATTTCTTGTCGCCTTGCAGGACCTGCGCCGTCGCTTCCATCGGCACGATCTCGACCGACACTGATTCCGCATCGGACGCAGGCATCGCGGGCGGCGAGGACAACGTGAACAGCCCGAAGGCGATCGCCACCGTATGCAAGATCACCGATGTGGTGAGGCCGGTCCTCATCTTGCGTCTATTGATCCTGTTCCTGCAGTGAAACCAGGCCGATGTTCTTGTAGCCGGCAGCCGAGATGCGGGCCATCACCTTCATGGCCGTGCCGTAATCCGTCGCCTTGTCACCCCTGATGAAAATGCGCTCGTCATAGCCGGTCTTCGAGATCGCCTGCAGCTTTGCCACCAGCTCCTCGATCGGGATCTCGGTTTCCTGGAGGTAGATCTGACCGGCCGGGTTGATGGACACGGTTATAGGCTGCGTATCGGCGTTCATCGCTTTGGCTTGCGTATCGGGCAGGTCGATCGGCACGCCGACCGTCAGCAACGGCGCCGCGACCATGAAGATGATCAAAAGCACCAGCATCACGTCGACCATCGGCGTGACGTTGATCTCCGATATCAAGGCGTGATGGCGGCCGCGCCGCCTGTGGCCGCGCCCGCCGCGTCCTCCGCCACCTGCGCTTACGGACATTCCCATGATCGTTCCTCAGGCCTTCTGCGCGACTTTTTCATCGATTTGGCGCGAGAGTATGGCGGAGAACTCATCCGCGAAGCCTTCCATGCGCACCGCGATCTTGCTCGCGTCCGACGACAGCTTGTTGTAGGCGATAACCGCGGGGATGGCGGCGAGCAGGCCGATGGCCGTCGCCAGCAGCGCCTCGGCGATGCCGGGCGCGACCACCGACAGGCTGGTGTTCTTCGAGGCGGCGATCGCCTGGAACGAGGTCATGATGCCGATAACCGTGCCGAACAGGCCGATGAAGGGCGCCGCCGAGCCGGTGGTGGCGAGAAAGCCGAGCCGCCCTTCCAGCTTTTCCATCTCGCGGGTCAACGCCAGATCCATCGCCTTGTCGATGCGGGTCTGCAGGCCGAGCGGCGATTTCGCGCCCTTCTCGAAGCTCTTCTTCCATTCGCGCATGGCGGCGACGAAGATCGCGCTCATGCCGGTCGTCTTGCGGTCGGCGAGCGTGCGGTAAAGTTCTTCCAGCGACTGTCCCGACCAGAACACCTGTTCGAAGCGGTTGAGCGCCAGCCGCATGCGGGCATAGGCGACGAGCTTGTCGACGATGATCGCCCAGGTCCAGATCGAGGCGCAGAGCAAGCCGATCATGACCAGCTTGACCACCCAACCGGCCTGCATGAACAAGGCCCAAATCGATAAATGCGCGCCCGGGTCGGCGAGAGCGATGTTTTCCATGTTACGTCCTTAAAGATTTTCCGGGCGTGGCTGGCGGCTGGCCCATGGGCATCCCTTGTGGTCCGTTCGCGTTAAGCTTGCGGAATAACCCCAAATGCACCGTTGGCGGCCTTTTCAGGGCAAATATTGGTGAAAGGAAGGCGCTTGGATTCTTCCAATCTTAACCAATCCCTTCATGGACCGTTATGGTTAAGGATGGGTTAGGACGTACAGCGCGGCGCATTGCCGCGCCTATGTGGGTCGCCCCGGCGATCCTGGCCCGGACGGGGCTGCGGGATCGTCACCTCTGAACCCTTTATTTGCGCGTTCTGGGCATGAAGGCTGCCACCCAGTCCTTGGGAAAGCGCCGCGGCCGGCCGTTCTCGCCGATGATCGCCGCTTCGACCCGCGCCTCGACCAGCACTTCGCTACCGCGCTTCAACTGTTGCGCCATGACGATGCGGGCGCCGGAAATCTCATCGGTGCGCGTATCGATGGTCAGGATGTCGTCCATGCGGGCCGAACCGCGGAAGTCGATCTCCATGCGCCGCACCACCCAGACTATTTTCTCGCCATGCTTGCCGTCGGCAAGCTCGGTGTGGTGGACGCCGGCCAGCCGCAGATAGTCGGAACGGCCGCGCTCGAAGAATTCGAGATAGCGTGCGTGGTAGACGACGCCGGAAAAATCGGTGTCGGCATAATAGACCCGCGCCATCAATCGATGGCCGAATTCCGTCAGCGCGCCGGAAAGTCCGGCGGACAATGCCGATTCACCGTGATCGTCCATTGCGCTGTCCTTTTGGCCCGACGGGCCCTGTTTCAAGCAACACCTGTTTTGCGCATAGACCGGCGATGATCAAGACCTGGAGGGCGGGGCCGGCAACTGCCAGCACCGAAGCCGTAAGCAGCGGAACTTATGGCTCTTCCTGGAACAGGCTGATCTGCTGCTGCGCCAGGTCCTTCGGCGCGTCGAGGCCGAGATGCCGCCAGGCATTGGCCGCCAGCACGCGGCCGCGCGGGGTGCGCATGATGAAGCCTTGCTGGATCAGAAAGGGCTCGATGATGTCCTCAATGGCATCGCGTGGCTCCGAAAGCCCGGCCGCGATGGTTTCGATGCCGACCGGCCCGCCGCCGAAATTCCGGGCGATCATCTGGAGATAACGGCGGTCGAGCGCGTCGAGGCCGAGCCCGTCGACCTCCAGCCGCGTCAGCGCCTCATCGGCGATCTGGCGGTCGACATGGCCGTCGCCGGCAACGCTGGCGAAGTCGCGCACCCGGCGCAACAGCCGGCCGGCGATGCGCGGCGTGCCCCGCGCCCTCCGGGCGATCTCCAAAGCACCGTCGTCGCCGAGCGGCATGGCAAGGATGCGGGCGCCGCGCCGCACGATCTGCTCGAGTTCCTCGACGGAATAGAAATTGAGCCGCACCGGAATGCCGAAGCGGTCGCGCAGCGGGTTGGTCAACAGGCCGAGCCGGGTGGTGGCGGCGACAAGCGTGAAGCGGGCCAGGTCGATCTTGACCGAGCGCGCCGCCGGCCCCTCGCCGATGATCAGGTCGAGCTGGAAATCCTCCATCGCCGGATAGAGGATTTCCTCGACCGCCGGGTTGAGCCGATGGATCTCGTCGATGAACAGCACGTCGCGGTCTTCGAGGTTGGTGAGCAGCGCCGCCAGATCGCCGGCCTTGGCGATGACCGGACCCGAGGTCGAGCGGAAATTGACGCCGAGCTCGCGCGCCATGATCTGCGCCAGCGTCGTCTTGCCGAGGCCGGGCGGGCCGACGAACAGCACATGGTCGAGTGCTTCGCTGCGCCCCTTGGCGGCTTCGATGAACACTTTGAGATTGGCCCGCACCGCCGCCTGTCCGACGAAGTCGCCAAGCGTCTGCGGCCGCAAGGTCTGCTCGGCGTCCTCGCCGCGTTTATCGGGAGCAATGAGGCGTGGCGAAAGGCTCATTCGCATACCGCTCGAAGGAAAAAGTTCGTATCGACACGGATCAAGGTCACCCGGCACCCTCTCGTTCGGCGTCTTGCTGCTCGCCAACAACATGGCGGCCTACTGCATCTCTTACCACCGCGTCGATCTGTTCCAGCGTAACAGGCCCGTCAGGTGGATCACCTAGAAATCCAGCGAGGTCGGCAAATTTGAGATTGCGCGGCGTTCCTATCAGGAGACCATCCACGACCGTCCAGGCAACAGTATCGCCTGACTTGAGCGACAACTCGTTCCGGACTTTCTTTGGAATCGTAAGCTGCCCCCTGGAGGTCAAGCCCGCATATCCGACCATGCTCTTGTTCCTAGTCGGAATTTATTTGTCGGGCAACGTCTCACCGTGCCAGCTCCTTCAGCCCGAAGCGGATCAGCTTAGAGGCGTCCGCCTCCTCGCCTGCCGTCTTCAGCGCTGCCGCCACCGCATTGGCGGCGGTGTCGCGCGAATAGCCGAGATTGACCAGCGCCGAGACGGCGTCGGTGATCGGCGCCGGGGCAACGCCTTCGCCGAGCTCCTGCTTCAGGCCGATGGTGCCGGAGGCAGTGCCCGCATAGGCCGGCGCCTTGTTCTTCAATTCGGTGACGATGCGCTCGGCGACTTTCTTTCCGACGCCGGGCGCGCGGCTGACCATGGCGATGTCGCGCAACGCAATCGCATTGGCGAGGTCGGCCGGCGCCAGCGTCGACAGGATGGCCAGCGCCACCTTGGCGCCGACGCCCTGCACATTGTTCATCAACAGCCGGAACCACTCGCGTTCCAGCACCGACTGGAACCCATAGAGCCGCAGCATGTCCTCGCGCACATAGGTCTCGATGAACAGCACCACCGCCTCGCCGGGCGGCGGCAATGCGGCAAGCGTGCGCGCCGAGCAATAGGCGACATAGCCGACGCCATGCACGTCGACGATGCAGAAATCCTCGTCGATCTCGTCCAGCGTGCCTTTTAGCTTGCCGATCATTTGGGCTTGCCGATCATTTGAACTTTCCTGTCAAGCCTGGCCCTTCATGGGTTTCCGGCGAGATGATATTGAGGTCCGGGAAATAGCTACGATAGCGCGCGGCATCGCGCGTCAGTAGCCGATGTCCCGCAATGACGGCGTGGGCGCCGATGAAGAAATCCGGTAAGGTTCGTTCGCGAATGCCGCCGGCGCGGCGATAGCGGGAATGCGTGACACCGGCGAGGAAGGCCGCTTCCCAGGGCAGGAATTCACGCTCAATCTTGAGCATGTCGGCTGCTTGGCGAAGGGCCTGCTCCGTCGCAATCAGCGGCGCGAGTTCGGACCAGACGATTGTGTTGATGACAAGTGCACCGTCGCGCCCGCATGCGGTGATCGCCGACGCTGACCACTTCCTCTCCCGTCCGGCAGGGCCCCACACGTCGATCAGGACATTTGTGTCAATCAATGTCGAGATCTTCACGCGGCCCCCTCAGCCATTCCATATATTCGTCCGTCGTCATGCCCCCCAAATCCAGCGTACCGGCCATACGATCGAGCGTCTGGCTGAATCTGCGCGAGGCTTCCTCCTCCGACATGTTTTCGTCGACCGCAATGACAAGAGCGCCGTCCTCGGTGGGAACGAATTCCACCTCCGAGCCTGGGCCGATGCCCAGGTGATCCCGTATCTCCTTCGGGATGGTCACCTGGCCCTTAGTCGTAACGCGCATGGTAATACCTCGCCGGTATTACTTATTGCCATCCGGAGAACAAGTCAAGAACAACTTATCCGGCCAGCGCCGCCAGCCTGTAGGCGATGCTCTGCCGGTGATGCGCGTGACAGATGGCGATGGCCAGCGCATCGGCGGCATCGTCTGTGTCGAAAGTCGCCTTCGGCATCAGCACCTTGACCATCATGTGGATCTGCTTCTTGTCGCCATGGCCGACGCCGATCACCGCCTTTTTAACGGCGTTTGGCGCATATTCGGCAACGACAAGCCCGGCACGCGCCGGCACCAGCATGGCGATGCCGCGTGCCTGGCCGAGTTTCAGCGTCGCAGCGGCGTCCTTGTTGACGAAAGTCTGCTCGACCGCCGCCTCGTGCGGCATCGCGGCATGCAGGATCTCGGCGAGCCCGTCATGCAATTGGCAAAGACGCACCGCCAGCGCCGCCTTGTCGTCGGACCGCACCGTGCCGGAAGCAACGAAGCGCAGCGAATTGCCGAGGCTTTCGACGATGCCCCAACCGGTGCGCCTCAGCCCCGGATCGATGCCGATGATGCGAATCGCTTCCCCCATCCGCCAAGTTTACCTCCGACGGACAGCGATGCCAGCGAAATGTGAACAAACCAGAAACAGGCTCTGGCAGTGCCCCGAGCAACCTGTCAGCCGCGGGCGAAAGCCGTGTTCAGCAGCGTGATCTGGTCTGAGACCGGATTGACGCGACGGCTCGACAGCGGCACCTCGGCGAGGCCGCCATAGATCTCCTCGTCCATGCGGCGCACCAGCGCCTGAAGGCGCAGCGAGCGGTTGACGAGGTCGACGAAATCCGTCGGCAGCTCGGCCCAGCCGGGCGCCTCCTCGTGCGCGGAGGCGGTGTCGAGACGCACCTTGGATTTTTCGGAAGCCACCTGATCGCGGGTCATCTCGCCGGAATTCGCCGCCCGCTGCAAAAGCAGCCACGAGGCGACCTGCATCAGTCTGGTAGTCAGCCGCATCGATTCGGCCGCATAAAGCGTCGCTGTCAGCCTCGACAGCTTCTTGGCCTCGGCGCGGCCCTTGCCGTCGAGATATTCGGCCGCCTGCTCGACCAGGCCCATGCCTTCCTGATAGAGCGGCTTGAAGGATTGGGAGAAAACCCGGCGCTCCGCCAGCTTGATGGTTTTCGCGCTCGCCTTCGAAGGCTCGTTCATCGCTACGCCCCTGCACTTGCCTGACAGCCGGCCGATTCGGCTCTTGGCCGCCATATCCGGCAGCCTAAACGACTGAAGCTTGAAAATGCGCTTCGCTGCCAGCGAAGGCAAGCACATGTTTAACAAACGGTTAACGGCCGCATTTAGCCGGAAGGACGCCCATGCCGGCGCACAAAAAAAGAGCCGCGGATAAGGCGGCTCTCAGGAGTTTAACAGGGAGGCGTCAAACAAAGTGGCTCCAACCACTCGGTAAGAATCCAGATCACTGGATGGACATAGTAAACGCCTGTAAAGCTTAACGAAGCCTTAACGCGGGGCATATTTTTCGATCAAGCGCCCAGCATCTGTGCCGTAACAGCACAGCTGACTGGCCACGGCGCCGTTCACACCACCGGCTGGACAGTGGGGCGACGCCCTTGCGCCCGGATTCCTCCAGATCGTGACCGACATACCGAAACAGATCCGCTCGCCGCGCGACATCGTTCCGAAACAGGCGCCGCGCTAAACGCCCGTTCCTCGCAACGAGGCGGAGCAAACCTTGCGCTCCGGCAATCATCAAAATCTCTCAAGGAGCGAACAATGGACTGGTACTCGGCCGTTAAATTTCTGCACATCGTCTCGGCGATCCTCTGGGTCGGCGGCGGCTTCACGCTGATGCTGCTCGCGGTACGCGCCGACCGCGCTGGAAACGTCGAAGGCATGCTGCAGGCGATGCGCGCCACCGGCGAGCTCGGCAACCGGTTCTTCGCGCCGATGTCGATGCTGACATTGCTCTTCGGCCTCATTATGTGCGGCTTCTGGGTCGGCTTTTCCGATCTGTGGGTGCTGATCGGCCTTGCCGGTTATGCGACGACCTTCTGTATCGGCATGTTCATCTTCAAGCCTACTGCCGACCGTATGGCAGGTATGATCGCCAAGGATGGCGTGACGCCGGCAGTGCTTGCCCAGGGCCAGCGCGTCCTCAATGCTGCGCGCTTCGACTATTCGGTGATGCTGGTGATCATCGCGGACATGGTGCTGAAGCCGACGCTGCACGACATCACCATTCTGGGCTGCATGGCGTTCGTGCTGGCAACCGGCGCTGCCCTGGCGCTTGGCAGGACGCGGCCGCTGCTGCCGAGTGCCGCCTGAGGTTTAAGGAATCCGGCGGCGGCCGACAGGGGCCGCCGTCTTACAGGAGGCCGGCGATGCCGTCCCACAGAAGCTTGACCGCGACGACCGCTACGGTCGCATAGGTGAAGGGGTAGAACAGCTCCGGCCGCATCCGCCGCACCAGCCAGGCGCCGGCGATTGTCGACAGCGGCGCCAGCGGCATCAGCACCGCAGACGCGGTCAAATTGGTGGTATCGAACTGGCCGAGCGCGAAATAAGGGATGAGCTTCAGCGCATTGGTGACCGCGAAAAAAATCGCCGCGGTGCCCGACAGCACCTTCGGATCAAGCCTGATCGGCAAGGCGTAGACCTGAAAAGGCGGGCCGCCGACATGGGCGACGAAGCTGGTGAACCCGGCAACGGTACCCCAGAAGCCGGCGGCGACGCGGTTGGGCTCCGCCGCGTGGCCGGCACCGTGGCGGAGTTGCAGATAGAGCCAGCGCAGCACGAAGATCAGGGCAACCGCGCCGACGATCAGCCGCACCATCTCTTCGGTTACCAGTGCCGCCGTCAGCCAACCAAGGGCGATGCCGATCACGGCGCCGGGCATCATGTCGGCCAGCATCTTGCGGTCGAAGATGCCCCACCATGTCCACACCGAGACAATGTCCATCAGGCACAGAATTGGCAGAAGGATTGCGGCAGCCTGAACCGGCGGCATGGTCAGCGCCATCAACGGCACGCCGACAAAGCCGACGGCGCCGCCGAAGCCGCCTTTCGACAGGCCGACGAGGATGACGGCCGGAATGGCCGCGGCATAGAACCAGGGATCGACGAGCAGGCCTGACATGGGGGAAGGGAAGCTGGAGAAAAAGTTGACCTCTGGAATAGACCAGAAATGACCGGACCGCGACCGCAAATATGTGGGCCACGCCACCGAACCCCGTCACATGTTTGGCATATCGAGCGGCGGCGGGCGTCTCCGGATCGGCTGCGCCTTGATGATGGCGGTGCTGGTTTCGGCCTTGTCGGCGATGCGGTCGAGAATCCCGTCGAGCTCGCCGATCGAGCGGACGAACAGCCGCGCAACGAAGCAGTCATCGCCCGTCACCTTGTCGCATTCGCCGAATTCGGGGATTTCCTCGATCAGCTTCTGGACGATGTGCAGTTTGCCCGGCAATGGCCGGATGCGAACGATCGCCTGCAAGGCGTAGCCGAGCGCCTGCGGATCGATGTCGATGGTGAACGCACGAATAACGCCGCGATCCTCAAGCCGCCGAAGCCGCTCTGAAACGCTTGGCGACGACAACCCGACCTGCAGCGCCAGTTCCTTTAGCGAAGTCCGTGAATCCTTGACCAGGATATCGAGAAGCTTTCTGTCGAGCTCGTCCAGCATTTTACAATTCCAAGAAAAAGCCGATGTTTACCTAATTAAATTAGGTTCATTCTGCATATCACCAGCTACAAGTCATGGAAAGGCCCGATCCGCCGTGGGATTATAAAATCTCAACGGGTTTCAGGAGCATCCATGGACAACACGGTACGCGGCACGATCGAAATGACGGCGGCGATGGCGATCCTCGGCACGATCGGCTGGTTCGTCGTCCTTTCCGGCCAACCCATCATGGACGTGGTGTTCTGGCGCTGCGCTTTCGGGGCGGTAACGCTGCTGATCATCTGCGCGGCCCTTGGGCTATTGCGCGGCAGGCTGTCGCTTCGCATCGTCGCGATCGCGGCTCTCGGCGGGGCTGCCATCGTCATCAACTGGCTGCTGCTGTTCAGCGCGTTTTCTCGCGCATCGATCTCGATCGCCACGGCTGTCTACAACACGCAGCCTTTCATGCTGGTGGGTTTTGGCGCGCTCTTCTTCTCCGAACGGCTGACGATGACCAAGCTGACCTGGCTCGGCATTGCCTTTGCCGGCATGCTGCTGATCGTGCAGGCCGCGCCCGATGCAGGCAACCATGGTACGGACTACTTTACGGGAATTGCGATGGCGCTGGCCGCGGCTTTCTTCTGGGCCGTTGCGGCTATCGTCACCAAGAAGCTCAAAGGCACGCCGCCGCACCTTATCGCCCTGATCCAGGTCTGCGTCGGCGTTCTCATGCTGGCACCCTTCGCCAATCTCACCCACCTTCCCGCCGATGCGCGGAGCTGGGTCATGCTGGCGACACTCGGCATCGTCCATACCGGCCTGATGTACATCCTCATGTACGGCGCCATCCAGAAACTGCCTACGCATCTGCAGGGATCGCTGTCTTTCATCTACCCCGTCGTCGCCATCCTCGTTGACGTCGTCGCTTTCGGCCATCGTCTGCAGCCGGCGCAGATCGTCGGCGCCGCCGCCATCCTGGTCGCCGCTGCCGGCATGAACCTCGGCTGGTCGCTTTGGAAATCGAAAGTGCCTGCGTAGAGCCCGCAAGCGGCCAGGCGAGGAGAATTTCGGCCAACGGCAGCCATGCTCCGAGCCCCATGGAATCGTTGACGGCAATCGTGATCCCCCTGCCGCCTGTTCAATCCCCGCACTTTGCTCTATGCCGCAATGCAACCATCTTCGCCCGGCATAGGCGATAACCCGGGATCGAACACCAATGAATAACGCAACGCCGCCCAACCGCTGCCGTATCGTGCTGATCGCGCCGCCGAACGTGCCGGCCGAGCGCATCGCCGCGGCCTTCGACGGCGGTGACGTCGCCTCGCTTATCCTGCCGGAAAACGGCATGGACGAGGCCGCCTTCCAGGCCTTTGCCGAACAGATCGTGCCGGTGGCGCAAGCGGCCGGCATTGCCGTCATCATTGCCGGCGACACCCGCATCGCCGGCCGCGTCCAGGCCGACGGCATTCATGTCGAGGTCGGCAAGGACGAGCTCGCCGAAACGATCGACCATTTCCAGGCCAGGATGATGGTCGGCACCGGCGGCGCCAAGACCCGCGACGATGCGCTGGAACTCGGCGAGGTCAGGCCTGACTACATTTTCTTCGGCCGCTTCGGCTACGACAACAAGCCTGAACCGCACCCGCGCAACCTGTCGCTCGGGCAGTGGTGGGCGGACGTGATCCAGATCCCTTGCATCGTCATGGCAGGATCCGATCTTGCCTCGGTGGAAGCGGTCGCCGCCACCGGCGCCGAATTCGTGGCGCTGTCCAGCGCCGTCTTCGCCGACGGCGTCGATCCGAAGGTGGCGGTCGCCGCCGCCAACGCGCTGCTCGACGAAACCGCGCCGCGCTTCGAGGACTGACGTGCGCTCGCGGAAAATCCTTTTCAGCGCCTTTCTTGCAACGGCCGTGACGCAGGCGATAGCGGCGGAGCCCGTTCCGCTGCCCCAGCCCAGGCCGGATTCCAGCGAACCTGCCGACAGGCCGATCGCCGCACAATTGCCGCAGCCCGCCACCACCGCCCCGCTGCCGTCGGCCGATACAATCAATCCCGACCGCTTCGGTGCAAAGCCGTCCGATGCTGCCTATGGCGCCTTTCAGCGCGGACTTTACAAGACGGCCTACAACCTTGCGCTTTCCCGTGCTCAAAACGGCGATCCGGCGGCACAGACGCTGGTGGCAGAGATACTGTCGCGCGGCCTCGGCGTGCCGGTCGACGCGGCAGGGGCGGCGAAGTGGTATGCGCTTGCCGCCGAGCAGGGCGTCCCGGAATCGCAATTCCAGTATGCGCTGATGCTGCTCGACGGCCGCTACGTCAAAAAGGACGAGAAGGAGGCCTATGCGCTGATGCAGGCCGCCGCCGAGGCCGGCAACCGCCTGGCGCAGTTCAATTTTGCACAGTTGATGGTCGAACAGGAGCCCGGCGATGCCGGTATTGCCAAAGCCGTATCCTATTACGAGCGCGCTGCCGCGACCGGGCTTGCCGACGCACAATATGCGATGGCACAGGTCTACGCCAATGGCGCCGGCGGCAAGCCGCGCGACGATGTCCGCGCCCGCGGCCTGCTGGCACAGGCCGCGCGGCAGAACTACGACACCGCACAGATCGATCTCGCCACCTGGATGATCGAGGGGCGCGGCGGCGTCCGCGACCTGAAATCCGGCTTCAACTGGATGAAACAGGCCGCAGAAGGCGGCAATGTCGCCGCCCAGAACCGTCTCGCCAAGCTCTATATGAACGGCATTGGCACCGATCCGGATCTGATCCTCGCCGGCGCCTGGTATGTTGTCGCCCGCCGCGCCGGGCTCATAGACCAGGAGATGGACGATTTCCTGCAGGGCCTGACCGACGAGCAGACGCAGCAGGCGCTGCAACGGGCCAACCGCCTGCCCTGACCGCGATCTCGCGGCCCATCGCACCCGGGCTCGTCAGGCGGGCTTATCGCGTATGATCGAGGACGACCTTGCCGAAGGGCGAGCCGTGTTCAAGGTACCGAAAGGCTTCAGCGGCCTGGCTCCACGGCACGACCCGGTCGATCACCGGTCTCAACCGGTTGACGACAATGGCGCGGTTCATCGCCTCGAAGGATTCGCGTGAGCCCACCGGGATGCCTCGGGCCCTGACCTGCCGGCGGAAGATGTCGAGCGGGTTGATGGCGCCGTCACTGCCGCCGAGATAGCCGATGACGTTGATCTGGGCGCCGCGCGCCGCTGCCCTCAGCGATTGTGCAAAACTCTGCGGTCCGCCAACCTCGATGATATGGTCGGCGCCGCGGCCATCCGTCAATCCGAGCACGGCCGATGCCCAGTCGGGGACGCTGCGATAGTTCACGCCATCCTGCGCGCCAAGTTGCTTTGCCCGCGCAAGCTTCTCGTCGCTGCTCGACGTCACGATGACGCGGGTCCCGGCAGCGGCGGCGAACTGCACCGCAAACAGTGAAACGCCGCCGGTGCCGAGGCAAAGCACGGTGTCGCCGGGTTTGACGCCGCCCTCCGTAAACAGCGCGTGCCATGCCGTCACGCCGGCGCATGGCAGCGTCGCCGCCTCGAGGTCGCTCAGATTGGCTGGCGCCAGCACCGCCGCCTGTTCGTCAAGCCGGGCAAATTCGCTGAGCAGCCCGTCGATTGGGCCGCCGCGTTGATAGGAGGGCTCGGCCATGGCGAAACTGCCGCCCACCCAGCGTTGCCAGAACGTGCCGCAGACCCGGTCGCCGATCTTGAACCGGCTGACCTCGGCGCCGATGGCAACGACTTCGCCGACGCCGTCCGACAGCGGCACCAGCGGCAATGCAAACTTCGTGTGATAGCTGCCGCGGACGATCTCGGCATCGCGGTAGTTCAGCGCCGTCGCCTTCACCTTCACAATCATCTCCTGGCGCCCTGGCTCGGGCATCGGCCGCTCGACCATTCTGAGGTTCTCGAGGCCGCCCGGGCTCTGCAATTCGATCGCTTTCATCGTCGTTCCTTTCCGGCTGGGTCCTGCCGGAGGAAAATCGCTTGCCATCCATCGGATTTCAAATTCATAATGTTCAGGATAATTATGCTTCTATGACATGTTCGGGTGCGTCATGCTTGAAGAACTGAAAACACTGGCCCTCTTTGCCGAGGAGGGTTCGATTCAGAAGGTGGCGCAACGCCTGCCGTTGACGCAGCCGGCCGTCACCCGCCAGATCCAGCGGCTGGAGGAGATGCTCGGCACGGAATTGCTCGACCGCCGGCTAAAGCCGTCGCGACTGACCCCGGCCGGCTTAGAGGTGCTGGCACGCGGCAAGGACATTCTCGCCGCGGTCGACGCGCTGAGATCATTTGCCAAGGGCGACGAGCCGGAGGGCCTGCTGCGGCTCGGCCTCGCGCATGGACTTTGCGACAAAGCCGTGGCCGCCGCTATTGCTGATGCCGTGGCGCGGTTTCCGAAGGTCTCGCTGCGTCTGAAGAGCGGCTGGAGCCTTGAGCTGGCCGACCAGCACAAGCGCGGACAGCTCGACCTCGCCTTCATCCTGGATGGCGGCAATTCCAACACTGGCGACGGCGTTGTCGGAACCGAGCCCCTTGGCATCATCGCTGCGGAAAACACCGGCCGGCTGGCCGACGTTAAGACCATGCCCTGGGTCCTCAGCCCTGAACCTTGCGACGCGCGCCGGCGGCTGGCGGCTGCCCTTGCCGAGGGCGGCCACAAGTTGATAGTCGGCGCCGAGATTCAGGACAGCGCGCTGCAGATCGACTGGGTTCGTCGAGGCCAAGGCCTTGGCCTGCTGCCCAGGCGGCTGCTGCGGGAAAAGCCGCCGCAGGGCATTGCCCTGGTCGACGCTCCCGGCCTCGAGCTGTCGCTGCGAATTGTCGTGCTGCGTTCGCCGCACCTGCATCTTTTGAGAGAGGTCGCCGACGCGGTGACCGAGGCTGTCACCGCGACTGTCAGGACAGACTGAGGCCGCCACGCCGCGTTGCCGGGCCAGCCTCGCTCCCGCTTCATCGGAAGGCGCTCCTTGCCTCTGCTGGCGATTTGTGGTCTTGGAGGCGCCAAATCGCCCTTTGCGGCGATCATCTCATTTCCGGATCATCTCACCATGGCCAAGATCAATGGCAACGAAATCCGTCCCGGCAATGTCATCGAGCATGATGGCGGCCTTTGGGTGGCGGTCAGGACCAATACCGTGAAGCCCGGCAAGGGCGGCGCCTACAACCAGGTCGAGCTCAAGAACCTGATCAACGGCACCAAGCTCAACGAGCGCTTCCGTTCGGCCGAGACGGTCGAGCAGATCCGGCTCGATCTGAAGGATTTTTCCTTCCTCTACGAGCAGGGCGACGCGCTGGTATTCATGGACACCGAAAGCTACGAGCAGCTCGAATTGCAAAAGGAGTTCGTCGGCGATCGCGCGGCCTTCCTGCAGGACGGCATGATGGTGACGGTCCAGCTCTATGACGAAAGGCCGATCGGCATTTCGCTGCCCGACCAGGTGACGCTGACCATCACCGAGGCCGACCCGGTTGTGAAGGGCCAGACGGCAGCCTCGTCCTACAAGCCGGCGATACTCGAAAACGGCATTCGCGTGCTGGTGCCGCCGTTCATCGGCTCGGGCGAGCGCATCATCGTCGATACCAACGAAATCACTTACGTACGCCGCGCCGACTAGGGCGTTATCCCAAAGAGTTGCAGACTTTTTGGATAAGATCATGCGTCAAGGCAAATAGGCGCAGCGACAGGAAGAACAGCAATGGCGCGTTCCGCGATCCTCAATGTCATGGTCCAGGCCGCAATGAAGGCCGGCCGCTCGCTGTCGCGTGACTTCGGCGAAGTGCAGAACCTGCAGGTCTCGATGAAGGGGCCGGGCGACTATGTCAGCCAGGCCGACCGCAAGGCCGAAGACATCGTCTTTGCCGAACTGTCCAAGGCGCGGCCCGGCTACGCCTTCCTGATGGAGGAACGCGGCGTGATCGAGGGCGACGACGGCCAGCACCGCTGGATTGTCGACCCGCTCGACGGCACCACCAATTTCCTGCACGGAATTCCGCTCTTTGCCGTTTCGATCGCGCTGGAGCGCCAGGGCCAGATCGTCGCCGGCGTCGTCTACAATCCGGCGATGGATGAGCTCTATACCGCCGAGCGCGGCGGCGGCGCTTTCATGAACGACCGCCGGCTGCGCGTCGCCGGCCGCACCAAGCTGGTCGATGCGGTGATCGGCTGCGGCATGCCGCATCTCGGGCGTGGCCAGCACGGCAATTTCCTCATCGAATTGCGCAATGTCATGGCCGAGGTGTCCGGCGTCCGCCGTCTCGGCTCCGCCTCGCTCGATCTCGCCTACGTCGCCGCCGGCCGCATGGACGGGTTCTGGGAAACCGGCCTGTCGGCCTGGGATGTCGCCGCCGGCATTTTGCTGATCCGCGAGGCGGGCGGCTTCGTCTCCGATTTCGCCGGGGGACAGGATGTGCTGAACGCCGGTTCACTGGTTGCCGGCAACGAACTCATCCAGCGCGCGCTGTTGAAAACTATAAAAAGGCCACTCTCAGCCAGCTGATAGAGGCACGCCGCGCTGAAGCGCCGCAGTCGCAAAACCGCAACCAAAGCTTGAAATACTGTCCCGCGGCCGCCCAGATAAGGCGGCGCAGGATCATCGATGACGAACAGCCGACCCCAATCCCAGAGCGAACTCTCCCAGCTCGACATTCCCTTCATGGGGCGCTGGCATTACTCGCGCGCCGAGATCATCGCCGACGGCATCGTCCACGCCGTCGGCATCGTGCTGGCGATCGCTGCCGGCTCGATGCTGCTGGCACTGGCCGCCTATCGAACCGGCCCCGGCGAATATGTCGCCGCCGCCTTCTATGTAGTCTCGCTGCTCACCGTGCTGTCGGTTTCGCTGGCCTATAATGTCTGGCCGGTGTCGTCGCCGGCAAAATGGATATTGCGGCGCTTCGACCATGCGGCGATCTACCTGCTGATCGCTGCGACCTACACGCCGTTCCTGGCCCAGCTCGGCGGCTCGCCGCTGGCCGTTTCGATGATCGTCCTGGTCTGGACCGCCGCGGCGATCGGCATCGCCATCAAGGTCTTTCTTCCCGGCCGTTTCGACCGACTGGCGATCGTCTTCTATCTGGCTATCGGCTGGAGCGGCATCGTTCTGGTGGAGCCGCTCGTGCGGACGCTGCCGGCGACATCGATCGCGCTCATCGTTGCCGGCGGCATCGTCTACTCCTGCGGCGTGATCTTCTTCGCCTGGAAGGGCCTGCGCTTCCACAATGCGCTGTGGCATGGCTTTGTCGTCACCGGCGCCGGCCTGCATCTGGCCGCCATGGTCGACTGCCTGGTCATCAACCGGCTTTGACCTCTGGTTGCGGACAGTGGCAATATTGCCAAGCGCCATTCAATTTCGTCACAATTCCGTTTAGAGTCGCAAACACAAATTGATCGGCGGCGACGGCATCGGAAACGGGGCACGGATGACTCTTCTCAGATCCTTCGGCATGGGCAGGCGCTCCGACGTTCTGATCTACGATCCGCACAAATTGTCGAGCCCGCAGGTGTTTCTGCTGACCATGGTGATCTTTCTGTTCATCGTGGCCTTCATCGCCGCCATCCTGACCCGCCAGATCTCGACCGCCTTCGTCACCAATCCCGGCCTTAACGGCCTGATCATCGGCGTGCTGGCGGTCGGCATCCTGCTGGCCTTCGTCCAGGTCGGCCGGCTGTTCCGCGAGGTGCGCTGGGTCAACTCGTTCCGCGCCGGTTCCGAAACCACCGAACCGGTGCTGCTGGCGCCGATGAAGGCGATGATCGGCCGCTCGTCGACGATTGCCTTCTCGACCAGTTCGATGCGCACCATGCTGGATTCGATCGCCACCCGCCTCGACGAAAGCCGCGACACGTCGCGCTACCTTGTCGGACTGCTGGTGTTCCTCGGCCTGCTCGGCACCTTCTGGGGCCTGCTCAACACGATCGGCTCGATCCGCGAAACCATCGAGTCGCTCGATCCCGGCACCGGCGATGCCGCCGCCGTGCTCGAATCCCTGAAGCAGGGGCTTTCCGCTCCGTTGGCCGGCATGGGCACCGCCTTCTCGTCCTCGCTGTTCGGCCTCTCCGGCTCGCTGGTGCTCGGCTTCCTCGACCTGCAGGCCGGCCGCGCCCAGACGCGCTTCTATACCGAACTCGAGAACTGGCTGTCCTCGGTCACCGACCTCTCCTCCGACATCGTCGTTGCCGACGCAGTCAAGACCGAACCCTCCGAGGAAATCCGGCTGTTGTCGGAAAAGCTGCGCACGCTGCAGGAGAATGGCGGCAGCTCCAATCCGCGCGTCGCCACCGCCATGGCCAATCTCGCCGACGGCATTTCCGGCCTGGTCAAGAACATGCGCTCGGAACAGCAGATCATGCGCGACTGGGTCGAGGCCCAGTCGGACGAGCAGAAGGCGATGCGCAATACGCTGGAGAAGATCGCCGACGCCTTGAAGAAGCCTGGAGTGCATTGACGTGGCGTTGGCACGAGGCCGGCGCTCCGACCGCCGCATCGATTACTGGCCGGGCTTCGTCGATGCGCTGTCGACGCTGCTGTTGGCGATCATGTTCCTGCTCACGGTTTTCGTGCTGGCGCAGTTCCTGCTCGGCCGCGAGATCTCCGGCAAGGACACGGTGCTCAACCGCCTCAACTCGCAGATCAACGAGTTGACCCAGCTTCTGGCGCTGGAGCGCTCGACGACGCAGGACAAGGAAGACACCCTTGCCAATTTGCAGGCATCGCTGTCCGCATCGGAGGCGGAAAAGAGCCGGCTCGAGCAATTGCTGGCGCAAGGCGCCGGTGCCGGCGATGCCGCCAACCAGCGTGCCACCGCCCTTTCCGGCGAACTCGACAGCCAGCGCCAGATCAGCCAGCAGGCGCTGAGCCAGGTCGAGATCCTCAACCAGCAGATTTCGGCGCTGCGCAAGCAGATCGCAGCGCTCGAACAAGCGCTCGACGTGTCCGAAACGCGCGACCGCGAATCCAACACCAAGATCGCCGATCTCGGCCGCCGCCTCAACGTCGCACTGGCGCAACGCGTGCAGGAGCTGAACCGTTACCGCTCCGATTTCTTCGGCCGCTTGCGTGAAATTCTCGCCGACCGCGAGAACATCCGCATCGTCGGCGACCGCTTCGTCTTCCAGTCGGAAGTGCTTTTCCCGACCGGCTCCGAGGTGATCAACGATGCCGGCAAGGTCGAGATGAAGAAGCTCGCCGATGCCATCATCGAATTGCAAAAGGAGATCCCGCCGGAGATCAACTGGGTGCTGCGCGTCGACGGCCACACCGACAACAAGCCGCTCTCCGGCACCGGCCGCTATCGCGACAATTGGGAATTGTCGACGGCGCGCTCGACATCGGTGGTCAAGTTCCTGATCGAGAACGGCGTGCCGGCCAACCGGCTGGTCGCGGCCGGCTTCGGCGAATTCCAGCCGCTCGACCCCGCCGATACCGAAGAGGCGCGCAACAAGAACCGCCGCATCGAGTTGAAGCTGACCGAGCGGTGATCTGCAAGCCTTTGGCTTGCGCCATGCTCCGGATCGGGGCCGGCCGGAGCGGCGGGGCCATCTAGGGCACCGGCGCGGCGCCGGCAAGCCCCGAAGAAATTACCTTTTTTTGATTACAATTCGCCGCGACGCGTCACTAGCTTTTGGCAAGGGGCCGGGAACCGCCGGCGATGCCTCCCACATCGCGACGCGACGGAACCTGACGGCCCGCGGCCGGAAGGCAGGACCCTCCCAACCACCGCCTTCCCCAGTAAAGGAGACGCAATCATGCGCTTCTTCGCTCCCATGAATCTCAGGACTGCTACGCTCGCCACACTTCTCCTCGCCGTTCCGTTTGCTGGCGCTTACGCCGGCCCGCGTGCGACGGCCTTGATCAATCAGATCCAGAGCGTGGAGACGGGTATCCTGGGCGCCATCCGGGCGAACAAGCTCGAGCCGGGTGAGGCACGTGACCTGCGCACGCAGGTCGCTCAACTCGATCGGGCCGCCCAGAGGGCCGCGCGCGATGGAACGATGCCGAGCACGCAATATCAGCAGTTGCTGGCGCAGCTCGACGATGTCAGCCAAAAGCTGCGCGCTGCTACCGGCAGTGCCTTCCTCATCGGCAACGGCGCCGACGGCGGATACTATCCGAACGGCTATGGCCCAAACTATCCAGGCGGCTGAAATCGGCCGCCGTGCCCGGCGCTGTGGCTATTGATTTTGCGCATGATCCTTTCCAGCTCGGTTCAGGGATCATGCGCTAGCCCAACGCCAGCGCAATCAGCGCCAGCGCTGGCGGCAATGCATCGTTCGCGGACGGCTTTCGGGGTTGCCAACAGTTTTGCATTGGTATCTTTTCCCGCCGTCAAATCAGCGGAATCCACAATGTCCTTTCAAAAACTCGACGACCTCGGCCACAAGCTCGAAGCGCTGGAACACGCCCTCGCCATCCTCGGCGCCGACGAGGCGACCCATATGGCGGTCGGCGGCGGCGAGAAGCGCGCGGAGGCAATGTCGGCGCTTGCCGGCATGCACCATGCCCGGGCAACGGCGCCGGAGATTGCCGACTGGATCGCGGCGGCCGAGCAGGAGGCGCTGAACGAAGAGCAGCAGGCCGCGGTCAGGGAATTCCGCCGGCAATACACCAACCTGACCTGCCTGCCGGTCGAGTTCGTCGAGCGCCAGACGACCGCGCGCATGCGCTCCGAGCAGCTCTGGCGCGACCTGCGAGCCAAGAACGACTGGGCCGGCTTCCTGCCGGCGCTGGAAGGCGTCGTGGCACTGGTCCGCGAGGAGGCAGCCCTTCGCGCCGAGGTGCTCGGGCTCGAGCCTTACGACGCGCTGATGGAGCAATATGACCCGGGCAATCGCACCGCCGACATCACGCCTGTGTTTGCCGAGTTGAAGACCTTCCTGAAAGGCTTCGTACCGGAGGCACTGGCCGTGCAGGAAGAGCGGCTGGCGAAACATCCGCTGAAGCCGCTTTCCGGCAGCTACCCCCTGGACAAGCAGCGCGAGCTTGGCCTCGCCATGATGGCGGCAGTCGGGTTCGACCTCACCCACGGCTCGCTGTCGGTTTCGCACCATCCGTTCTGCGGCGGGGTGCCGAGCGACGTGCGCATCACCACGCGCTACAAGACTTCGGATTTCCTGTCGGCGCTGATGGGCGTGCTGCACGAGACCGGCCATGCGCTGTACGAGCAGAACCTGCCGAAGGCGTGGGCGCACTGGCCGCTCGGCAAAGCGCGCGGCATGGCGGTGCATGAAAGCCAGAGCCTGTTCGTCGAAAAGCAGATCGGCCGCAATCCAGAATTCTGGCGCTGGGCGCTGCCGGTGGTCGAAAGGCACCTCGGCGAGAGCTGGACAATCGACGACATCCTGCCGCATGTGCACCGGGTCGAGCGCGGCCTGATCCGCGTCGATGCCGACGAGGTCACCTGTCCGCTGCATGTCATCCTGCGCTACGAGCTGGAGCAGGAGCTTGTCTCGGGTCGGCTGGAGGCAGCCGACCTGCCCGAGGCCTGGGATGCCAAGATGCGCGATTATCTAGGCCTGTCGACATCAGACAATCCGGCTGATGGTCCGATGCAGGACGTCCACTGGCCGGGTGCCGCCTTCGGCTATTTCCCCTCCTACACGCTCGGCGCCATGATGGCGGCGCAGCAATGGGCGGCGCTGACCAGAGATCATCCTTCAGCCGACGAAGACCTCGCCAAGGGAGATTTCGCCGCGATCAACGACTGGCGCCGCAAAAGGATCTGGTCGCAAGGCTCGCGCTGGTCGACACCGGAACTGCTCGAACGCGCCACCGGCGAAAAGCTCAATGCCGTGCATTTCACCGACCATCTGAAGAAGCGGTACGGGAACTGAGGCGCTTCATCTATTCCCGGTTCTTGCCGCGTGACCGCAGAAATCCGCGAAACTGGCCTTTACTTTGGTGAGAAAGCCTCTGAAAAAGGAGTTCTTCCAAGTTGGGCGAGCGTAGATGTCTATCTGTTACAGTTTTCATAGGATGAAGTCTTTCTGGCCCCGCTTGGTATTTTTCATCTTATTGATCGGCCTGAGTTCTCCGGCCATGTCCGACGACATGGTTCTCAAGGGTCCGGCAGAAAGCTGGGTAGAGCAGCTTGATATTCCGGCTGCCGATCCCGCCCGATCGGATCAAATCAAGAATGGCGTTTCATGGCTGCTCTCGGACGACCAGATCAAGCATCGTGCCGGCGGCTACATCGAGTACTCGCGCACCGTCTATAAGATCGTCGACCGTCCCGGCCTGGATCGTGGCGCGAGCATCGATCTGCAGTTCGATCCGTCCCGGCACAAGGTCACGCTCAACCATCTTCACATCATCCGCGATGGTGCCGTTCTGGACCGGCTGGAAGGCGTCGAATTCGACATCTTCCGCAGGGAAAGAGACGCCGAGAAAGGCGTCTTCGACGGCTGGCTGACAGCACATGTCAACATCGATGACGTGCGCGCCGGCGACATCGTCGATTACGGGTCGACCTACGAAGTAACACCGCTGGTCGGCAAGGATCTTTTCTTCAAGAATTTCTCCACCGAATGGGAAGAACCGGTAGCGCTTATCCGTACAAGCATCATTTGGCCTTCGGGCCAGCCGCTCGAGATCAAGACCAGGGGGACCCGACTCAAGCCCTCAATCTCCTCGACTGGGCCAGACACCACCTATCTGTGGGAAATCTCAAACCCGAAACCGGTCAATGTCGAGGATAACCTGCCCGTGACCTATCCGGGCTGGGGCTCCATCGATGTCGCGTCTACCGCGAATTGGCAAAGTGTGGTCGATGCTGTTGCGCCCTATTACAAGCCAGCGACCGTTTTTCCCTCGGCTTTTGCCGCAAAGCTCGACGACATCGCTCTGCGGCATCCGGTGCCCGAAGACCGGATGGTCGAGGCAATGCGGTTGGTGCAGGACCAGATCCGCTATGTAAGCCTGTCGATGGGTGCCGGTTCCTACGTTCCGCGTGATCCCGCGACGGTCATCCTGAGCGGGTTCGGTGACTGCAAGGACAAGGCCCTGCTGCTGGTTTCGTCGCTTGTGCGGCTTGGCATTGCTGCCGAGGTCGCCTTGGCCGATCTCGACGAGGGACGGGCCCTGGACCAGCATCTGCCGGCGCTTCGCGATTTCGACCATGCCATCGTCAAGGCAAGGATCGGAGCAAAGACATATTGGCTGGACGCCACGAACTATCTTCAGGGTGGCAGGGCGCACAATCTCGCACAGCCGGACTACGGCTTCGCGCTGCCGCTTTCCAGCACCGGCGGGTTGGAGAAGATGCCGAGCCCTGTACTCACCAGCCCATCGATCCAGATCGCCGAGGAATTCGACTTTCCGCCGAAACCGGGCGATCCCCTCGTGCTGACCGTCTTCTCGACATATGAGGATGCCGATGCCGATTGGATGCGCGGCAATTTCGCCAGCCGGTCGCTGAGCGAGGTGTCGGACGCTTACCTGAAATATTACAACAAGCAATATCCGGGCATCCAAACCATCGCCAAGCCGGAAATCGTGGATCGCCGCGACGGCAACATAGTGAGCGTGAAGGAAAGTTATCGCTTGCCGGCGGAGGCGCTGGCGGCCAACGATCTGGCAAAGAATTTCCCGATCCGCGCGGCCGATCTCGGCAACAACTCTTTTCCAACCCCGACAATCGTCGACCGAACCGGGCCCGTCTCCCTCGGCCCCCAGCTCTACCGCCGCCACAAGGTGACCGTGCGCAACCTCAAGGCGAGATTTTCCGGCGAGTCGATGAAAAACGTCGTGACGCCCTATCTGTCTCTCAAGGCGTCCTGGTCCAACACGCCCACCGAATTTCAAGTTGAATGGAACTTTCAGACGCTGGCAACTGAAGTGCCGGCGAAGGCGATTGCCGATTATCTGAAAACCGTCGATGAGGTCGCAGACCAAATTCGCTGGCAGTACGATTTTACCTATGAAGAGCCGCCTGCCGATGTGCAGCTCAGCGATCCGGCAAGGGAGCAGCGACAGACCGTCGCCAGCATGCTTTTGTTGTCGTTGCTTGTCGGCGTTCCCCTGTTCATCGCCTATCGACGCGGCAAACGCCGAGCTTTCGGTAGCTGAAGAATCTCGGCGGCCGCGGGCAGATCATGCCGGTCTTCGGAAAAGATCACCGTCAAACAAGAAGATGAAGCCCAACCCCCGATGAGATCGGGATGGAACAGGCTTCGACTCCGTAGCGATGCTACTCCGCCGCGCCCCTGAAAGCATTCGCCCCGGTCTCAAATTGCAGCTTGGCCAGCCGCGCATAGATACCGCCCTTGGCGACCAGGCTCTGATGCGTGCCTTCCTCGACGATGCGGCCGCCATCCATGACCAGGATGCGATCGGCCTTCAGCACGGTTGCCAGCCGATGCGCGATGACGATCGTGGTGCGGCCCTTCATCAGCCGGTCCAGCGCCGTCTGCACCAGCGTCTCGCTTTCGGCATCTAGCGCCGAGGTCGCCTCATCGAGCAGCAGGATGGGCGCATCGCGCAAAATGGCGCGGGCGATCGCGACGCGCTGGCGCTGGCCGCCCGACAGCGTCACCCCGCGCTCACCGACCTGGCTATCATAGCCCTTTTCGAGTTTTAGGATGAACTCGTCGGCAAGCGCGTCCTTCGCCGCCGCCTCGATCTCGGCCTGGCTGGCGCCAGGCCGGCCAAAGCCGATATTGTCGCGCGCGCTTGCGGCAAAGATGGTGACGTCCTGCGGCACGATGGCGATGCGCGCGCGGATCGCGGCCGGATCGGCCTCGCGCAGATCGATCCCGTCGATGACGATCCTGCCGGCTTCAGGATCGTAGAAGCGTAGAAGCAGCGAAAACACGGTACTCTTGCCGGCGCCGGATGGCCCGACGATCGCCAGCGTCTCACCGGGTTTGACCTGAAAGCTCAGGCCATGGACGGCGGCGCGGTCGGGCCGGGCCGGATAGGAGAAGGAAACATCGTCGAAGCTGATCGCGCCTCTCGCCTTTGCCGGCAGCGGCTTCGGATCGGCGGGCGCCTGGATCGCGGGTTTCTCGGCCAGGATCTCGGTCAGCCGTTCGGCAGCGCCCGCTGCCTGGGACAGTTCGCCCCAGACCTCCGACAAGGCGCCGAGCGCGCCTGCGGCGAACACCGAATAGAGCAGGAATTGGCCAAGCGTGCCCGGCGACAGGGTGCCGTCGAGCACGTCGCGCGAACCGAACCACAGCACCGCCACGACCGACGAAAAGATCATGAAGATGGCGAAGAAGGTGAGAAAGGAGCGGGCAAAGATCGAGGCCCGCGCCGCTTCGAAGGCTGCTTCCACGGCGGATGAAAAATACCTGGTTACAAGCTTCTCGTTGGTGAAGGCCTGCAGCGTGCGCACCGCGCCGATCTGCTCGCTGGCATAGGCGGTGGCATTGGCCAGTGTATCCTGCGCCAGCCGTGACTTGCGCCGCACCGAGCGGCCGAAGGCGACCAGCGGCAGCACGATTAGCGGAATGGCCGCGATGACCAGGCCGGACAGTTTTGGGCTGGTGAAGACCATCATCGCCACAGCGCCGAGGCCGAGGATGACGTTGCGCAGCGCCACCGAGGCGGTGGCACCGACGGCGGATTTGACCTGTGTCGTGTCGGCAGCGAGCCGCGAGACGATCTCGCCCGACTGGGCCGTGTCGAAGAAGGAGGGCGACAGCGTGGTGACGTGGGCAAAGACATCGCGGCGGATATCGGCAACGACGCGCTCGCCGAGCGTGATGACGAAATAGTAGCGGCTGGCCGACGCCGCCGCCAGAACGGCCGCCATCACCACCAGCATGGCGAAATATTCGGCAATGAAGCTGGAATCGGAAGCGGAAAAGCCGTGGTCGATCATCCGCCGCACGGCCAGCGGCAGCGCCAGCGTCGTCGCCGCCGCGATGGCCAGCGAGACGACCGCGCCGATGACCATCTTGCGGTAATGGGTGATGTAGGGAAACAGGCGCTGCAGCGGCCTCAGCGAGCGCCTGCGCTCGTCTGCATCGCCGCTGATGTTCGCCATGACCGTTTCCTTTGGCCCTTTGAGGTTTGCGCCATCAATATGCGCTTGCCACGGCCTTGTGATTCAATTCCGGCTGATGTATAGGCTCGCCGACCGTTTTAGAAGCCGTGGCTCCTCAATAGCTGCGGCTTCGAGTTTTAAAAAGGGGCGCATCGACGCAGGCTTCAGCCCGTCGGCAGCGCCCGGCAAGCCAGGAACAGACCCATGAAGACCGACATCCATCCCGACTATCACACCATCAAGGTCGTCATGACCGACGGCACCGAATACATGACCCGTTCGACCTGGGGCAAGGAAGGCGATACGATGAACCTCGATATCGACCCGACCACCCACCCGGCCTGGACCGGCGGCCAGCAGACCCTGCTCGACCGCGGTGGCCGCCTGTCGAAGTTCAAGAAGCGCTTCGAAGGTTTCGGCCTCTAAGCCGCAGGCCTTTCGCATCAGAAAAAACCCGCCCTTGAGGCGGGTTTTTTCTTGACCTTAAATGCGCGGCGGAACGCATCCGCCAGGGAGGGCGACATGTCTATTCTCGAAGATAAGCGATGTTCCAACCTCATGGGCGGGTACAAGACCATTTATGATCCGCGACCGGCCTTGCGAGCGCTCGCCCTTCAGTACGGTAACAAGTCTATCTGGGATGAACTCTGGAATGAGTTGCATCACCAGGGAGATGTCGGAGACGCATCTTACGCAGCGGTTGTTGAAATCGCTCACATCTCCGAAGGCCACGCTCCCGCCTATTGGGGAGCCTACGGTCTGGCTGCCACCATCGAAGAGGCTCGCCTGGTCGACGGTCGAAACCCGTCAATTCCGGATTGGATCGAACCGCACTACAAAATTGCCTGGCAGACTCTTTTCCAGTTGGCTTTGCGGGATCTGGCACTTTCGGCGGATGACGAGACCATTAACTGCGCATTGGCTGTTGTCGCCCTTTATCGAGGCCTGCTCGACCTCGGCCGAATGGCGATGTGCACGGAGGATGAACGTGCGGAAATGCTGCGGGATTACTTCGGCCGCTAGCGTACAGCTTTACTCGGCCAGCAACTCCCTCAGCGCCATCCGCTTGTAGGCCGCAACCAGCCGGTCGCCTTCCTGCCGCCCGACCGAGATCGCCAGCCGCATTGCGGCCTCGCCCATCTGCCAGATGAGAAATGACGTCGTTTCCAGTGCTTCCGGATCGGCCGACGGCCGCAACCGCTTCAGCACCGCAGTAAGGAATTCGGCGTTGGCCCGGCTGTCGGCAAGCTCAAGTTCGCGCAACGCCTTGTCGGCCTGCGTGCCCGACCAGATGTCGCGCATCACCGGCTCCGCCAGGAACATTCCGTAGTAGATATCTACCAGTTCCGAAAATGCCCGGCGCAGGCCTTCGGCGTCATTGACCTCGGCCAGTGCTGCCGCAATGCAGGCCTGGCTTTCGGCGGTGTAGCGTTCGGCTAGCGCCCAGATGATCGCCCGCTTGTCCGGGAAGAACTGGTAGAGCGAGCCGATCGACACGCAGGCCCTCTCTGCAACCTCGCCCATGCGCATGGCATCGCTACCTTGCTCGGCGATCAGCGCCGAGGCGGCGGCCAACATGCGCTCGACCCGCTCGCGGCTGCGCTGCTGGCTCGGCGCCCGACGCGGCGATGGGATCTGGCCGTCCTGTGAATCCGATACGGCAGAGCCTTCCATCACTGTCTCCAGACGAACAATCAACAAATTGGCTTGACTCGCAAAATACGAGGGTTTATCACGTTTTGCAAATGTGAGGATTACTCACATTTGGAAAACGGAGGAAACCGAAATGACTGACACGACATCGAAACCAATTCTGATACTCGGCGGCACCGGAAAAACCGGCCGCCGCCTTGCCGAGCGGCTGACCGCGCATGGCACGCCGGTGCGGATCGGTTCGCGCTCCGGCAGCCCAAGCTTCGACTGGGAAATTCCGGCGACCTGGGGCCCGGCCTTGCAAGGAGTGAGTGCCGTCTACATCAGCTACTACCCCGACATTGCCGTGCCGGGCGCCGCCGAAGTCGTCGACGCCTTCGCCCGGCTCGCCTTGGCCAACGGTGTCACCCGGCTGGTGCTGCTGTCAGGCCGCGGCGAGACCGAAGCCCAGCGCGCCGAAGAGACGCTGAAAGCCTCGGGCGCTGACTGGACGATCCTGCGCTGCGCCTGGTTCTCGCAGAATTTCAGCGAAGGTTTTCTCGTCGAGTCCTTGCTGGAAGGCGAAGTGGCCTTGCCGGTCAGCAATGTCGGCGAGCCATTCGTCGATGCCGACGACATCGCCGATGCCGCCTTCGTCGCGCTGACCGAGCCAGGCCATGTCGGAGAGCTCTACGAGCTGACCGGGCCGCGGCTGCTGAGCTTCGCCGACGCGGTCGCCGAGATCGGCAGGGCCGCCGGCCGCGACATTCCCTTCAAGCAGATTTCACATGCCGAGTTCACCGTCGCCATCGCCGAGCACGGATTGCCGGCCGAGTTCGCCTGGCTGCTTAACGAGCTGTTCACCGAAGTGCTCGACGGCCGGAACGAGTCGCTGACCGACGGCGTCCAGCGCGTGCTCGGCCGCGCCCCAAAAGACTTTTCCGCCTACGCAACCGAAACTGCCGCCACGGGCATCTGGAGGAACTGACATGATCATGAAACTGCTTCCCACCCTCACCTTCGTCGCTGCCATTGGCTCAGGCGTTGTCGGCGGCGTTTTCTTCGCCTTCTCCAACTTTATCATGCCGGCGCTCGCCCGCTTGCCTGCCGGAGGCGGCATCGCCGCCATGAATTCGATCAACATCACCGTGATTACGCCGACATTCATGACCGCGCTTTTCGGCACCGGGCTGGTCTGTCTTGTCCTTGCAGCCGGCGCTCTTATCGGCTGGAGCCAACCGGGTGCATTCTGGCTCCTCGCCGGCGCCCTGATCTACCTCGTCGGCAACCCGATCGTGACGATGATGTTCAACGTACCGCTCAACAACGCCCTGGCCGCAGTCGATCCGGCAAGCGCCAACGGCGCCGCGGTATGGGCCACTTATCTCAGGGACTGGGTGATGTGGAACCATGTCCGCACCGTCACCGCTATCGTGGCGCTGGGCTGCTTCATCTTCGCATGGCGGTGAATGCAGGACGGAAGTGTAAAAGGCCGTCAGGCAGGGTCCTTCGACTTATGGCCCTTGCGGTCGGCATGGCCGAGATCGCGATCCGGATCGATGACATCGCGAACCAGTTGCTTGAGTTTTGCGGCGTCGGGAAAACCGCCGTCACGCTTGCGGTCCCAGACCAGCGTGTCATTGCAGGAAATGGTGAAGATGCCGCCGGTGCCGGGCACCAGCGTCACTTCGCCGAGATCGGTGCCGAAGGTGGACAACAGCTCCTGCGCCATCCAGCCGGCCCTGAGCAGCCATTGGCACTGGGTGCAATAGGTGATGCGGACGGTGGGCGCCTGTTCGTTCATGCCGCGCTGAGCTTCGCCAAGGTCTCCTCGTCGACCTCGAAATTGGCGTAGACGCTCTGCACGTCGTCGTCGTCTTCGAGCGTCGCGACCAGCTTCATCAGCGATTGTGCCCGCTCCTCGTCGACCGCGATATTGGTCTGCGGCTTCCAGATCGGTTTCACCGATTCAGCCTCGCCGAGTGCGCCTTCCAGCGCCTTCGACACTTCGCCGAGATTCTCGAAGGCGCAATAGATCGTGTGGCCTTCCTCGTCCGACTGGACATCGTCGGCGCCGGCCTCGATCGCTGCGTCCATCACCTTCTCGGCGCTGCCGGCCGATGCCGGATAGTAGATCTCGCCGACGCGGTCCCACATGAACGAAACCGAGCCGGTCTCGCCCATCGCCCCGCCGGCCTTGGTGAAGGCGGCACGCACATTCGACGCCGAGCGGTTGCGGTTGTCGGTCAGCGCCTCGACGATCAGCGCGACACCGCCTGGCCCGTAACCCTCGTAGCGCACGGCTTCGTAGGTCTCGGCATCGCCCATCGACGCCTTGTTGATGGCGCGTTGGATATTGTCCTTCGGCATCGACACCGCCTTGGCATTCTGCACCGCAAGGCGCAGGCGCGGGTTCATCGATGGATCGGGCGTGCCGCTCTTGGCGGCGACGGTGATTTCGCGCGCCAGCTTGGAAAACATTTTCGACCGCACCGCATCCTGGCGGCCCTTGCGGTGCATGATGTTCTTGAACTGTGAATGGCCAGCCATGGCACCCCTGTCGTCTTCTCGGCTAGAGCATCTGCCGCCTGGTGAACCACCCGGCATCTTGCAAAATGCTCGAATTCAAAATTTCAGAACGTCCTGCTGCGTCCTGACGGACGGACGGCGCTCTCTGTCGGAATGGCCGGCTTATAGATAAATCGGCTCACTTCGTCCAGCCGCGCCATTGCTGCCGGCACGCAAGGGTTTCAAGACCCGAAAATCGGCAGGCTTCGGCAACCTTTCACCCCTCAAGATCGGATTTCAGCCGGTCGAGGATGCTGATCGCGTGCGTGGCATATTGGCTGATCCAGCGGTCGTGGATGTGCTTGATCGGCAGCGCGTTGAGATGGTTCCAGCGTTCGCGGCCCTCGCGCCGCGCCACCACCAGGTCGGCCTCCTCCAGCACCTTCAGATGCAGCATGACCGTGCAGCGGTCCATGTCTGGGAAGGCATCGCACAACATGCCGGTGGTCTGCGGCGCATCCTTCAGCTGGTCCAGCAACGCACGCCGGCGCGGATGCGCCAGCGCCTTGAAAACATTATCGTCCCGCGATTGGCTTGACATGTTATATTTCTATAACATATCGTTGACCCGTTCAAGAAAGGAGCTGTGGATATGTCTCTCGGATTCAGGGTTTCTGGCCGCATCGGCAAACCGGTCGCCGAAGTCTTCGATGCGGTCGTCAATCCGAAGAAGCTCAGCGGCTACTTCACCACGATCGGCGGCGCCAGCGCCCCTCTAGTGGCGGGCGCCGGCGTCGTCTGGTGGGGCAAGGTCCCGGTCGAGGTCGACGTGGTGAAGAAAGACAGCCGCATCGTGCTGCGCTGGGATGCCACCGGCGCCGACGGCAAGCCAGCCTACAAGACCCGCATCGAGATGAATTTCGAGCCGCTCGACGATGGCGGCACCTTCGTCACCATCGCCGAAACCGGCTGGCACGAGGACGCGGTCGGCCTGAAGAAGTCCTACCTCAATTGCGAGGGCTGGTCGCAGATGCTGGCCTGCATGAAGGCCTATGTCGAATACGGCATCAATTTGCGCGACGGCTATTACCGCAGCGAGATGAAGGGCGAGCCGGCCAACGAGAACAACATCTGAAAAGCCACCAAGATGACGGAGGCCTGCGATGAAGCAAGTGACGCCATTTCTGATGTTCGAGGGCAAGGCCGAAGAGGCAATGACCTTCTATTGCGAGACAATCCCCGACAGCAGCGTTCTTGACGTCACACGTTACGGCTCCGGCGAAGACGGCCCGGAAGGAACGGTCAAGCTGGCGCGCGTGTCCATAAGCGGTCTGGAAGTGATGGTCTACAACAGCCCCGTGCACCATGCCTTCACGTTCACGCCGTTGGTCTCGCTGTATGTGGATTGCTCCACGGAGGCAGAGCTGAACGGCATTGTCGAGGCGCTGGCCAAGGACGGCAAATTTCTGATGCCGCTGGACAATTATGGTTTCAGCCGCCGGTTTGCGTGGCTCAACGACAGGTTCGGAGTCTCCTGGCAGATCAATTTGGCATAGCAGGTTCTGGACCGAACCAGCCAATCGAACCTGAACACGGCAATGGAGCCAGCAAATGACCCCGAAGATCACCGGCGGCATTAACATCGCCATGAAAGTCCCGCCGCATCAATACCAGGCGACGATCGCCTTCTATCGCGACGTCGTCGGCCTGAAGCCATTCACGGCCAAGGCGCCGGCCGTCGGCTTCGAACTCGGTCCCAATCGGCTGTGGATCGACGAAGCACCGATGCTGAGCCAGGCCGAGATCTGGCTCGAGCTGTTCACCGATGATTTTCCGGCCGCTGCGGAGCATCTCGCCCAGGCCGGCGTCGTGCGTTGCGACGCCATCGAGGCACTGGGTGAAGGCTTCCGCGGCGGCTGGATCACCAACCCGGCCAACATCATTCACCTGGTGCGCGAGCCCGATGCCTGGTGAACAGGGCGGCGCCGTGGAAAGGAGGACGATATGGAAATCCGTGAAACACCGACCGCCGAAGCCGGCATGCTGATAAGGCGGCCGGTCGCCGACGTATTCGAAGCCTTCGTCGATCCGGCGATCACGACGAAGTTCTGGTTCACCCATGGCAGCGACAGGTTGGACAGCGGCAACGAAATCCGTTGGGAATGGCGCATGTACGGCGTCTCGACGACGGTCAATGTCAGTGAGATCGTCGAAAACAAGAAGATCGTCATGCAATGGAGCGATCCGCCGACCACGGTAGTGTGGACTTTCGCCGAAATGCCCGGCGGCATGACCTTTGTCGAGGTCCGCAATTTCGGCTTTGCCGGCAGCCCCGACGAGCAGGTCAAGCAGGCGATCGATTCGACCGGCGGTTTTGCGCTGGTGCTCGCCGGCGCCAAGGCGTGGCTGGAGCAAGGCCTGACGCTTGGCCTGATCGGCGACCGCCATCCGAAGGGCGTGCCGGCAAATTAGCTCTTCTACACGGGGAATTTGACTCCTTTGGCGAGCCTTCCAAGCGCTGCGCGGTGCCGAAGTTGTGAAATGTCGGCGGGACAGCGCCCCCTCTGCCCTACCGGGCATCTCCCCCACAAGGAGGGAGATTGGCCGTCACCTCTGCCTTCGAAGCTGCCGATCTCCCCCCTTGTGGGGGAGATGTCCGGCAGGACAGAGGGGGGCGCGAAGGATCGCCAGAGAGCGGAGCTTCCGGAATGTCGAAAGTATCGATTTCGCTGTCGGGCAATTCAGCCAGCTTGGCGAGCTGGTCGCGCTGATCCTGGCTGAGATCGTTCCTGCTCATCGAGTCATTCTATCATCAATGTGAACCATTCACATACCCTACTCAGTGCCCGCCGCCCTTTGCCTTCTTCCGCCGCCGCGCCAGCATGTTGAGCCCTTCGACCAGTGCCGAAAAGCCCATGGCGGCGTAGATGTAGCCTTTCGGCACATGGTAACCCATGCCGTCGGCGATCAGCGTCATGCCGATCATCAGCAGGAAGCCGAGGGCCAGCATGACGATGCTGGGATTCCTGGCGATGAAATCAGCCAGCGGCCCGGCCGCCAGCATCATCACGCTCACCGCCACGATCACCGCGATGTACATGATCGCGATTTCGTCGGTCATGCCGACCGCGGTGATGATCGAGTCGATCGAGAAGACGAGGTCGAGCAGCAATATCTGAAAAATGGCGCCGGCCAGCGACAGCTGCAATGTCTCGCCCATCATAGTGTCCTGGTGATCATCGAGATCGACCGTGTGGTGGATCTCCTTGGTCGCCTTCCAGACGAGGAACAGGCCGCCGGCGATCAGGATCAGGTCGCGCCATGAAAAGCCATGGCCGAAGGCGGTGAATATCGGCGTCGTCAGCTGGACGATGATCGAGATGGTGGCCAGCAGGATCAGCCGCATCACCAGCGCGGCGGAGATGCCGAGCCGCCGGGCGCGGGCTCGCTGCGCTACCGGCAATTTGTTGGTCAGGATCGAGATGAAGATCAGATTGTCGATGCCGAGCACGACCTCCAGCACGATCAGCGTCAGCAGCGCGACCCATGCCGTCGGGTCGGAGACAAAGGCGAAATGCGGCGCCAGGAATTCGACTAGCTGCATGGAGGTCGTCCCCTCTACGATCTAGAGCAGTTTCGCCGGCAATTGGGTATTGCAAGCGTCCATATCAATGTCACGACCAGAAGGATGGGGCCGTTTCCTCCAGCCGCGGGCCGCGGCGAAACGGCGCGATCCGTTCGGTCAGGCCGCTACGGTCGGAAATGTCGACGCCAACGCCGCACAATGTCGCCGGTCCGGTCGACGCCTCGAAGCGGCCTTTCGGCACCTTGGACAAGAACCGGTTGAGCGGCTCCTCCTTGTCCATGCCGAGCGAGGAATCGTAATCGCCGCACATGCCGGCATCGGAAATATAACCGGTGCCGCCATTGAGGATCTGGTGATCGCCGGTCGGTTGATGCGTATGGGTACCGACAACAAGGCTGGCACGGCCATCGACGAAATGGGCGAAGCACATTTTTTCCGAGGTCGCCTCGGCATGGAAATCGATGACGATCGCATCGGCCTGCTCGCCAAGCGGACAAGCGGCAAGTTCGCGCTCGCCGGCCTGGAACGGATCGTCGAGTTCGGGATGCATGAACACCCGGCCCATGATGTTGGCGACCAGCACGCGCGCGCCGTTCCTGGCGATGTAAACGCCTGAGCCGCGCCCCGGCGTACCCTTGGGGAAATTGGACGGACGCAGGAAGCGCTCTTCGCGCGGTGCGAAAATCAGCGCATCGCGCTGGTCCCAGACATGGTTGCCGGTGGTGACGACATCGGCGCCGGCCGAGATCGTCTCGCGAAAAATCTCCTCGGTGATGCCGAAGCCGCCGGCGGCGTTCTCGCCATTGACGATGACGAAGTCGAGTTTGAAATCCGAGATCAGGCCGGGCAGTTGTTCCCACACCGCCGTACGTCCTGTCTTGCCGACCATGTCGCCGAGGAAGAGAAGTCTCATATAAGCGTGATCCCGAACCGAAGGTCAGCGAAGCAAAAAGCTGCATGACTTTCGGAAAAGATCATGCGTCCAGGAACTTATCTACAATTTCGGCGCGAACCGGCGCAACCCGCTCTCGGTGAGTATTTCCGGAATGATCATGTCATGCGGCTCGTCCGGCACCAGGGCCACCTCCTGGCAGTCGAAGGCAATGCCGATCAGCCGCGGCTGTTGCCCCTTGTCGGCCAGCCGCGCGATCGCCCGGTCGTAATAGCCGGCGCCGTACCCGATGCGGTGGCCGCGCGAATCGAAGGCGGCAAGCGGCACCAGCATCGTTTGGGGATCGAGCACCTCGGCTTCCTCATGCGGCCCGACGGTGCCGAAGCCCATGTCGATCATCGGCGCGCCGCGTACCAGCTCGCGAAAAACGATGGTGGTCTTGTCCAGGATGGCCGGCAGGCAGAGCCTTGCCCCCTTTTCGCGCAAGGCAAACATCAGCGGCCGGACGTCGACTTCCGAGCGCATCGGCCAGAAGCCTGAGACGATCTGGCCCGGCTCGACCGTGATCCGGTCGCGCGCCGTCTCAGCCATTTCGAGTGCTGCCTCCACCCGCCAGAACGGATCGAGCGCGTCGCGGCGCCCGAGGGCTTGGTTGCGGAGATTTTTTTTCCGGTCTTTTGGGGATGTCATGCGCCGACGATAGAAAAGGTCAGATTTGGATGGAGTTTTACGAGCGACGTTTTGGAGGAGCGGCGCGAACCGCACAAAGCGGCGCGACGACAAGATCCGCCAGACATGGCCTTCAGATATGGCCTTTTCGATAGGTGACGATCCACACAACCGGTGGAGAGAGCGATCCCGGGAACCTACAAAGTAGGTGGGCGCCGTATGAGAAAACCCACGGGTCTTCCCAGGGACAGCTCCCTAGGGATCATTAAGGCCCCGGGGAAAATGTTCTCCTGCCGGGAAGCGCAGACCGTCCCCGCCAATATAGGCAGACGGCAGACCAAGCGCCAGAGAGACGACATGTTTCGGCGCTTAATTCGACGCAGAACCCCTCGACGAGGTCAGCGCCCGCAAGATCCCCGCTTCGCCAGCGGCGCCTTGCACAGCGAAGGCCGCGTCCTTAGGGTCGCGCGATGAACCCGGGAGCAAAAATGCGTTTCGAAGGCACGGCAGCCTATGTTGCCGACAAGGATCTGATGGTGGCAGTCAACGCGGCGATCGCGCTGGAGCGGCCGTTGCTGGTCAAGGGCGAGCCCGGCACCGGCAAGACCGAACTTGCCCGCCAGGTGGCGGCAGCTCTCGGCCTGGATCTGATCGAATGGCACGTCAAATCGACGACACGGGCGCAGCAGGGTCTCTATGAATATGACGCCGTCTCGCGGCTGCGCGACAGCCAGCTCGGCGATGAGCGCTTCAACGACATCCGCAATTACATCAAGCGCGGCAAATTATGGGATGCCTTTGCCGCCGGCAAGAAAGTCGTGCTTCTGATCGACGAGATCGACAAGGCCGACATCGAATTCCCCAACGATCTGTTGCAGGAACTGGATCGGATGGAGTTCTTCGTCTACGAGACCGGCGAGACCATCCGCGCCATCGTCAGGCCGATCGTCATCATCACCTCCAACAACGAGAAGGAATTGCCGGACGCCTTCCTGCGCCGCTGCTTCTTCCACTACATCCGCTTTCCCGACGTCAAGACGCTGCACAAAATCGTCGACGTGCACTATCCCGGCATTAAGCAGAATCTCGTGCGAGCAGCACTGACCCAGTTCTACGAGATCCGTGACGTGCCGGGCCTCAAGAAGAAGCCGTCGACCTCCGAGGCACTCGACTGGATCCGCCTGCTCGTCGCCGACGACATCGCGCCGGAAGACCTGCGCGCCGACCCGAAGAATGCGCTGCCGAAATTGCATGGCGCGTTGCTGAAGAACGAACAGGACGTGCATCTGTTCGAGCGCCTGGCCTTCATGGCGAGACGGCAGGGGTGAGGGGCGGGTCGGCCGGAAGCCGACCAAAGCTACCGGACAGCGCTTTCCCCGTGCTGGACCGTTGCCCTTGGCCAGGCAAGGAGGCAGCTTCGGGTGGCCGAGTTCAGAGGGAAACGAAATGACCGAGATCACCGTCCGCCCGCTTGCGCAATCCGACCATGCCGACTGGCGGCGTCTGTGGACCGCCTATCTCACCTTCTACGAAACCAAGCTGCCGGAAACGGTTTACGCCGTCACCTGGAAGCGGCTGTTCACGGCGGGCGAGTTCGAGCCAAAAGGTTTCATCGCCACCCTCGACGGCAAGGCCGTCGGCCTGACGCACTATCTCTACCATCGCTCCTGCTGGTCGGAGATAAACAACTGCTACCTGCAGGACCTGTTCGCCGATCCCGATGTGCGCGGCAAGGGCGTCGGCGCCGCCCTGATCGAAGCGGTCAAGCAGGAAGCCGGCAAGATCGGCGTCAAGAACGTCTACTGGATGACGCACGAGACCAACACCACCGCGCGCAAGCTCTACGACCACGTGGCGCGGCGCACGGGCTTCATCGAATATGATTTGATGTGATGGCTGCCGACGATTGAAATAGCTACTGTTGCGCAATATATTGCGCATGATCAGGACTGCCCGTGCCGCTGATCGAGACCAACACGCGCAAGATCGTCACGAGGCTTTTACGTGACGGCTGGGTGAACGTAGGCGGCGGCAAGCATGAGAAGTATGAGCATCCGGAGAGGCCGGAGACCATGATCATCGTGCCGCGGCATCGCGAACAATCTCTGGGTGTCGCGCGGTCGATCGCCCGGCTTGCTGGATGGATTTAAGGACGATCATGACGCACTATGTCGGAATTCTCGACGGCGCAAATGACGTCTGGGGAGTGCGGGTGCCCGATCTTCCCGGATGTCACGGTGGCGGCGCAAGTCCCGAGGAGGCGATCGCTGACGCCACGTCCGCCGTGCGCGAATGGGTCGAAGCACGCACGGCGAAACGCTTGCCCTTGCCGGTCCCCCATACGGTGGCGGAGTTGCTCCAACAGGGCGAACTCGACAGTGCCGCTGGTGAATCCGCGGTGATGATCCCTGTGTTGATCGATTCCGGACGACCAGTCCGGGCCAATCTGTCGCTCGACGCAGGCCTTCTAGCGGCGATCGACGAGGAGGCTAGCCGGCGTGGGCTGACGCGTTCCGCCTTCATCGCCAGCGCCGCACGGGAGAAGATCGAAGGTCACAGATAAAGTCCTACGATGTTCATCCCCTTCTTCCTCGAATTGAAGGCAGCGCGGGTTCCAGTCTCGCTCCGCGAATATCTGTCGCTGCTGGAGGGGCTGGAAGCCGGGCTGGTCGACTATGATGTCGAGGGCTTTTACTATCTCGCCCGCGCCGCTCTGGTGAAGGACGAGCGCCACATCGACCGCTTCGACCAGGTCTTTTCGCACATCTTTAAAGGTGTCGAGGCGCTGGCCGGCGAAGACCCGGTCGATGTCGCAAACATCCCGGAGGAATGGCTGCGGAGGCTCGCCGAAAAGCACCTGACCGACGAGGAGAAGAAACTGGTCGAGGCGCTGGGCGGCTTCGAAAAGCTGATGGAGACGCTGAAGAAGCGGTTGGAGGAGCAAAAGGGCCGGCATCAGGGCGGTTCGAAATGGATCGGCACCGGCGGCACCTCGCCCTTCGGCGCCTATGGCTACAATCCCGAAGGCGTGCGCATCGGCCAGCACGAAAGCCGCAACCGCCGCGCGGTAAAAGTCTGGGACAGGCGCGAGTTCAGGAATTTCGATGACGCCGTCGAACTCGGCACCCGCAACATCAAGGTCGCGCTGAAGCGCCTGCGCCGCTGGGTGCGCGAAGGCGCCGAAGAGGAATTCGACCTGCCCGGCACCATCCACGCCACCGCCGAGCACGGTTATCTTGACGTTAAGACACAACCCGAACGTCGCAATGCCGTCAAGCTGCTGATTTTCTTCGATGTCGGCGGCTCGATGGACGACCATATCAGGAGTGTCGAAGAGCTGTTCTCGGCCGCCCGCGCCGAGTTCCGCCAGCTCGAATATTTCTACTTCCACAACTGCCTCTACGAAGGGGTGTGGAAGGACAATCGCCGCCGCCATGCCGAGGTGATTCCGACCTTCGATCTCCTCCATAAATATGGCCCCGACTACAAGGTGATCGTCGTCGGCGACGCCTCGATGAGCCCCTATGAGATTGCCCAACCCGGCGGCTCGGTCGAGCACTGGAACAAGGAGGCCGGCGCCGTCTGGCTCGGCCGGCTGCTGCAGCAATGGCCGAACGCCATTTGGCTCAACCCCGAAGCCGAGAAGAACTGGGGCTATACCCATTCGATTGCCATGATCCGCGATATCTTTGGCGGCCGCATGTTTCCGCTGACGCTCGCCGGCCTCGAAGCCGCGACGAAGCAACTTTCAAGGAAGCACTGAATGGATCCACGCAAAACAGGACGGTCGACCTGTTTCCTTTGCCTGCAATGCGGTGTCCAGTTCGCGGCGACAGCGACGTCGCCGCGACATTGCCCGATCTGCGAGGACGAGCGGCAATATGTGCGCTGGGAGGGCCAGGCCTGGACCACGCCGGAAGAGCTCGCCGCCGGGTATCGGGTCGTGATCAAGGATGATGCCGGCGCGCTCGCTTTCGGCATCGAGCCGCGCTTCGCCATCGGCCAGCGGGCGTTGCTGGCGCAAACGCCGCACGGCAATGTGCTGTGGGACTGCATCTCGATGGTCAGCGACGAGGCGGTGGCGGAGATCAACCGCCGGGGCGGCCTGGCCGCCATCGCCATTTCGCATTGCCACTATTATTCGGCAATGGTCGAATGGAGCGAGGCGTTTGGCGGCGTGCCGATTTATCTGCACGCCGATGATCGTCAATGGATCATGCGGCCGCATCCGGCGATCATCAGCTGGGAAGGCGAGACGCGCGCCATAAACCCGTCGCTGACGCTCATCCGCTGCGGCGGCCACTTTGCCGGTGGCCAGGTGCTGCACTGGAAGCGCGATACCGGCAATGCCATCCTGGCCGGCGACATACTGCAGGTGACGCCGACGCGCCGTCATGTCAGCTTCATGTACAGCTATCCGAACTATATCCCGCTCAACGCGACGAAAGTGCTCGGCATCAAGGCTGCGCTGGAGCCTTTCGCATTCGACCATATCTACGGCGCATGGTGGAACCAGAACGTCATCGGAGGTGCAAAGGCGGCATTTTCATCATCGGTTGCGCGCTATCTCGCGGCCATCGCCTGAGGAATTTTTCGCAGCAGGACTTGGAAATACGGGCAAACGCCGTAACAAATGCCTATTTCAGGCGAAGTTGGGAAGGCAACCCAAATAGCGACATAAGCTAAGAGGAAAAAATGGACAGCCACACCTACCCCGTTACCCGCACCGACGCCGAATGGCGCGCCCGGCTGACGCCCGAGCAATATGCGGTGATGCGCAACCACGGCACCGAGCGGCCGGGAAGCTGCGCGCTGCTGTACGAGAAGCGCGCCGGCACCTTCTCCTGCGTCGGCTGCGACCAGCCCTTGTTTGAATCCAAGCTGAAATTCGAGAGCGGCACCGGTTGGCCGAGCTTCAACGATCCCGTGCCGGGCTCGGTCGAGACCACCGTCGACCGCAGCTACGGCATGGTCCGCACCGAGTGCCATTGTGCCCGCTGCGGCAGCCATCTCGGCCATGTCTTCGAGGACGGCCCGCCGCCGACCGGTCTGCGCTATTGCATCAACGGCGTGGCGCTCAAATTCGAGCCGGCCGCCTGATCGTCAGGCCACGACCACCAGGATCAGCCACAATGTGGCGCCAAGCGTCATCAGCGAGGCCTTGACGCCACTCGATGTTCCGGCAGTTCGCCAAACGGCAAAGGTCAGGAAGATATTGTAGGGTACCGGCGCGAAATGCACCGCCAGGACCAGCGCAAGCGGCAGCTTCAGCCCGAGCAGAATGAGTGCCGCCACCGACGACGCAACGTTGATCGCTGTGCCGACAATGACCAGGTCGCGCCAGAACAGCCGATCGAGCGGCACGCCGCCCAGCCAGCGTGAGCGGAAGAAAGCGGCAACGCGCGACATGATCGTCATCGATCCACCGGCTCCCTCGCCCTGCTCACCAGAGCAACCCTTCCACAAGGATTGCGTCTGGAACCCTGCTTTATTCCTGACCCAGAACTTCGGCAATCGCGCGCTCGAAACGCGAGGCTTCCGTCACCAGCCAATCGGTCATCGCCGGCCAATTGTCCTCGGCAAAACAATTCACCCGCCACATCGAATTGATGCCGAGGCCGTCGCAACTTTGTTCTGGCCTGAGCTTCAGCCGGTCTTCGATGGCCGGCTGGAACGGCTTCAGCCGCGACCAGGCTTGCGTGGCACCGAATTTCTCGTTGCGGCCGAAGAAGACGCCGACATGATTGTGCGCAGGCGCGACATACATTGAAATGACCAATGCGAAATCGGGCAGCCCACGCTGCCAGAACCACGGTCCGCGCCTCGCCAGCAGAGCCCTTTCATCCGGATGCCGTTCCGCGAACAGCGTCCAGAAGCTGCGTTGGCGGAATTCAGAGGCGCGGCGGGCGCCAAAATCGAATTCGCTCATGGTTCCAACCGTCGAGGGGCGCCGCAACCGGCGCCCAAGGCTGTTACCGGCTTACACCATTCCAAGCGCGGCCTTGTACAGATCGAGAATGGATTCCTCTTCCTGCCGCTCGGCCTGGTCCTTCTTGCGCAGCCGGATAATCGACCGCATCGCCTTGGTGTCGAAGCCGGTGCCCTTGGCCTCTGCGAACACTTCCTTGATGTCGTCGGCAATCGTCTTCTTCTCTTCCTCGAGCCGCTCGATGCGTTCGATGAAGGCGCGCAGCTGGCCGGCGGCAACAGTCTGGCTGGTCTCGGTGATGTCGTCGGCCATATTCTTCTCTCCGCGTCGTTTTCTCGCCGCGACTCGGGGGGGACCCGAGCGGCGAATTGCAGCGGTTCGATGCCCGACCGGGCGCGGCGGGTCAAGGTGCTATCGATGCGGCATGAAGGGGTTGGGCACGCCTTAAGGTGTGTAGAGATTCAGGTCAGGCCGAGCCGAAAACGATGGCTGCCGAGAACCGGAGCGGAGCGTACCTGAGTACGTGAGCACCGGAAGCGCAGGAAGCCGGCGTTTGCAGGCCGGCATCACCTGAATATCAGCACACCTTACCCGAATGCGATCAGCAGATCCTTGGCATCGATCTGGTCGCCGGCCTTGACCAGCACTTCGGCTATGGTGCCGTCGCGTTCGGCATGCAACGCCGTTTCCATCTTCATCGCTTCGATCGACAGCAGCACGTCGCCGGCCTTCACCGCCTGACCGGCAGCGACCGCAAGCGCCGAGACGACGCCAGGCATCGGCGCGCCGACATGCGCCTCGTTGCCCGGCTCCGCCTTGCGCCGCGCCTTGGCAGCGGACGCGCCATGCGCCCGGTCCGGCACCTTCACGCGGCGCGGCTGGCCGTTGAGCTCGAAGAACACGGTGACCATGCCCTTTTCGTCGACATCGCCCAGGGCAAGGCAGCGCACCACCAGCGTCTTGCCTTTTTCGATATCGACGAAAATCTCGTCTTCCGGCTTCATGCCGTAGAAATAGGTCGGCGTCGGCAGCACGCTGACCGGCCCGTAGGTCTCCTGCGCGGCGGCAAAATCCGAAAACACCTTCGGATACATCAGCCACGACGCGAACTCGAACTCGCTGAGCTTGCGCTCGAGCTTTTCCTCGACCTCCGTGCGACTGGCCTTGAGGTCCGCCGGTTTGAGCAGCGAGCCCGGCCGCACCGTGATCGGCTTTTCGCCCTTCAGCACCTTCTTCTGCAATGGCTTTGGCCAGCCGCCCGGCGACTGGCCGAGATCGCCGCGCAACATCGACACCACCGAATCCGGGAAGGCGATGTCCCTCGCCGGATTCTCGACATCGGCGACGGTCAGGTCCTGGCTCACCATCATCAGCGCCATGTCGCCGACGACCTTGGACGACGGCGTCACCTTGACGATATCGCCGAACATCAGATTGACGTCGTGATACGTCTGCGCCACTTCGTGCCAGCGTGTCTCCAACCCGAGCGAGCGCGCCTGTTCCTTGAGGTTGGTGAACTGCCCGCCCGGCATTTCGTGCAGATAGACCTCCGATGCCGGCCCCTTCAGGTCGCTTTCAAAGGCGGCGTATTGATTGCGCACCGCCTCCCAATAGAACGAGATGTTCCTGATCCATTGCGGGTCGAGGCCCGGATCGCGCTCGGTGCCTTTCAGCGCCTCGACGATCGAACCCAGGCACGGCTGCGAGGTGTTGCCCGATAGCGAATCCATCGCCGCGTCGATGGCGTCGACGCCGCTCTCCACCGCCGCCAGCACGGTTGCCGCCGACAGGCCGGATGTGTCGTGGGTGTGGAAGTGGATCGGCAGGTCCGTCGCCTCGCGCAGTGCCTTGAACAGCACGCGGGCCGCCGCCGGTTTCAAAAGCCCGGCCATATCCTTGACGGCGATGATATGGGCGCCTGCCGCCTGCAATTCCCTGGCCAGGCCGACATAGTATTTCAGATCGTATTTGGCCCGCGCCGGATCGAGTATGTCGCCGGTATAACAGATAGCCGCTTCGATCAGTCTGCCCTCGGCGCCGACCGCATCCATGGCGACGCGCATGTTGTCGACCCAATTCAGGCAATCGAAGACCCGGAACAGGTCGATGCCGCCGGCAGCGGCCTGGCGGACGAAATGCTGGACGACATTGTCGGGATAGTTGGTATAGCCAACGCCGTTGGCGCCGCGCAGGAGCATCTGCAGCAGAAGGTTGGGTGCTGCCTCGCGCACCAGCGACAGCCGCTCCCACGGGTCTTCGGTGAGAAAGCGCATGGCGACGTCGAATGTGGCGCCGCCCCAGCATTCGAGGGACAAAAGCTGCGGCAGAGCACGCGCATAGGTGCCGGCAATTCCGGCGATGTCATAGGTGCGCACACGCGTCGCGAGCAAGGATTGATGCCCGTCGCGCATTGTCGTGTCGGTGACCAGCACCTCTTTTTGTTCGCGCATCCACGCGGCGAATTTCTCCGGCCCGAGCACGTCGAGCTTCTGCTTGCTGCCGTGCGGCACATTGCCGTTGAGATATGGCACCACCGGCGGCGCCGCATCGGCCTTTGGCTGCGGCCGGCCGCGCGTCTCGGGATGACCATTGACCGAAACGTCGGCAAGATAGTTGAGCAGCTTGGTCGCGCGGTCCTGCCGTTTCACGCTGGCGAACAGTTCCGGCGTCGTGTCGATGAACTTGGTGGTGTAGGAATTGTCGGCGAAGCTCGGGTGATTGATGATCGCCTCGAGAAAGGTGAGGTTGGTCGCCACGCCGCGGATGCGGAATTCGCGCAGCGCCCGGTTCATGCGGGCGATGGTTTCGGCCGGCGTCGGCGCCCAAGCCGTTACCTTTTCCAGCAGCGGATCGTAGAAGCGGGTGATGACCGCCCCCGAATAGGCGGTGCCGCCATCAAGGCGGATACCGAAGCCGGTGGCGCCGCGATAGGCGGTGATGCGGCCGTAGTCGGGGATGAAATTATGCTCGGGATCTTCCGTGGTGATGCGGCACTGCAGGGCGTGACCGTTGAGCCTGATGTCCTTCTGCGCCGGAACGCCCGATTCCGCCGTGCCGATGGCAAAGCCGTCGAGGATATGGATCTGCGCCTTGACGATGTCGATGCCGGTCACCTGTTCGGTGACGGTGTGCTCGACCTGGATACGCGGATTGACCTCGATGAAGTAGAATTTTCCGGTGTCGGCATCCTGGAGGAACTCGACCGTGCCGGCGCCGATATAGCTGGTTTCGCGCGCGATCCTCAGCGCATAGCCGCAAAGCTCCTCGCGCTGCGGCATTTCAAGATACGGCGCCGGCGCCCGCTCGACCACTTTCTGGTTGCGGCGCTGGATCGAACAATCGCGCTCGAACAGGTGCACGGCGTTGCCATGCGTGTCGCCCAGTACCTGCACCTCGACATGGCGGGCGCGCTCGATCAGCTTTTCGAGATAGACCTCGTCCTTGCCGAAAGCCGCCTTTGCCTCACGCTTGCCTTCCATCACCTCGCGGGGGAGATCGGCCTCGGAGCGGACGGCGCGCATGCCGCGGCCGCCGCCGCCCCAGGATGCCTTGAGCATCACCGGGTAGCCGATCGTCTTGGCAAGTTCCTTTACCGCCGCCATGTCGTCCGGCAAGGGATCGGTCGCGGGAATTACCGGCACGCCGACTTCGATCGCGAGATTGCGGGCGGCGACCTTGTTGCCCAGCCGGCGCATCGTATCGGGCTTTGGTCCGATGAAGATGATGCCGGCCTTGGCACAGGCCTCGGCGAATTCCGGGCTCTCCGACAGCAGCCCGTAACCCGGATGGATGGCATCGGCGCCCGAAAGCCTGGCGACGCGGATAACCTCCTCGATCGACAGATAGCTTTCGATCGGCCCCATATCCCTGGTCAAATGCGGCCCGCGCCCGACCTGGTAGCTTTCGTCGGCCTTGAAGCGATGCAGGGAGTATTTGTCCTCCTCTGCCCAGATCGCCACGGTTTTGAGGCCGAGTTCATTGGCCGCGCGGAAGACGCGGATGGCTATTTCGGAGCGGTTGGCGACAAGGATCTTCGAGATTGCCAAGGACAGGGCTCCGGACGGGGAAGGGAACTGCCGGACATGATTAGCGCGAAAATGCTGCAGTGCAAACAAAATCGAAAAGAGGGATTAAACCGATTTAGTTCGATCGGTCACGCTGACACATTGCGTGTCGGTCCGGAGAACGCCTGGGCAGTTCCGATCCAGGCTTTCGGGAAACTCCTATAAAAAATGCCCGGCGCGAGGCGCCGGGCATTTTCATGTAGCAACGTCCGGTTATTTGCCGGGTGCGTTCTCGACATAGGTGTATTTGCCGTCGTCACCCTTCTTCCAGGTGTACATGACGTAGTCCGGACGGGTGATATCGCCCTTCGCGTCGTAGCCGATCTCGCCGATCGCGGTCTTCCAGGGGCCGGCCGACTTGATGGTCTCGGCTACCTTCTGAGCGTCATCGGCTGAACCGGTCTTGGTAATGGCGGCCGCGATGATTTCCATCGCTGCGTAGGAGTAGAGGGTGTAGGCCTCGGGCTCGAAGCCGGCCGCACGGAACTTCTCGACGAGTTCCTTGGCGTTCGGATTCTTGCGCGGATCCGGAGCGAACGTCATCAGCGTGCCCTCGACGGCGTCGCCCGCGATGGAGGCCAATTCGTTCGACACGATGCCGTCGCCGGACATGAAGGTTGCCTTGAGGCCCTGGTCGGCGAGCTGGCGTATGATCAGGCCGGCTTCGGTGTGCAGGCCGCCATAGTAGACGACCGTGACGCCCGCGTCCTTCATCTTGGCGATGAGGGCCGAGAAATCCTTGTCGCCGACATTGATGCCTTCATACATGGCCTCAGTCACGCCGTTGGCTGCGAGCGCCTTCTTGGTTTCGTCGGCGAGGCCCTGGCCATAAGGCGTCTTGTCATGGATGACAGCGATCTTGGCATCCTTGAAGTTCGCGGCGAGATAGTCGCCGGCGACCTTGCCCTGCTGATCGTCACGTCCGCAGGTGCGGAAGGTGTTCCACATGCCACGTTCGGTCAACTTCGGATTGGTCGCGGCCGGGGTGATCTCAAGGATGCCGTTCTCGGCGTAGACTTCCGAGGCCGGGATCGAGACGCCGGAGTTGAAGTGGCCATCGACGTACTTGACGCCGTCGGCGACGAACTTGTTGGCGACCGAGATGCCTTGCTTGGGATCGGAGACGTCGTCGCCGACTTCAAGCTTGAGCTGCTGGCCAAGAACGCCGCCCGCCGCATTGATATCGGCGACTGCCTGTTCGGCACCCTTCTGAAGTTGGGCACCGAACGCCGCGTTCGGACCGGTGATCGGACCGGCAACGCCGATCAGGATGTCAGCCCACGCGTTGCCGCTGAACGCGACAAGCGCGGTCAGGGCGACGGCGGACAAAAGTGACTTTTTCATTGAAACGCTCCCATTTACCGAGTGGGCGTGGATGTTGCTTTCATGCGATGCCCACTCTTGCTCGCAGAAAGAGTACTTTGCCGATTTTCAGGCACTTGTCACGCCGATTCATCCCTGAAACGCCGTTAATGATAAATGTCAACCTTTTGGTTTCCAGCTCAAAAGAGAGGCTCTTTCGTAAAGCCAATTATACTGCGTTACCATCTGGTTGGTGCGCGTGTATTGGTAGCCAATGAAGCCCAATATCATCAGCACGATGGTATCGACCACGTAGTAATGCAGCGAAAACATCGTTCCGCCGAACAGCGCATGATGGATGAATCTTACGCCGATGCCGAGCCCCAGCATATAGGCGAATAGCTGGGCGAAGCTGCGCCATGTTTGGGCACACGCCTTGCCCGTCATCCAGGCCGCCCAGCCACCGAGCAGGCAGGTGACGAAAAAGAACTGCCAGATCGAGGGTTCCTCATAGAGAATGCCCTGCATAATGCCCTGCATGATGAAGACTCCTGAAACTCAGTGATGGCCGCCCTCGAGATAGGCGGCGCGCACTTCCGGATTGGCGAGCAGTTCCTTGCCGGTGCCGCTCATCGTCACATTGCCGTTGACCATGACATAGCCGCGCGTGGCGAGCTTCAGTGCGCCGAAGGCGTTCTGCTCGACCAGGAACACGGTCAGTCCCTGCGTGCGGTTTAGCTCGCGAATGGCGTCGAAGATCTGCTTGACGATCAGCGGCGCCAGGCCTAGCGACGGCTCATCCAGCAAGAGCAGCTTCGGCCTTGCCATCAGCGCGCGGCCGATCGACAGCATCTGCTGCTCGCCGCCCGAAAGTGTGCCGCCTCGTTGGCCGACGCGTTCCTTGAGCCGCGGGAACAGCGTGAAGACCCTTTCGACGTCCTCGTCGTAATGCTTGAGACCGTCGAGGCTGGCGCCCATCTGCAGGTTTTCCATCACCGTCATGCGCGGAAAGATGCGCCGGCCCTCCGGCGACTGCGCGATACGCATGCGCGCGATCTCGTGGGTCGGCATCTGGGTGATATCGGTGCCGGCGAAAGTGATGGTGCCGGCACGAGCGCGCGGAGCACCGAAGATGGTCATCATCAGTGTCGACTTGCCGGCGCCGTTGGCGCCGATCAGCGCCACGATCTCGCCCTGTTTGACGGTGACGTCGACGCCGTTCAGCGCCCTGATGTTGCCGTAGTAGGTCTGGACGCCCTTGATATCGAGCAGCGTTGTGCCGGCCATTATTTCCGCCCTCCGCGCCGATTAGAGGTGCCGGGAGTTTTCGGCTTCGCCGGAGCCTTGCCCGGCTTTGCCGTGGAAGATTTCGTGGCCGATTTGGCTTTGGCCGATCCGGACTTTGCAGCAGCGCTCGACCTTGCATCGATCTGCCCGGCTTTCGAAGCGCCCTTTGACACGGTGACGCGTTCGCCCTCGCTATGGCCGACCGTATCGGCCACCGGTCCGGCGAGATAGGAAGACGATGTGCCCGGGCCGTGTGCATAATCCGGACCGGTATCCAGTTGCTCGATGACGTCTTCGTCACCGACCTCGGTCAGCACCGTCTCGACTTCCTCGTCTTCGACACCGAGATAGGCGGCGATGACGCGCGGGTCGGTGCGTACCGATTGCGGGTTGCCGTCGGAGATCTTGCGCCCGTATTCGAGCACGACGACATGGTCTGAAATCTGCATGACCACCGCCATGTCGTGCTCGATCAAAAGGATCGACGTGCCGGTGTTGTCCTTGATGTCCATCAGCAGCGCATTGAGTGCCGCCGATTCCTTCGGATTAAGGCCGGCAGCCGGCTCGTCGAGGCACAGAAGCTCAGGGCCGGTGCACATGGCGCGAGCAATTTCGAGCCGTCGCTGCGCGCCATATGGCAGATCGCCGGCAGGATCGTCGGCGCGGTCGACGAGATCGGCCTTCTCCAGCCAGTGCTCGGCCAGTTCAACCGATTCCGCCGAAGCCTGTCTGTATCCGCTATAGCCGAACAGGCCGAGAATAGTATAGCCGGACGCCTTCATCAGCTTGTTGTGCTGGGCGACCAGAAGGTTCTCCAGCAGCGTCATGCCCGAGAACAGGCGGATGTTCTGGAAGGTGCGCGCCACCTTGGCACGCGCCGGGATCTCATGGTTCGGCAAGCGTTCGAGCAGGAAGGTCGAGCCGTCGCGCCGGTTGAGCGTGATCATGCCTTCCGACGGCTTGTAGAAACCGGTGATGCAATTGAACACAGTGGTCTTGCCGGCGCCGTTGGGACCGATCAGCGCGGTGATCTCGCCACGTTTGGCCTGGAACGACAAATCGCCGATGGCGATGAGACCGCCGAACTTCATCGACAGATGCTCGACCTGCAGGATGGCATCGTTCACGGAGGGGCTCGCATTCATCAGCCGTGTCCCTCCTTGGTGAAGGACCCGGACACCGCCCTGCGCACCTTGAGGAAGGCTGTCGGCTCGCGGCTGCCGACGAAGCCACGCGGCTTCCACAGCATGACGATGACCATGGCCATGCCGAACAACAGCATGCGATAAAGCTCCGGCGTAAAGTCGGGGCCGAACCCGGGTATGACCTTGATGTTGCCCCAACTCAGGCCGGTCTTGAGGAAATCCAGTTCGCGCAGGATTTCGGTGCCGCCGATCATCACCATGGCGGCGACGGCAATGCCGACCAGCGAGCCCATGCCGCCAAGCACGACGATGGCAAGGATGATCGCCGATTCCAGGAAGACGAAGGATTCCGGGCTGACGAAGCCTTGCCGCGCGGCGAAGAACGAGCCGGCGAAGCCGCCGAACATCGCGCCCGTGGCAAAGGCCGTGAGCTTGGTGGTGGTGGTGTTGATGCCGAGCGAGCGGCAGGCGATCTCGTCCTCGCGCAGCGCTTCCCAGGCGCGGCCGACCGGCAGGCGCCTGAGCCTCACCGTGACGAAGGCGGTCAGCAGGCAGAGTCCAAGGATCAGGTAGTAGAGGAAGATCTTGTAGTAGGCGCCGGACTGCGCGATGCCGAGCACCTTGGCGATGTAGTTCGGGTCGGAGACGTTGAACGACATCAGGCCGAAGAAAGAGACCTTCGGGATGCCGGAAATCCCGGCCGAGCCGTTGGTCACTTCGCGCCAGTTGATGATCACCAGCCTTATGATCTCGCCGAAAGCGAGCGTCACGATCGCCAGATAGTCACCGCGCAGGCGCAGCACAGGGAAGCCCAGCATCACGCCCCAGAATGCGGCCATCAGGCCGGCGGCGGGCAGCAGGATCCAGAAGGAAAGGCCGAAATGCGTGCCGAGCAGCGCATAAGCATAGGCACCGACGGCGTAGAAGGCGACATAGCCGAGGTCGAGCAGGCCGGCCAAACCAATAACGATATTCAACCCCCAGGCCAGCATCACGTAGATCAGGATCTGGATGCCGAAATTGTCGACATACTTCAGCGAACCCTGGAAACCGACCGCCATGGACCCGGCATATAGCGCCAGCACCAACACCACGACGATCGGGTAGAGCGCCAGTGCGGTTATGCCCAATGCCGAGAAATGAGCATGAATGAAGGCCCGGAAACGATAAATCAGCCACGCCAGCGCATAGATGATTGCGAGCGCCCGCAGGAACCGCACAAAATCGGAAATTTCCGGCCCTAAGGCCTCGGTCAGGAAGCCACTGAGCGCGAGCAGAATGACGGCGACGGCGAGCGCCACGATGAACGCGGGAAGGCGGAAGAATCGCGAAGCCAGGCTGACCGGCAGCAGGCCGGTGGCGACGTCGACGATCTTCTGGTTCGCCAGGAAGGGTTGGCCATAGGCGACGTAAAGGAAGCGTCCGGCCATGGTGGCGATCACGACGCCGGCGAGCAAGCCCCAGCGCTGCACGAGGATCAGTTCGTTGGAAATGTTCTGGTCGGTCTTCAGGCCGATGAACAGGACGAACAGGCCGAGCGCGATGGCGCCGGCATAGAGCGCTTCGCGAAAAGCGCGCTGGACCGGGGTGGCGACGACGGTGCTTTCCGGAGATACGGTAACCGCCATGATCTCAGACCTTTTCGACTTCTGGCCGGCCGAGAATGCCGGAAGGCAGGAAGATCAGTACGATCGCCAGGATGGAGAAGGCGGCGACGTCCTTGTAATCGATCGAGAAATAAGCCGACCACATGCTTTCGATGAAGCCAATCATCAGCCCGCCGAGCACGGCGCCGGGCAGTGAGCCGATGCCGCCGAGCACCGCGGCAGTAAATGCCTTCACACCGGGCGTAAAGCCGTCGGAAAACACCACCACACCGTAGTACATCAGGAACAAAGTGCCGGCGACGGCGGCAAGGGCGGCGCCCATGATGAAGGTGATCGAGATGGTGCGGTCGACGTCGATGCCAAGCAGTGCGGCCATCTTGCGGTCCTGCTCGCAGGCGCGCTGCGCCCGGCCGAGCGAAGTCTTGTTGACCAGGTACCAGAACAACGCCAGCAGGACTATGGTGACCAGGACGATGATGATCTGCTTCAGCGAGACGCTGATGCCTTCGATGTTGTAGACCTTGGACACCATTGGCGGGACCGGCTTGTTGCGCGGCCCTTGCGTCACCTGGACGAAATTGGACAGCGCAATCGACATGCCGATCGCGGTGATCAGCGGCGCCAGCCGGAATGAACCGCGCAAAGGCCGGTAGGCCACCTTCTCGATCGTCCAGTTATACAGGCTGGTCAGCAGCATCGCGACGATCATCATGATCAGCAGCGCAATGACGATCGGCAGCGAATAGAACAATGCACCGAGGATAAGGAAAACGATGAGCGCGGTGAAAGCGCCGATCATAAAAATGTCGCCATGGGCGAAATTGATCATGCCGATGATGCCGTAGACCATCGTATAGCCGATCGCTATCAGCCCATAGATCGATCCCAGCGTCAGCCCATTGATAAGCTGCTGGACAAAGTACTGCATGCTGTCGTGGCTCCCCTGGAATGTCGCCCATGCAGACGCATTCCTTTTCGTATTTCCCCTAGTCGTAAAGTTTCGAGCCCGGATTGCAACGTGATTTTTCGATCATTATGCGTGTTTTCGCCGCACGCCGTCCGATTGCCCGTTTTGTTCCCGTCCGACCCCTGGACCATCGCGAACCCTACCATTGGCCTAACGCAATGTCTTTGACGATTCAATCGCAGCATGCGCTCTATTTCGAAGAAATCGGCGTCAAAATAAGTTGATGAGCGGGATCGTTGCGTGATCGATCGCAATTCGTTTGCGCTCTCTTTCTTTCCCTTGCGTCAGTAATTTCCCTATTTGACGACGAAGCCGTGCGCGAACGGGTCGCGGTCGTCGATGAAGATCGTGTTCAATCCGGTCATCCGCGCCCAGCCGCCGATCGACGGAATGATTGCCGGGTTGCCGGCGACGGTGACCTCTTTCTCCACCCTGCCCTTGAACAGCGACCCGATGATCGATTCATGGACGAAGTCCTCGCCAACCCCAAGCTTGCCCTTGGCGTGAAGCTGCGCCATGCGCGCCGAGGTGCCGGTGCCGCAGGGCGACCGGTCGATTGCCTTGTCGCCATAGAAGACGGCGTTCCGGGCATCGGCTTGCGGGTTGGTCGGCGCGCCGGTCCACAATATGTGCGACAGCTTGTTGATGCCGGGATTCTCCGGATGCACGAAGGTATATTTTTCGTTGAGCCGTTGCCGCACCACCGGGCTCCAGGCGATCAGGTCGCCGGCCGAATGCTCGGCCATGTCGCGATAGTTCTTTTGCGGTTCGACGATGGCGTAGAAATTGCCGCCATAGGCGACATCGACGCTGATTTCGCCGAGCCCGGGGCACTCGACCGTCAGTCCCTCGGCGTAGAGGAAGGACGGCACATTGGTAATGCGAACCTCCTCGACATAGTCGCCGACTTGGCTGTACTCGGCTACGACCACGCCCGCCGGCGTATCCAGCCTGAGCACGCCCGGTGTCTTCGGCTTGATCAGCCCATGCTCGACCGCAAAAGTTACCGTGCCGATGGTGCCATGGCCGCACATCGGCAGGCAGCCCGAGGTTTCGATGAACAGGATGGCGATGTCGCAATCCTCGCGCGTCGGTGGATAGAGGATCGAGCCGGACATCACGTCATGGCCGCGCGGCTCGAACATCAGGCCGGTGCGAATCCAGTCATATTCGGCCAGGAAATGCGCTCGCCGCTCCATCATCGTCGAGCCCTTGAGCAAAGGCCCACCGCCGGCGACCAGCCGCACCGGATTGCCGCAGGTGTGGCCGTCTATGCAGAAGAAGGAATTCTTGGCCATGCCGGCTCCCAACTGAATGTCTTCGAACTCAAAACCGTTGCGGGCTGAACGGGCCGAGATCGAGCGATGGACTCTGCCCGAGAACAAGTTCGCGGATCAAGCGCCCGGTCGCCGCGGCCTGGGTCAGGCCGAGGTGACCATGGCCGAAACCATACACAACCGACGGCGTTTGTTGCGACCGCCCGATCACCGGCAGCGAATCCGGCAGCGACGGTCGGAAGCCCATCCATTCGCGGCCATTGGCCGGATCCAGCCCCGGCAGGAATTTCTGCGCCTTTTCGAGCAGCGCTTTCGAGCGCGCATAATTGGGCGGCCTCTCTAGGCCGCCGAGCTCGACAGCGCCGCCAACGCGCAAGCCCGTCTCGAGCGGCGTGATGACGAAGCCATGCCCGGAAAAGATCAATTGCCGCCTTACGTCGAAGGCAGTCTTCGGCAACGTCGTGTTGTAGCCACGCTCGGTCTCCAGCGGGATGCCGTCGCCGAGATGTCTCGCCAGCAGATGCGACCAGGCCCCGGCAGCAATGACGACGTGCTTCGCCCGTCGCCTCGTGCCGTCGGCCGCGGTCAGGATCGCGCCGTCCTGTCCCGCCTCGACACGCTCGATCCGGGCCTTTTCGAACCCGGCGCCCAACCCCTCGGCATAGGCCCACAAGGCCTTTCCAAGCAGCTTGGGATCGGCGACGGTTTTCCACCCCGGCACGAACGTTCCCTTGACGAAGCGCGGCGACAGGCCGGGCTGCAGGGCTGTGAGAGCCCTACCCTCGACATGGCTGAAGCCGATGCCGAAGCGCTGCCGTGCCGCCCAGCCGGGCAGCGAAGCCTTGAACTCGGCCTCGCTTTCGTAGAGTTCGAGCGAGCCGTCCTCGTGCAGCATCGGCCGTGTGCCGGAACGGTCGAGCAAGCCCATCCATTCCGCCTCGGCGAGCTTCATCATCCCGGCCTGCGCGGCAAGGCCGGCTTCATAGCGGTCGCTTCGGCCGGCACGCCAGAAGCGGACCAGCCAGGGCAGCAGCTTCGGCAGATAGGCGGGCGGAATGCTGAGCGGGCCGAGCGGGTCGGCGAGCCATTTCGGCAACTGCCTGATCATGCCCTTGTGGGCCAGCGGCAGCACGTCGGAGAAGGCAAAGGCGGCGGCATTGCCGGAACTGGTCTCCTCGCATATCCCTGTCCGATCGAAGATCGTGACGTTTCGGCCCGCCTCGGCCAGAAAGGCGGCGGCACAGATGCCGATAATGCCGCCACCAATGATGGCGACATCGAGCGTAGCATTGTCATTCATTGCCATGCGCCGCGCTGCACATCTGCAAATGCCATCAAAGCGACTGGATCAGAATGCCGGCAGCTCTGGCCGCACCGCCAGCGCATCCCTGACGATCTTTTCGACTGTCTTGCGCCGCTCGCCCGACAATGGCTGGCGCGGCATGCGCACGCGGTCGTTGGTGTTGATCGCCAAGACTTCGGCGAGCTTGATGTTCTGCACCAGATAGGTCGAGACGTCGAGGTCGAGCAGCGGCCGGAACCAGCGGTAGATCTTCAATGCCTCCTCGCGGCGGCCCTGCCTCATCAGCTGGTAGATCGCGACGGTCTCGCGCGGGAACGCGGTGACCAGGCCCGCCACCCAGCCGATGGCGCCGACCGACAGCGCCTCGAAGGCAAGATTATCGACGCCGGTGAACAGGTCGTAGCGATCGCCGAGACGGTTGATGATCTCGGTCGAGCGGCGGATGTCGTCGGAGGACTCCTTGATGGCAACGAAGCGCTGGTCTTTCGCCAACTCCTCCATCTGGTCGACAGTGACGTCGACGCGATAAGCAAGCCGGTTGGAGTAGATCATCACCGGCAGATCACCGGCCGCGGCGACGGCGCTGAGTGCCGCGACCGTCTCCTCGGCATTGGTATGGTAGATCGGGCTCGGCACCACCATCAAACCATTGGCGCCTTCCTTGGCGGCGCGGCGCGCGATCGCCGCCGCCTCGCGTGTACCGGCCTCGTTGACCGTCAACAGCACCGGCTTCTTGCCGGCGACCTTCTGCGCGGTCTTCAGCACCGCGATCTTCTCGTCATGCGACAGCATCGGGCCTTCGCCAAGCGAGCCGCAGACGATGATGCCGTCACAGCCGGCCTCCATCTGCAGCGCAAAGCAGCGCTCCATCTCGGCGTGGTCGAGGCTGTCGTCCTCGGTGAATTTGGTCGTAACGGCGGGGAAGACTCCGGCCCACATGTCGATCGCTCCATCTGATATATCAGTCGTATATTTCTTAAGAAGCCGGCTGTCAACATTGAATCCGCTATGATATATCAACAATATATCAGGAGATGCCGCATTGGTATATGACAGCCCGGGCTCCGAGCCGGCAACTGCGAAGGCCTACCGCAGGCTCGAGCACATGATCGTAACGCTCGAACTGGCGCCGGCGAGCTTCATCACCGAGGGGGCGCTGATCGACAGGCTCGGCCTCGGCCGCACCCCGGTTCGCGAAGCGATCCAGCGGCTGGCCTGGGAGGGGCTGCTTGAGGTCCGGCCGCGCGCCGGCATCGCCATCGCGCCGCTTCACCCCGGCGACTGGCTGCGTGTCCTCGACGCCCGCCGTGGCGTCGAGGTGGTGCTTGCCCGCTCGGCCGCCCGCTTCGTCACCCGCGAGGCCGCCGACCTGTTTCATGACGCTGCCCTTGCCATGCAAAAGGCGGTGATTTCGGAAAATGTGTTTTACTTCATCCAGGCCGACAAGGCGCTCGACGAAGCGCTGGCGCTGGCTGCCGACAACCCGTTCGCCGCGCGCCTGGCGGCGCCCTTGCAAACCCACAGCCGCCGCTTCTGGTTTCGCTACAAGGCCGACACCGGCTTGGCCGAATCCGCCGAGCACCACGTCGCGCTGATCCGCTCGATCCTCGCCGGCGACGAAGAGGCCGCGGCCAAGGACGCCAAGCGGCTGATGGCGCTGCTGCGCGGCCACGCTGAGGCAGCGGCTACGCGCTGACGCCGCCCGCTCCCTCATGAGTTTTGGCCGGGCAGGGCCTCTACGCTTTCCCAATTTTCGCCGGCTGCGACAATGCAGCTTCTGCCGGCGACGTCGGTCACGATGACCGTCCAGCTTCCGCTATCGGCGACAAAAACTTCCATGACCGCCTCCTGACCGATCAGTCCGAGAGCAAACTGTTTTTCCTGGAAATTCTCAGTCAGGTGGGCGACGAGGGCGCCATGTTCAACGCAGTATTGATATTGGGCGCTTGCGGCATTCGTACCCACCGCGAATAAGCCAGCAAAAGCTACGGTCTTCACCCATCCTAACAGCGATTTGCGTGCCATAGGGCACCTCCTTTGCCATCACGATCCGGCAAAGGGAGGTGATTGACGGCCTCATTTTGCCGGAGCGATCCAGGCCGGTTCCGACGTCATCATCGCGTCGCTCCTTTCCGTGTTCCGGTCTGCCGTCAGCGGGAACGATTCTGGATGTTCTCGCTATGTTCGATATATGGTATCGCTCACGAAAAATAGCAAGCGATGCGCGCCTTAAGCGGGCGCGGGGAGATCCGTTTCAAGGTCGCCGAGAATAAGGCCGCTGCCCGGCTACCGTGCCGAGGCTGCGGCCAGGTGAATAGGAAAGGCCTACTTCAGGTGCCTGGCAGCGCCGCTATCGTCATCGCGCTCTCCCAGCCTTCGCCGACTGAAATCACGCAGCTTTGACCTTTTGTGTCGCTGGCGAGGATGGTCCATGTGCCTTTGTCGGAAACGAAGACTTCAAGCACCACATTCGGATTGACGACGCCGACCGCGCTAGGGTTTTCATGAAACTTCTCGCCGAGCGCCTTGACCATATCGGCGCGTGCCGCACATTGCTCGGCAGCCATTGCCGGGACGGCGGAAAGCGCCATCGCAGCGCAAGCTATAGTCGCCATGAGACGTGTCATCTGACACCTCCTTTGCGCCGGACGATATCCCCCGGAGCCGTCACCAGCGCCGTTGGTTGATCTGCCAGCGTGTCCTTCGCGGCAGGACTGCAACCTAAGAAGATTGCTGCCTTCTTGGTTCCATCACATTAGTGTTCATGCCGATGAAGACCGCGACAAAAAGGCCCGAGCTTGGTGCCCGGGCCTTGTCTGCTTTCCGCGATTTGGATCAGTTCATCGTCGGGATGACGAACTCGGCACCATCCTTCACGCCGCCCGCGCGCCCGAAGCCGAAGGCAAGGACGCACAGACAGAGAACCGTCCGGCTAATTCATCGTCGGGATGACGAACTCGGCACCATCCTTCACGCCGCCCGCGCGCCCGAAGCCGAAGGCGAGGACGCACAGACAGAGAACCGTCCGGCTAATTCATCGTCGGGATGACGAACTCGGCGCCATCCTTCACGCCGGACGGCCAGCGCGACGTTACCGTCTTTGTCTTGGTGTAGAAGCGGAACGCGTCCGGCCCGTGCTGGTTGAGGTCACCGAAGGAGGACGCCTTCCAGCCGCCAAAGGTGTAGTAGGCGATCGGCACCGGGATCGGCACATTGATGCCGACCATGCCGACCTGGACCCGTGAGGCGAAGTCGCGCGCCGCATCGCCGTCGCGGGTGAAGATGGCGACGCCATTGCCCATTTCGTGCTCGTTGGCGAGCTTGATGGCGTTCTCGTAGGTTGGCGCGCGCACCACCGACAGCACCGGCCCGAAGATCTCTTCCTTGTAGATGCGCATGTCGGCGGTCACGTTGTCGAACAGGCAGCCGCCCATGTAGTAGCCGTTCTCGTAGCCCTGCATGGAAAAGCCGCGGCCGTCGACGACCAGCTTGGCACCTTCCTTGACTCCGATATCGACATAACCCTTGACCCGCTCCAGCGCCTGCGCCGTGACCAGCGGGCCGAAATCGGCGGAAGAATCCGTCGACGGACCGACCTTCAGGCTCTCGACGCGCGGCACCAGTCTTTCCATCAGCCGGTTGGCGGTGTCGTTGCCGACCGGGACGGCCACCGAGATCGCCATGCAGCGCTCGCCGGCCGAGCCGTAGCCGGCGCCGATCAGCGCGTCGACGGTCTGGTCCATGTCGGCATCCGGCATGATGATCATGTGATTCTTGGCGCCGCCGAAGCACTGCACGCGCTTGCCGGCCGCGCAGCCGCGCGAATAGATGTACTGGGCGATCGGTGTCGAGCCGACGAATCCGATAGCCTTGATGTCGGGATCGTCGAGGATGGCGTCGACCACTTCCTTGTCGCCGTTGACGACGTTAAGGATGCCGGCAGGCAGGCCGGCCTCGATGAACAGTTCGGCAATCCGCATCGGCACGCCCGGATCGCGCTCGGACGGCTTGAGAATGAAGGCATTGCCGCAGGCGATGGCCGGCGCGATCTTCCACAGCGGGATCATCGCCGGAAAATTGAACGGCGTGATGCCGGCGACGACGCCGAGCGGCTGGCGCATCGAATAGACGTCGATGCCGGGGCCGGCGCCATCGGTGAACTCGCCCTTCATCATATGCGGCGCACCGATGCAGACCTCGACCACTTCGAGGCCGCGCTGGATGTCGCCCTTGGCGTCGGCGATGGTCTTGCCGTGTTCGCGCGCCAATATCTCGGCTAGCGCGTCATACTCCTTGGCGACCAGCTCGAGAAACCGCATCAGGACGCGTACGCGCCGCTGCGGATTGGTCGCCGTCCAGCCAGGCTGTGCCGCCTTGGCGTTTTCGACCGCCGCGCGCAATTCCGCCTGCGACGCCAACGCCACCGTGCCGCGCACTGTGCCATCCATCGGCTGCATGACGTCCTGCTTGCGGCCGCTGGTTCCGGCGACGCGCTTGCCGCCGATGAAATGACCGTATTCGATCATGATCTCTCTCCCTGGTTCGTGATGAGGCATTGTCCGCCTTTGCGGGAGCGATGGCAACGCGAGCGAAAACGCAACCGTTGTGCAGAAAATAGAGTGCGAGCGGTGCCTGTGCATTAAATCGCGCAAATGGTAGAGATGTGCGGTGTACGCCATGGGATTGAGAAATTGAGTTTCTTCGCGCCCCCCTCTGTCCTGCCGGACATCTCCCCCACTTGGGGGGAGATCGGCTGTCATATCCGCTTTCGCCAACCAGCAACGTTGCAAGAAAGTCGCCGCCGGAGCGGCCGGCCGATCTCCCCCCAAGTGGGGGAGATGCCCGGCAGGACAGAGGGGGGCGCCGTAGAGCGCTGCTGTAATCGTTATCATCCGGACCATCCCGATGAACTGGGATGATGCCCGCATCTTCCTTGCCGTGGCGCGGGCCGGCCAGATCCTGGGCGCTGCCAGGCGGCTGGAGCTTAATCACGCGACCGTCTCGCGCCGCATTGCCGCCCTCGAGGATGCGCTCAGGACAAAACTGTTTCGCCGGCTTACCACCGGCAGCGAGCTGACGCCGGCGGGCGAGCGTTTCCTCGAGATCGCCGAACGCATGGAGGGCGACATGATCGCCGCGCGCTCGACTGTTTCAGGCGAAGGCGACGACGTCTCGGGCACCGTGCGCATCGGCGCGCCGGACGGTTTTGGCGTCGCCTTCTTGGCCAGGCGCCTCGGCGCGCTGACCGCTCTACACCGTGAGCTCACCATCCAGCTCGTGCCGGTGCCACGCTCCTTCTCTTTGTCCCGGCGCGAGGCCGACATTGCCATCACCGTCGAACGGCCGACGGAAGGCCGCCTGGTGGCGGGAAAGCTGGTCGACTACACGCTCGGCCTGTTCGCGTCGCGGGCCTATGCCGACACGCATGGCCTGCCCGGAACCGCCGCCGAGCTAGGCCAGCATACGCTGATCGGCTACGTGCCGGACCTGATCGTCAGTCCCTCGCTCGACTACGCGGCCGAATTCAGCGCCGACTGGCGCACCAGCTTCGCCATTTCCTCAGCGCTCGGCCAGGCCGAAGCGGTGCGTTCCGGTGCCGGCATCGGCATACTGCACACCTTCGTTGCCCGCTCGATGCCGGAGCTGGTGCCCCTCGATATCGTCGCACCCATCCGCCGCGCCTACTGGCTGGTCTATCATGAATCGGTCAGGCCGCTGCGCCGCGTCCAGATCGTCTCGAGCTTCATCACCAAGGCCGTCGAACGGGACAGGGGTTTGTTCGCGTGAAGCCTATCGGCCGCTGGCTGTCTTAGGCTGCTGGGGTCTTACTTGGCGTATCGTCCCGGCCCGAGATCGCCGACGTCGATGTCTGGCACCCGGCTGGAGATGATGTCGGCCAGAACCTTGGCCGAGCCGCAGGCCATGGTCCAGCCGAGTGTGCCATGGCCGGTATTGAGATAGAGATTGGAGAAATCTGTGCGGCCGATCAGCGGCGGCCCGTCCGGTGTCATCGGCCGCAGCCCGCACCAGAAGGTCGCCGACCGCATGTCGCCGCTGCCCGGAAACAGGTCGCCGACCGAATGTTCGAGCGTGCGCCGCCGCGATTCGTGCAGCCGCAGGTCGAAGCCGGAAATCTCCGCTGTGCCGCCGACCCGGATACGGTCGCCGAGCCGGGTGATCGCTACCTTGTAGCTCTCGTCCATCACGGTCGAGACGGGTGCGGCGGCGGCGTCCTTGATCGGCAGGGTGATCGAATAGCCCTTGACCGGATAGACCGGGATGGGCCGCTTCAGCATGCGCATGAACCACGCCGAATAGCTGCCCATCGCCATCACATAGGCATCAGCGACCATCCAGCCCTTGCTGGTGCTGATATTGGTGATGCGATCGCGCTTCTTGACGACGCGCCGTATCTCCGTGTCGTATTCGAAGGTGACGCCGCGTGCCGCGCAAAGCTCGGCAAGCCTGTCGGTGAACATCTTGCAGTCGCCGGTTTCGTCGCCCGGCAACCGCAGGCCACCGACGAATTTTTCGCGCACGCCGGCCAGCCCAGGCTCGGCCGCAATGCAGCCGTCGGGGTCGAGGACCTCGTAGGGGACGCCATAGGTCTTCAGCACCTCGACATCGCCGCCGACGCCGTCGAGCTGCTTTTGCGTTCGGAAGAGCTGCAGCGTGCCCTTGGCGCGCTCGTCGTAGGCGATGCCGGTCGCCTCGCGCAGCGCCTTCAGCGTGTCGCGACTGTACTCGGCCAGCGGCACCATGCGCGCCTTGTTCAGCGCGTAGCGTTCAGCCGTGCAATTGCGCAGCATCTTGACCAGCCATATCCACATATGCGGATCGAGGGCCGGTCGCACCACCAGTGGACCGTGCTTCATCAAAAGCCATTTGATGGCCTTCAGCGGAACGCCGGGCCCGGCCCAGGGCGAGGCATAGCCGGGCGAGATCTCGCCGGCATTGGCAAAGCTGGTTTCCAGCGCCGGGCCTTTCTGGCGATCGATCACCGTCACCTGATGGCCGGCCTCGGCAAGAAAATAGGCGGTGGTGACCCCGACCACGCCGCCGCCCAGCACGAAGATCTTCATCGTTTGGTTCTCCGCGGCGGCACCTCGTCGGGATTCGAGAGCGGGATCATCGCCGCCTTCTGTCTGCCGGATTCTGTGGCGTCAGCCAAGTGCCGATGCTTAGGGAAAAGACATGCGTGAGGACAACAAGCTTGCGTCCTAGCCATTCACATAGCGCCGGTGGAAACGGTGGCCGAGGCTGGTCAAGACCTCATAGCCGATGGTGCCGGCCTGGCCGGCTACTTGGTCCACCGTCTGCGACGACGGCCCGATGAGTTCGACGAGGTCGCCGGCCTGCAGCCTGCCGGGCGGCAGTGCGGAAATGTCGAGGATGATCGTATCCATCGAAATCCGGCCGACGAAGGGCAGCCGCACATTTTCGAACCAGGCGACAGAAGCGGCGCGTCGATGCCAGCCATCGCCATAGCCGAGCGAAATGGTCGCCGCGGCAAGCGGGGTCTTAGCATGGAAAGTGTGGCCGTAGCCGACACCGGCGCCGGCCTCCAATATCCGCGTCTGGATGACCTTGGCTTGCAATCGCACCACCGGCAGCATCGGATTGTCCTTCGCCGGCGTCGGATTGATGCCATAGAGAGCGGCACCCGGACGGACGAGGTCGTAGTGATAGCGCTGCCCGAGAAAAATGCCCGATGAATTGGCAAGCGAAGCCGGCGCCTCCGGCAGCATCCGGCGCAGCCGTTCGAATTCCAGCCGCTGCCGCTCGTTGGCCGGTTGCTCGGGTTCGTCGGCGCAGGCGAGATGGCTCATCATGAATGTCAGTTCGACACCGTCGAAGGCCTGCGGATCGTGCGCCACGGCTTTCACCTCGGACGGCGTCATGCCGAGCCGCGACATGCCGCTGTCGACCTGGACGGCGGCCGGCAACTTACGGCCCACCCGCCCGGCCATCTCGCGCCATGCCGCGAGTTGGCTGGCGCTGTTGACGACGGTGCAAAGCCCTGCCGCAACCGCTTCCGTTTCCGCACCCGGCGGAATGCCGTTCAGCACATAAATGGCCGGGTCTGAGCCGAGCGCCTTGCGCAGCAAGATGCCGCCGGCCAAATGCGCAACAAAGAAAGTATTACAGCCCTCAGCCATCAGTGCGGCGGCTACCGGCGCCGCGCCAATCCCGTAACCGTCGGCCTTGACCACTCCAGCACAGCCGACGCCGTCCAGCCGCGCCTTCAGCCGCCGGTAGTTCTCACGGACGGCGCCGAGATCGATGGTCAGGATCGCCCCCGCCGCGGCTTCGCTGATCGGTTCGCCCAGGGTGACGGTCAGCGGAAGAGATTTGCTGGAGATATCGTTCATGCCGACCTGTTTTAGCGGAAGGCCGGCGGCTACGCCACCAGGTGCCGGAACGCTGCCACCACGTCCTCGTAGACCTTGCGCTTGAACGGCACGATCAGACCCGGCAATTCCAGCATCGGCCGCCACGCCCACCGGTCGAACTCCGCATTGTGGCCACCCGGCGGCGGATTGATCTCGATCTCGCTTTCGTCGCCGTGGAAACGGAAGGCAAACCATTTCTGCGTCTGGCCGCGATATCGTCCCTTGAAGGCGACGCCGACCAGATGCGCCGGCAGATCGTAGTTGATCCAGTGCGGCGCCTCGGCCAGCAGCGACACCGAGCGCATGCCGGTCTCTTCGTAGAGCTCGCGCTCCGCCGCGGGCAGCGGCTCCTCGCCATTGTCGATGCCGCCCTGCGGCATCTGCCAGAGCTGCGTCGTTCCAGCGAATTCGCTGTCCGGCTCGGCAATGCGACGGCCGACCCAGACCAGGCCGTCGCCATTGAGGACCATCACCCCTACGCAGGGCCGGTAGGGTAGCGTCTCGGGGTCAACGAGCTTGTTCTTTGCCATCTCAGCCTTTTTCCGGATCTATCGCCACCGCCGAAACCGGCACGATCTCGATGCCGCGCTTCTTGGCCTCGGTCACCCAGGAAGACACGGTATCCACCGTCAGGTCGAAGGCCGAGCCGATGCCTACGGCAAACCCTTTCGCACGCGCTGTCGCTTCCAGCCCATCCAGTTTCTTCAATATGGCGCCACGGTCCTGCACCGCGTCGATCGCCGTATCGCCGCCGACGAACGGTACGCCGTCCTTCAGCGCCAGTTCGGGTGCCAGGCTGCGCGCCGACGAACCGTCGTCGACATAGGCCAGGCCACGCTTGCCAAGCTCGGCCATCAGCGGCCCCATCGCCGTCGCGTCGGCCGAAAAGCGGGCGCCCATATAGTTCATGACGCCGGTGTAGTTGGTCGTTCGCGACAGCGCCCAGCGTAAATTCTTCAAATTCTCGTCCGGCGTCGCAGCCACGGTCAGCGTGTTGCGGCCGGGGTCGACGTTCGGATAGTCGAACGGCTCGAGCGGCACCTGCATGATGACCTCATGGCCGCTCTGCCGCGCCACCTGCATCCAGCGGCTGATGCTGTTGCCTTGCGGCGCGAAGGCCAGCGTCACTTCCGCCGGCAGCTTGGCGATGGCTGCCTGCGTGCCGGTCTGCGACACGGCAAGACCGCCGATGACGAGCGCCACGCGTGCGCCGCGAGCCCCGGACCACGGCCGCGCATAGACATCGAATGGGCGCCGGCCGTCGGCGGCGCGGATCGGCAGCGGACCGGTCTCGCTGGCCTCGATCAGGGCCTTGTCGGGAATGTGCGCGATCCTGAGGTTCTGGCCGATCGTCGAAGGGTCGCGAATGACGATGGCCGCCTCGGGTGGACCGTCGCCCTCTTTGGTCTGGACATGGATGATCTGCGGACCGCCCGTCTTCGGCTCGCTTATATTGGCCCCACTTGCGTTGCTTGGCGCTGCCACGTCGGGCGTCGCCTTGGCCGGCGCCACGGCGGTATCCGCCGCCGCCGGCGTCTTTGGCGCCGAAACGGCTACTTCTTGCAGCCTCCGGAACGGCTTGTCGCGCAAGGCGATCGCGCTGGAAACGCCGACCACGGACAGCACGACAAGTGCGGCCGCGACCGCACCGGCGCTGATCCCGCTGCCTGAGCGCGACGGCCGGATCGCCTGTCCGAGCGGTCGTTCTATGTCCTTGCCGATATCAGCCAAGCCCGCACCCCCGGCGTGCATCCCCGAAGTAAAACCTTCTCCGGAGGCGCAAAATCCAAAATGTCGGCGCGTCCCCTTGCTTCACTGGACGCGCAACATGCCGGCCGCAGCCCCGAATCAAACTGCCGGAGCCTCGCGGCCCCGGCAGCATCGCATCGCTTCGCTCAGGCAGCCAGACCTGTTTGGCCCGGCTTGCCCGTCCTTACTGGTTCAACACGGCCTTTTGCGGATTCGGCGGGAACGCCGGATCGGTCTTCTGGCCGCGCAGCAGCTGCTCGGCAAAGATGAGCTGCAAATCGTCCTTCGGTTCCGGCGGCACATAGGCTGCCGAACCCGAACCGGTCGTGCCTTCGTCGGCGCCCTTGATGTGGCCCTTGAGGTCGGATTCGCCGCGCGTTAGGTCCCTGCCCTGCAGTTCCGCCGGCAGCGGCTGGTCGACCTTGATGTCGGGCGTGATACCCTTGCCCTGGATCGACTTGCCGGACGGCGTGTAATAGAGCGCCGTCGTCAGCCGCAGCGCCCCGTTCTCGCCAAGCGGGATGATGGTCTGCACCGAACCCTTGCCGAAGGACTGCGTGCCGACCACTGTGGCGCGGCGCAGATCCTGCAGCGCGCCGGCGACGATTTCCGAGGCACTGGCCGAGCCGCCGTTGACGAGCACGATCAGCGGCTTGCCGCCGATGTCGTCGCCGGCCCGCGCGTCGAAGCGGGTGACGTCCTTCGGATCGCGGCCGCGCGTCGAGACGATCTCGCCACGGTCGAGGAAGGCATCCGACACGCTCACCGCCTGGTCGAGCAAACCGCCCGGATTGAGGCGCAGGTCGAGCACGTAGCCCTTGAGCTTGTCATTCGGCACCTGCTTCTTGATGGTGTCGATGGCATTCTCGAGGTCGTCATAGGTTTTTTCGGTAAAGGAGGTGATCTTCATGTAACCGATGTCGTTTTCGACCCGGAACTTGACCGCCTTGACCTTGATGATATCGCGCACGACGGTCAGTTCGATCGGCTTGTCGGCGCCCTGGCGCAGGATGGTGAGCTTGATCGGCGTATTGACCAGCCCGCGCATCTTCTCGACGGCGTCGTTGAGGGTCAGGCCGCGAACCTCCTCGCCGTCGATCTTGGCGATATAGTCGCCGGCGAGCACGCCTGCCTTGGCGGCCGGCGTATCGTCGATCGGCGTGATTACCTTGACCAGATCGTTCTCCATGGTGACCTCGATGCCGAGGCCGCCGAACTCGCCCTTGGTCTGCACGCGCATGTCCTGCGCTTCTTCGGCGTTCATGTAGGAGGAGTGCGGGTCGAGCGAGGACAGCATGCCGTTGATGGCATTTTCAACCAGCGACTTGTCGTCGGGCGGTGTCACATAATTCGCCCGCACCCGTTCGAAGATGTCGCCGAAGATCGCCAGTTGCTTATAGGTCTCGGAGCCCGCAGCCTTCGCCGTCGAGCCGGGCGCGCCATAGACCAGGCTCATCGCCGATGCACCCATTAGCGCACCGGCAAACAGAAGCGACAGTTTCCGCATCATTCACGTCCTTCCAGAAAAACGGTCCGCCCACCATGGGGCCGGATCGACGGGTTTTCCATCCTTGCGGAACTCGACATAGAGCTCCGGCGTGGCATTTCCATTCTTCGATGCCGAGGTGCTCGCCACCCGGGCCTCTCCCATCGCGCCGACCGGCTCACCTGCGAGCACCGACTGGCCAGACGCGACGCTGATTCTGCTCATCCCCGCCAGGACGACATGATAGCCGTCACCCGCATTCAGGATCAAGAGTTGACCGTAAGAGCGGAAAGGCCCCGCATAAAGCACATTTCCATCCGCCGGCGCTGTGACGATGGCTCCCGATTGTGTCGCAACCATGTCACCGAGCATCACCGCGCCGTTACCGTCGTTGGCCCCGAAGCGCCGCTTGATCCTGCCGGTGACCGGCAGCGCGATCTGCCCTTGAAGCGCGGAAAACGGCGCGGCAGCGGTGAGCCTGTTGCTCTCCGGCACCGGCAGCGAGGCCAATTCCGTCGGCGCCGCAGCCGATGCCGGGCCCTTGTCGGCGTCCGCGGTCTTTTGCTCGGCTGCCTTGGCCGCATCCGCCGCCTTGCGGGCCCTGTCGGCCTCGAGCGATGCGATCAGTTCTTTCAGGCTGCCGGCCTTGGCCGCCAGCGTCGCGGATCGCTGCTTTTCGGCGGCCAGCGCGGTTTGCGTATCGGCGGCGAGCTTCTGCTTGGCTTCGAGCAGCATGCCGAGCCGCTTTTTTTCCGCCGCCTGCTCGCCGACCGCTGCCGTCAGCCGCGCCCGCTCGGCCTCGATCGAGGCCGTCACCCGCGACTGCTCCTTGAGATCGGCCAGCAACATGTCGGTCTGCTGGCGCAGTTCCGGCACCACGGCACCGAGCAGGATGGCGCTGCGCACCGACGACAATGCGTCCTCCGGCTTGACCAGGATCGCCGGCGGCGGATTGAGCCCCATGCGCTGCAGCGCGCCGAGCACTTCGGCCAGAACGTCGCGTCTGGCGGCCAGTGAGGCGCGGATCTTCTGCTCCTGCGCCTTCAGCCCTTCCAGCTTGCCGCCAATGTCCTCGATGTCCTGGCCGAGCTTCTGCTCGGTCATCGCCGACTGGATCAGCGCCGCGGTGATCGAGGCGTGGTCCTTCTTGACCGCTGCTATGTCGGCGGCGAGCTTGGCCAGCCGCTCGGACGACAGCGTGATCTCTTTCGATACTTTTTCGTATTCGGCGCGGCTCTGGTCCGGGTCGGGCGCCAGGTCGAGCGTGTTCTCGGCCCGCGCGACGCCGAGCGAAAGCGCGATCGTCGCCACGGCGATGCCGTAGCGTACGCGCCAGGAGCCCGTTCGTGATTTCCAGTCTTCAGACATTGAAGCCTAACTCTATGCGCGGCTTCGTTAACGAACCATCAACCATGTTCGAGCCCCGGCCGCCATCCGCAAACCCCATGCGCCCAAACTGTCGATGAGCATTGGGGCAAAAATCCGGGCGGCTGGCATCAATTCGCCGACCAAGCCGACTTCATGAACGATGGTAGGGGTGGCCGGAAAGGATCGTGGCCGCCCTGTAAAGCTGCTCGCCCAGCATCACGCGGACCAGCTGATGCGGCCAGGTCAGCGCGCCGAGCGACACCGTCAGATCAGCCAGGTCGCGCAGCGACTGGTCATGGCCGTCGGCGCCGCCAATGGCAATCACCAGCGCCTTGCGCCCGCCATCGCGCAGCGAACCTATGCGGCCGGCGAAATCCTCGGAGGAAAGGTTCTTGCCGCGCTCATCCAGCAGCATCAGCGCCGTGCCCGGCTGCAAGTGCGTCTGCAGCTTCAGGCCTTCCTCGCGCCGGCGCTCATTGGCCGTCTGCGCGCGGCCTTCGGCAATCTCGACGATCCCGGCGAATTCGAGGCCTACGGCAGGACCGCTCTTGGCAAAACGCTCGAAATAGCGATCGGCCAACTGCTTCTCGGGGCCGGCTTTCATTCGGCCCACGGCATGAACGGTAATCTTCATCCTTGCCTCGAAGAGCCGCTGATGCATGTCGGACAACGACATGCATCAAGACGAATACGGCTCAGTGGAGGGTCTCCTCCTCGAGATCAGGCGCCTGCCACATCTTTTCGAGATTGTAGAAGTCGCGGACCTCGGGACGGAAGACATGGACGATGATGTCGCCCGAATCGATCAGGACCCAGTCGGCGCCAGCCAGCCCCTCGACGCGCGCCGTGCCGAGCCCGGCATCCTTGAGCGCCTTGAGGAGATGATCGGCAACAGCCGAGACATGACGGTGCGATCGACCCGATGCGACGACCATGTAGTCGCCGAGGCTCGATTTCCCCTGAATGTCGATTGAGACGATGTTTTCGGCCTTGGAGTCTTCCAGACTGGCAAGGACTGTCTTGATGGCGCGGGACACGGCGTCGTTTACGCTGATCCCGGCCGGCGAAGGCACGATGTCGGCCTTCTTCCGAAGTGCTGTTCTCAGTGTATTTCCTTTCGCAGCAAGAACAACCAAATCACCTATGAAATCAGGTGACACTGCTTAGATAGGCAGAGTTAGGTTGCAGTTTCAAGACACCGCTCGCAAGCAGGCGCCCGGCAGCGGCCGAATATCGGGCTTTCCGGGCGAGAAATTCGGAACCGCCTCGCCCCGCAGCGGTTATCGGCTCATCCACGAACCGGAATCCCGACATGCCGATCGATCCCCAGAACGCTCTCCTCACTGTTCAATCCGGCCTTGCGCAACTCAGTACGCTGATCGTCTCCTACTCGCTTTCGGCGGTCGGCGCCGTCATCCTGCTGGTCATCGGCTACATCGTCGCCGGCCTCGCCGAGCGTTCGATCTACGCCGGCCTCGGCCACGTTCACGGTTTCGACGAAACGCTCCGCCATTTCTTCTCGCAGGTCGTCCGCTACGCCATCCTGGGACTGGTCGTGATCATGGTTCTCGGCCAGTTCGGCGTGCAGACGGCTTCGATCATTGCCGCTATCGGTGCTGCCGGCCTGGCCATCGGCCTGGCGCTGCAAGGCACGCTGCAGAACATTGCCGCCGGTATCATGCTCCTGGCGCTGCGGCCGTTCCGCATCGGGGAATATGTCGAAGTCGGCGCCATATCCGGTACTGTCGAGGAGATCGGGCTGTTTGCCACTACGCTGAGAACGGTCGAGGGCGTCTACGTGCTTGCACCCAACTCGACCCTGTGGAACCAGCCGGTCCGCAATTTCACCCGCAACGGCGTGCGCCGCGGCGACATCACGCTCAGCATCGGCTCGTGGAACGACATCGATTTCGCGCAAAAGACCATGCTTGGCGTTGCCGCCGCCGACCGGCGTGTCAGGCGGCAGCCGGCGCCGATCGCCTTTGTCGCAACCGTCGGCGATAGCACCGTCACCATCACCTTGCGCTACTGGACGGCAGCCGCCGACTTCTTCGCCGCCCAGATCGACCTCACCAAGAATGTCAAGCAGGCGTTCGATGCCGAGGGCCTTTCGGTCCCGGCGCCGGCGCCGAAAGCGCCGCAGCCCGATGCCTCAGCCACACGGCAATAAAGCATTTGAAACCAGCTGGAGGGCGTTCAAAGCTCTCCGCGCCCGCGCTGACCTTCGGGCGCGAAGGCGAGATCGACGGGCAACGGCGCCTGCGCCGTCATCGGCGCGAAACTGCCGGTCTCGGTGGCGGGCACCGGCCGCACCATGACGACCCGCCAAAGAACGAACAGGCAATAGGCGGCGGCAATGATGATTGCCACATAGATGAAGGCCTGCGTGCCGTAGATGGCGGAAAGCCCGGTCACAATGCCGGGCACGACGAAGCCGGACAGCGACCAGGCAAACAAGAGCGAGCTCGACAGCGCCACCATATCGTCCTTGCCGGCGCGGTCGCCGGCATGGGCGCTGGCCAGAGAGTAGATCGATTCCGAGGCGCCGTCCCAGACGACGTAGATGACGAGCAGCGCCGCCAGCGCGCCACCGTCGAAACCGAGGGCAAACAGGCCCGCCGCGGCGGCAAGCGCCGACGCCGCGATCAGCACAAAGCGCCGGTCGGTGCGGTCGGAAATCCAGCCGAGCGGAATCTGCAGGATCAGCGTGCCGACCGGCATTGCCGAAAGCAGCAAGGCGACGTCGGCCTGGCTGTAGCCCTTGGCGGTGGCATGGATTGGCGCAAAACCCGAAATGGTCATCGACAGGCCGCCGACGGCAAGCATGCCGGCAACGCCGACCGGTGAGATCCGCCAGGCCCTGCCGAGCGCCACGGAGGCCGCTTGCGGCGCCGGCGGCTGCGCGAGCCGCGTCAGCCCGACGGGAAGGATCGACAGCGCGGTGAAGGCAATGCCGATCAGCGGCGCGTCGGCCGCGCGGATATCGATCAACGCCAGTGTCGAATAGCCGACGCCGAGCCCGGCGACATAGGCAACGTAGAAGATAGCCATGACCCGGCCGCGGATGGCGTTGGCGACGACATCGTTCAGCCAGCTTTGCGCGACGATGAACAGGCCGCATATGGCAAAGCCGTAGAGCGCCCGTGCCGCGATCCATGGCAATGGGTGGGGCCCGGCGCCCACCGCGGCATTGGACAGCACTATCAGTGCCGACAGCACCATGAACACGCGAGCATGGCCGACACGCCGCACCAGCGGCCCGGTCAGGATACAGCCGGCGAGGCCGCCAGCCGAAAGGCCGGTGACGATCAGTCCCGCCCATGTCGGATCGAAGCCCTCGGCGCCGAGCCGGACCGGGATATAAGCGAACATCAGCCCGTTGCCGACGGCGATCAGCGCCATCGACAAGAGGATGCTGGCAATGGCGATCGCCGGCGCCGGCTGCCCTAGACCGTTCTTGTCCTGGTCGCGCTCGAGAATCGTCATGACCGAGGATCGCCCATCAAGCTGGTCGAGGCAGCGGCAAAAGCGACATCAGCGGTCTTGCCCTCCGTGTTGGCTCAGCCCTTTGCCACCTTGCGGATCGCGCTGGACGACAGCGACGAACGCGGCCCGTGGATGAAGGTCCAGGCCGGCGCGTCCATGCGGGCGAGCAGTGGTGCGTCGCCCTCGTCGACGCGGGCATAGTCGAACGTCTTGGCGACCACCGACGACAGGAACGACAGCGTCGCGCCTGGCCGGTCAACCACCGCTATCGGGAACGTCATGACGATGCGGCGCCAGCGCTGCCAGCGATGGAAGTCGCGAAGCGAGTCGGCGCCCATGATCCAGACGAAATCGACGCCCGGATTTCGCGCCTTGACCAGCGCCAGCGTGTCCGCTGTGAAGCGGACGCGGTGGGCCGCCTCGAATGCGGTGACCTTGATCTTTGGGTTCTTCGCGATCTTTTCGGATAGCTGCAGCCGCTCGGCCAGCGGCGCCAGGTCTCCGGCATTCTTGAGCGGATTGCCGGGTGTCACCATCCACCACAGCTGATCGAGCGCAAGGCGTCTGAGTGCGATCTCGGCGACCAGCGCATGGCCAGCGTGCGGCGGGTTGAACGAGCCGCCGAAAAGCCCGACCGCCACGCCTTTCCCGGCATGCGGCATCTTGAGGTAGCGGGAGGATATGGCATGTTCGGACAAGGCAAGCATGCGTCAGGCACCCCCCTCTGCCCTGCCGGGCATCTCGCCCGCAAGGGGGGAGATTGTCAGCTTCATCCCCGGCGCCCTTAGTTCGACATCGAAAATTGGCGAAAGTATATGCGACATCCGATCTCCCCCCTTGCGGGGGAGATGTCCGGCAGGACAGAGGGGGGTGGCTGGGCGCACGCCTCTCAGGCTCTGACTGCGAACGGACTCAAGGCCTCACCTGTCCCGACCCGCGTACGCGGTATTTGAACGAGGTCAGTTGCTCGACGCCGACCGGCCCGCGTGCATGCATCTTGCCGGTGGCGATGCCGATCTCGGCGCCCATGCCGAACTCGCCGCCATCGGCAAACTGCGTCGAGGCGTTGTGCAGAAGGATCGCCGAATCGATCTCGTTGAGGAACCGTTCGACGGCGTTTGCATCCTCGGCGATGATCGCCTCGGTGTGATGCGAGGAAAAATTCTCGATATGCTCGATGGCGCCGCCAATGCCGTCGACCAGCTTCACAGCAATGATGGCGTCGAGGTATTCGGTCACCCAGTCTGCATCGCTCGCCGGCTGGGCATCGGCATAAAGCTTCAGCACCTCGGTATCGGCATGGATCTCGCAGCCTGCCGCCTGTAGGGCCTCGAGGATCGGCACCAGGTGCGTGGCGGCGACGGCACGGTCGACCAGCAGCGTCTCGGCAGCACCACACACCCCGGTGCGCCGCATCTTGGCATTGACCGCGATCTTGACCGCCATGTCGAGATCGGCCGATCGGTCGATATAGAGATGGCAGATGCCCTCGAGATGGGCGAACACCGGCACCCGCGCCTCGTTCTGCACACGCTCGACCAGGCTGCGGCCGCCGCGCGGAATGATGACTTCGAGATTGCCGGAAAGCCCTTTCAGCATTTCGCCGACGGCGGCGCGATCGGTGGTCGGCACCAATTGTATGGCATCCTCCGGCAGCCCGGCTGCCTTCAGCCCCTCGACCAGGCAGGCATGGATCGCGGCGGAAGAATTCGCCGAATCCGAACCGCCGCGCAGGATCACCGGATTGCCCGCCTTGAGGCAGAGCGCGCCGGCATCGGCGGTCACGTTAGGCCGGCTCTCATAGATGACGCCGACGACGCCGAGCGGCGTGCGCACCCGTTCGATATGCAACCCGTTCGGCCGGTCCCATGCCGCAATGACGTCGCCGACTGGATCGCGCAACTCGGCGATTTCATGGATACCGTCTGCCATGGCGCGGATGCGGGCCGGATCGAGCTTCAGCCGGTCCATGAAGGAGGCGGAAAGCCCGGATTCGTGACCATTCGAAACATCGATGGCGTTAGCATCGAGAATGTCCTGCTCACGGGCGATGATGGCGTCGGCCATGGCGAGGAGCGCGGCATTCTTGGCGGCAGTGTTCGCAATGGCCAGCGGTCGGGCGGCAGCGCGCGCCTTGCGGCCTATCCGTGCCATCAAACTGGCTACATCATCGCCTTGGTGTTTGTTCAGCATTTGACCGATCCAGTGACGCTGGTGGATTTACACGCGGCCAGCCTTCCCGGCAATGGCCGCAAATTTGAGGAAGCAGAATGAAGAGAGTTATAATCCTCGTTGCTCTCGGCGCGATCCTCGTACCGACAGGCCTCCGTGCCGCCGACTACTGCGACGACAAGTTTGAACCCGGAGAGAGCCCCGACGGCAAGGCCATGCTTATGGTAAGCTCGATGATGTCCCTCGCACTCGCTGAGCGCTATTGCGGCGCGCCACCGACACCGCTTTCCCAGATCGACGTCGTTGTTGAAGAGTTGCATGGATGTGGGCCGCGCGCTCGGCTTGAGGCGGAATTCAAAAAAAGGATGGAAGAGGAAAAAGGGGCAGAAGCAATGACGACTGACGCGCTCATCCGCGATCTCGTCGTCGAAGACGACAAGGATGTTCCCCAAGCCGAAGTGGATCGACGTGCCAAGGCCGGCATCGAAGCGGAGTTGGGAGGTTGCAGCGAACTTCTGAAGATATACCAGGACTTTCAGGATCGATATCGCAACCCACCCAAATGGCCGCATGAGCCTGACCAGTAGCGCGCCGTCAAAGGCGGGCTGCATCTCCGTCGGCCGCGCCGCTCACCACGAGGTCGTCGCGGTGGATCATCGCCGAACGCGCCTCGTAGCCGAGCACGGTCTCGATCTCGGTCGTCTTCAGGCCCGCGATCCTTACGGCATCGGCGGCATCATAGGCAACCAGCCCGCGCGCTATCTCGCGGCCCTCGGGCGACAGGATCGCCACCGTGTCGCCACGCGCAAAATTGCCGCTGACAAGTTTGACACCGGCCGGCAGCAGCGACTTGCCGGAGAGCAGCGCGCCGATGGCGCCGGCATCGACGGTCAGCCGTCCTGCCGGTTCGAGCTGCCCGGCGATCCAGGTCTTGTAGCCTTTGACCGGATTGGCGCTCGGCCGGAAGAACGTGGCGCGCTCGCCGCGCTCGATTGCCAGCAGCGGCGACAGCCGCGTGCCCGATGTGATGATCATGGCGGTACCGGCTGCGGTGGCGATCTTGCCGGCGTCGAGCTTGGTGCGCATGCCACCGCGCGACAATTCCGAAGCGGCGGCGCCCGCCATCGCCTCGATGTCGGGGGTGATGCGGTCGACGATCGGAATGAACCGGGCTTGCAGATCGCGCCCCGGCGGTGCCGTGTAGAGCCCGTCAATGTCGGAAAGCAGCACCAGTAGATCGGCGCCCATCATGGTGGCGACGCGCGCCGCCAGCCGGTCGTTATCGCCATAACGGATTTCGGAGGTGGCCACCGTGTCGTTCTCGTTGATGACCGGCACCGCCTTCATCTTGAGCAGCGTCGAGATCGTCGCCCGCGCGTTGAGATAACGGCGGCGCTCTTCGGTGTCGCCGAGCGTCAACAGGATCTGGCCCGATTTCAAGCCATTCTTGCCGAGCGCATCCGACCAGGCGCCGGCCAAAGCGATCTGCCCGACGGCAGCAGCGGCCTGGCTCTCCTCGAGCTTCAGCGCTCGCTTGCCGAGGTCGAGGATGGTGCGGCCAAGTGCAATCGCCCCGGAAGACACGACGAGAATTTCGGCGCCGCCATTGGCCAGCACGGCGATGTCGTTGGCAAGCGAGGCCAGCCAGTCGCGCTTCAGGCCCGCCGTGCGGTCGACAAGCAGCGCCGAGCCGATCTTGACGGCAATGCGCCGATAATTTTTCAGCGATTGCGCGGCCATGGCTATGTGTTCCAGCGCGTCTCGACCGGCGCAGCGACAGCCTCGCGCGCATCGGCCACCACAGCCATCAGCGCGCGCAACACCGCCTCGACGCCTTCGCCGGTGACCGCCGAAAGCAGCATCGGCGCGCGGCCGGCGGCGCGTTTCAGCGAGGCGGCTTTCGTCTTGCGCGCGGCGGCGTCGAGTATGTCGACTTGGGAAAGCGCGACGATCTCGACTTTGTCGGTCAGTCCGTTGCCGTAGGCGTCGAGTTCGGCGCGCACGGTCTTGTAGGCCTTGGCGGGATTTTCTTCCTGCGCCGAGACAAGATGCAGAAGGACACGCGTGCGTTCGACATGGCCGAGGAAGCGGTCGCCGATGCCGACACCTTCATGCGCGCCTTCGATCAGGCCGGGAATGTCGGCGATGACGAATTCACGCCCGTCGATGCGGGCCACGCCAAGGCCCGGATGCAGCGTGGTGAAGGGATAGTCGGCGATCTTCGGCTTGGCCGCGGTGACCGCCGCCAGGAAGGTCGACTTGCCGGCGTTGGGCAGCCCGACAAGGCCGGCATCGGCGATCAGCTTCAGCCTGAGCCAGATATTAAGCTCTTCGCCAGGCAGTCCAGGGTTGGCGCGGCGCGGCGCCTGGTTGGTCGAGGTCTTGAAATGCTGGTTGCCGAAGCCGCCATTGCCGCCCTTGGCCAAAAGAAAGCGCTGGCCGACGACCGTCAGATCGCAGATCAGTGTCTCATTGTCCTCGGCAAAGACCTGTGTTCCGGCTGGCACTTTCAGCGTCACGTCGGCACCCTTGGCGCCGGTCATGTTGCGGCCCATGCCGTGCGTCCCGGTCTTGGCCTTGAAATGCTGCTGGTAGCGATAGTCGATCAGCGTGTTCAGCCCATCGACCGCCTCGACCCAGACATCGCCGCCGCGGCCGCCATCGCCGCCGTCCGGGCCGCCGAACTCGATGAACTTTTCGCGCCGAAACGACACCGAACCGGCGCCGCCGTCGCCGGAGCGGATGTAGACCTTGGCTTGATCGAGAAATTTCATCGGATTGTATGGTTTCTGCTATTGGCTTTGCGGGATTGCTCTAAACCAAGGCGGGTCGAAGGGCGAGGGCCGTTTTTGCTACTGTAGCGTCGCGCGTAGCTCTGGACGCGTGCCATTTGGTTGACCCTTGCCGAAAATCGATCCTCGGCTTTCTAAGCGCGAGATGTCGGAATGAAGCTGGTAACTTACAATATCCACTACGGCGTCGGCCTCGATGGCCGCTATGATGTCGGCCGTATCGCCGATGCCGTGCGCGGCGCCGACTGATCGCGCTGCAGGAGGTCACCCGCGCCAACCCGAAGAATGGCGGCCGCGACATGGTGGCCGAGCTCGGCGAGGCGCTGCCCGACTATTTTGCCGTCTACGGCAGCAATTTCGAGGCCGACGCCGGCTCGCGACTGGAGAACGGCCGCGCCATCACGACCACCTTCCAGCTCGGCAACATGGTGCTGTCGAGGACGCCGATCCATCTGTCGCGCAATCTCCTTTTGCCGCGCAGCCGCAGTTTTGAGGCGATGAACTTCCAGCGCGGCGCGCTGGAGGCGCTGATCGAAACGCCGCTTGGTTCGATCCGCTTCTATTCCACCCATCTCGACCACCGCAGCCCGGTTGAACGCCTGAGCCAGATCCGCTTTCTGCGCCAGCGCCTGTTGAACTACCCGCTCGATGGCGGTGGGCTCTCCGGCGTCGCCGAGATCGGCTTGCCGGATCTGCCTTGTCCCGAAGCCTTCGTCGTTATGGGCGACTTCAACATGCTGGCCGGATCGCCGGAACACGTCGAACTCGCCGGCCAGCCTGACCATGAATTTGGCATGCCGGTGACCGCCGACCTCGCCATCGATGCCGCCACACGCCTCGGCGCTGCCTGCGCCGATCTCGTCACCTGGGTCGACCCCAAGCGGCCGGGCGATACCAGCCGCTACAAGCGCATCGACTACATCTTCACCAGCGCTTCGCTTGCCAAATCGCTGAGGCGCCTGTAGGTCGACCGGCAAGTGGCCGGTTCGGATCACTTGCCGGTCTGGCTCGAGATGGCCTGAGCCGCATCCATCAAAAATGCACCCAGTTCCGCAGGCTGGTCCAGGTCTTGCGGTCGAGGCGGTAGCGCTCGACCGGCACCTGGCCGGCAACGATCGAATTCAGCATGCCCTGGCCGGCATACTGGAAGCCGCATTTGTGGATGACCCGGCGCGAGGCCGGATTGATAACCCGCGTCGAGGCGTGCAGCACCTGGATCGTGGTTCTCTGGAAGGCAAGGTCGACCAGTGCGTGCGCCGCTTCCGTCGCGTAGCCGCGTTTCCAGTACGGCTCGCCAATCCAGTAGCCGAGCTCCAGCCCACGATCCGTAGTGTTGAGCCCGGCACAGCCGACGAAGGTCTCGGTGCCGGCCAGCGTCAACGCATAGGCGATTCCGGCCCGGCGCGACGCCGTCATGGCCAGGAAAGCGCGTGCCTCCGCCTCGCCATAGGGATGCGGCATGCGAGCCAGCATTTCCGCGACATGGCGGTTGTCGGCGAGCGCCACCAATTGCTCGATGTCGCCTTCACGCGGGGCACGCATGACCAGCCGCTCGGTCGCGAGCACCGGGCAATCTATCGTGTAACTTTCGTCGTCTGAGTCTTCCGCTTCGGCAACCATGTCAAAGTCCTCCAGGCAAGAAAAAGGGAGATGGAAACCCATCTCCCCTGATCCTTTTCCTGGCTTGGCCAGACACCGGTCCCGAGATGGGTGCCGGTGTTCTCGTGCGGAACCGGCTACTCCGCTGCCTTCGTCATCGGGTTCACCGATACGTAGGTTCGGCCATTGGCTTTTTTGTTGAAGGTGACTGCGCCAGCTTCCAGCGCAAACAGCGTGTGGTCCGTGCCAATGCCGACATTGGTGCCGGGATGCCACGTCGTGCCACGCTGACGAATGATGATGTTGCCCGGAATCACGGCTTCGCCGCCGAACTTCTTCACGCCGAGCCGCTTGGAATGGGAGTCGCGACCATTGCGCGACGATCCGCCAGCTTTCTTGTGTGCCATCTAACTACTCCGATGCGCCGCGAGGCGCCTAAACGATCTTATGAACGCGTTCGCGTTCCGTTTCAAGTCCGATCCGGCGACGATTGCGCCGTTCGTTTTACTTCTTCGCCAATTCCTTGGCCTGCTCGCGCCAGTCCTTGATCTGGTCGGCGCTGAACGGCATGTGCTCGTCGATCTTGGCGACATCCTTGTCGGACAGCTTGGCGATCTGGGCGAAGGTGGTGATGCCCTGTTCGTTGAGCTGGCCGGCGGCAACCGGGCCGATGCCCTTGATCACCGTCAGGTCATCCGGCTCGCCCTTCGGCGCCTTAAACAACGGCGCGGCGGCTTCACTTGCCTCGGCCTTGGCTTCTTTCTTCGGCGCAGCCTCTGCCTTCGCTTCGGCCTTCGGCGCGGCTTCAGCCTTCGCCTCGGTCTTGGCTGCAACCTCGGCCTTCGCTTCGGTCTTGGCGGCGGCCTTCTTCGCTGGCTTGGCGCCGCCCAGCAGGATCTCGGCGATCCTGACGGTGGTCAAAAGCTGGCGATGGCCGATCTTGCGGCGCGAATTCTGCCGACGGCGCTTCTTGAAGGCGACGACGGTGCGGTTCTTGCCCTGCTCGACGACTTCGGCGGTGACCATCGCACCATCGACGAACGGCGCGCCGAACGTGACGTTCTCGCCCTCGCCATGCGCGAGCACATTGCCGATTTCGACGATATCGCCGACATTGGCTTCGAGTTTTTCGATCTTCAGGAGATCGTTGGCGGCAACGCGATACTGCTTGCCGCCCGTTTTGATGACTGCGAACATTTTTTGCCTTTCGCTGTTCGGTCGGCCTTGATGAACCGCTTCAGGCGGTTCGGCCGTCTTTTTGTCAGTCTGCGGGTTCAAAAAACAAGCGGCGCGGAAGATTCCTCCACGCCGATTGCGCGCTGTCCCTAACCGAAGGTTCGGCTTGAGTCAAGGCAAGCGCCGCGGGCAAGAGGCGGATGAGTTGAGCCCAGTCCGCCAAATATCGAACAGCGGCTACCGGAGCCTTGAAGAAAGCACGAACGGGAACCTGCGGCGCCGGGGCAGATTGGCCCTTGTAACCTGCCTGTCCAGCCGTTATCTAGTGCGCCGCGCCGGCAACGGCGGACCATGACCGCGGAGAGGTGGCAGAGTGGTCGAATGCACCGCACTCGAAATGCGGCATGGGTGCAAGCCCATCGGGGGTTCGAATCCCTCCCTCTCCGCCAGTGATCCTAATTTCTTGATACTGCCTGCCGAACGCAGCCATAAATGCTTGTGAAGTCGCGGAGCTCAATCGCAGCCGGCGTTAGCATTAGCCCGCTACGTCGTTGTGACCAGGCAACCGAGCGGTGTTGCGGAAGGTTGTCAGTCCGCAGCGTGGTCAAGCGAGCATCAGCCGGATTGTGTATTTGGTGACCCGTCGCGAACCTACCCACGACCTCATCGATCACATGGAACGGAGCAAGAAAACCACTTCCGTGGTCGCACTGGATGGCGGCTGGGTTCTGTTGCGCGCAGTTGCGGATCAAGACGGCTATGACTTGTGTCTGCGGCGGCAAGGCCGCCAAAATCGGCGAGCGATGCACTAACTGCTGGAGTGCGCACCGCCTTCGAGGTATAAATGGCTCTATATTCCGGGAGGAAGAGCCATGAATGCAGTGCCTCAATGGCGGCTCGCAGGCGACTGGTTCGACATCTGCAGCTGCGATATCCCTTGCCCTTGCGAGTTCGCCCAGCGGCCGACCGGCAATCATTGCCAGGGTGTGCTCGCCTGGCATGTGCGCGAGGGTCAGTATGGCGACGTGAAGCTCGACGGCCTGTCGCTGGTGGCGCTCGGAGAGTTTGAAGGCAATCTATGGGCCGGCGAGGCAAAGGCCGTGATGGGCATGTACCTCGACGAGAAGGCGAACGAACGGCAACGTGAAGCCCTGCAGGCGATCTTCGGCGGGCAGGCTGGCGGCTGGCCGGCGGGTTTTGCCGCCAACATCGGCGAGATGCGTGGCATGGAGTTCGTGCCGATCACTTTCGAGGTGGCGGGGGATCTTGCCAACTGGCGGGTCGAGATTCCTGGCCTCGTCGTCGGGCATGCGGAAGCGCTTTCAGGTCCCACGACACCACCCGGCAAGCGGGTGCAGACGATCAACCCGCCGGGCTCGGAGGTCGGCCCGGGCCAGGTTGCCACCTGGGGGCGTTCGGTCGAGGTGAGCACCAAAGGCTTCGGGCTCGACTGGACGGGCACGGCGCGCTCGAGCAAACACATTCCGTTCGACTGGACCGGCCCGAACTAGGGACGTGCCGATGCCTGACGCGTTCCCCGGGAAATCGTGGCGGCTCCGGAATTTGCGTGGCATGCCGCTCGGCCTTCTCGCATCGCTTGTCGTGCTAACAGCGGCGGCGTGGGCGCTGACCCTCAGCATGGATATGCCTATGGGCATTGCGGTGCGCGGCGGGATGGAGGGCATGGAAGGCATGGCCGGCATGGCGACGGCCGGAATTGCCGCCGACGGCTGGTCGCTTGCCGGCGCCGCCGCCTTTCTTGCTGTATGGACGGTGATGATGGCTGCTATGATGCTGCCGGCGGCCGCGCCCATGATCTTTATGTTCGCAGCGGCGCAGGCCAGGCGCGAACAGCACGTCGCTATCCCGGCGTGGATATTCGTCGCGGGCTACATGCTCGTCTGGGCGGCGGCGGGCCTTCTTGTGTATGTCCTGGTCCAGCTCGGAAGCGCGTTTGCGACGAGCCTCGATCCGCCTCAGCGTTCGAAATGGGCGCCGCTCGCGCTCGGTATGACGCTTGGCGTCGCCGGACTCTACCAATTCACGACCCTCAAGCACATTTGCCTCAGCCATTGCCGTTCGCCGCTCGCTTTCGTTGCGCAGCATTGGCGCGACGGCCGGGTTGGCGCACTCGAGATGGGGCTGCGGCACGGACTCTATTGCTTTGGTTGCTGCTGGGCTCTGTTTGCCTTGCTGGTCGCGGTGGGCATCATGAGCGTCGCCTGGATGCTGCTGTTGACGCTGGTCGTCTTCGTCGAGAAGCTGCTGCAGCGCGGCCGCCGCTTCGAAGTTGCTTTGGGCATTGCGCTGATGGCCCTCGGGATCGCTGTATCGTTCGGCGCGATCGAGATGCCTTGGATGAGCGGCTAGATGTTTGATCCCAGGCTTTGATGGTTCATCATTGTCGTCCGAATCAAAGGATGCACTATGGGCCAGGTTCTGCAT
>NZ_JAMYTD010000014.1:0-145778 GCF_040322255.1 Mesorhizobium sp. M0166 | reverse complement strand
GCGTGCAATAGGTTGCCCTTATTCAACTCCTCTGGATCCAAGAACTGCGATCCATGAGAAATGTTTCACCGGCTCGATAAAAAGACAGAATGAGCTACACGCCGCCGCCCCGCCGCCCCCTGATAGGCAGGTTTGGATTTGCTCGATCACCATCAATTGATCCAGACGTGCCGGCGCCCAATGGAACATAATGCCCGGAATTCAGTTAGATAGCCGGATTTGACTGGAGTTCGCCAGATGCGCAACTCCGGCCGGGTAAGGGCACTGCCGTGACACGGAGTGAGCGGCTTCGGGCGTATCGCGCCGAACTCAGGCACCACCTTGCCGAACTCGGGAGCCATAAACGCTCCTTATGGAGGATGCCATGAACCAGTGGACAAACGCCAGGCTCTGTGACGTAGCCAACCTGATCCTTGGGGCAATTCTGTTCTTTTCTCCCTGGATCTTCGCCTTTGCGGCAGGCCCGCAGACGCAGAACGCCCTCGGCAGCGGAATCTTGATCGTCGTGCTTTCGATTGCCGCCCTCGCGGCATTTGCCGTGTGGGAAGAGTGGGTGAATCTGGTCGTCGGACTGTGGGTCCTCGTGTCTCCCTGGGTGCTTGGATTCCAGGCGACAACGGCGATGACCGTGCATGTCGTGATCGGCATTCTGGTCGCCGTCCTGGCCGCGATCGAGCTCTGGATGATGTACCAGAACCCGCCGACCCAGTCCGCCGCCTAGCAGGCGCAGCCAGCCAGCGCCCTTTCTTGGGCCTGACGGATCGACGGGTCGTCTGCCGGCCTCTCGGCAACAGCCGCCGGAGGCCGGATGGCAATTTGTTTGGGCGAGAACTGAGAAGGATTGCGCATTATGGTCCGTGACAATCCGCGTTCGACGGCCAGGATTGCGGGACATCCTATTCATCCGATGCTCGTGCCGTTTCCGATCGCCTGCTTCGTCGGCACCCTGCTGACGGATCTGGCCTATTGGCGAACAGCGGAGATGATGTGGGCTGACTTCTCCGCTTGGCTGGTTACCGTCGGCGTGATCATGGGCTGCCTTGCAGCGATCGCGGGGCTGATCGATTTCCTGGCTAATCCGCTGATAAGGGCACAGCCCCCCGCCTGGCCGCACGTGCTCGGCAATCTGCTGGCGTTGGCATTGTCCATCATCAACATGCTCGTGCACACCCGCGATGCATGGACCTCCATCGTTCCCACCGGCTTGATCCTCTCGGCGGTTGTCGTGCTCATCCTCATCTTCACTGGTTGGCTGGGCTGGTCCATGGTGTACCGGCATCACGTCGGAGTGGCGGATTGATGCGCGTAGCAAGCTCCATCGGTCAGACCAGGCGCATCGCGGTGTCGGTCCTTATTTGCACTGCGGCGATCACTCTTGCAGCGTGCAGCGGCAACGACCCGGATCCCGGCAGTCAGATAGGGCCGAATCCAAACCTGCCGGAGCCGATCCAATATTTCTTCCCGCCTATGCATCTCGCTTCCGTGGTCGGATGGAAGAACGATGAAAAGCCGACAGTCGCGCAGGGATTGCAGATCCAGGCTTTTGCCCACGGCTTGCAGCATCCGCGGTCGCTTTATGTGCTGCCCAATGGCGACGTCCTGGTGGTCGAGTCCAAAGCGCCGGGTGGCGAACCGATCAAACGGCCCAAGGATTTGGTGATGGGCTGGATCGAATCCTGGGTCACCTCGGGCGGCGACAGCGGCCCGAGCAATCGCATTACGCTGCTGCGCGACGCCGATGGCGATGGCAAGCCGGAGCTGACCAGCGTATTCCTCGACCACCTGAGCTCCCCCTTCGGCGTGGCGCTGGTGGGAAGCGATCTCTATGTCGCCAATACCGATTCCATCGTCCGCTATCCCTACAACACCGGTGACACAAAGATCACCGCGCCCGGAACGCCGCTCACCGCCCCGCCCGGCGGCCCGATCGACCACCATTGGACAAAGAGCCTGGTGGCAAGCCCCGACGGCTCGCTGCTCTATGTCGGCGTCGGCTCGAACAGCAACGTCGCCGAAAACGGCATTGAGGCGGAGAAGAACCGCGCCGCCATCTGGCAGGTAGACAGGGCCACCGGCCGGTCACGCATTTTCGCCAGCGGTTTGCGCAATCCAAACGGCCTGAGCTGGGAGCCGCAGACCGGCGCGCTCTGGGCAGTGATCAATGAGCGCGACGAGCTCGGCCCCAATCTCCTGCCGGATTATCTGACCTCGGTAAAGGATGGCGGCTTCTACGGATGGCCATACAGCTATTATGGCCAGCATCTCGATCCCCGCGTCATGCCCCAGCGTCCGGACCTGGTCGCGAAAGCGATCGTTCCGGATTATGCACTGAGTTCCCACGTCGCCCCTCTGGGACTGGTCTTCTATACGGCAACCGGCCTTCCCGAGGCATATCGCGGCGGCGCCTTCGTTGGCGAGCACGGCAGCTGGAACCGCACGCGCTTCAATGGCTACAAGGTGGTGTTCGTACCATTCAGCGGCGGCCGTCCGAGCGGCGTCGCTACCGACGTGGTGACTGACTTCCTGGACAAGGACAACAAGGCGCGCGGCCGGCCTGTCGGCCTGGCTGTCGACAAAACCGGGGCCCTGCTCATTGCTGACGACGTTGGCAACACAGTTTGGCGGGTGACATCTGCCGGCCAATAAGGTGGCTCCACTCCCTTCGTCGAGCTGTCGGTCGAGCAGGTGAACGGACACTGCTCGAAGCAATCGTGCTGACGCTCTTCGTCATGCTGCTGTTCCTGTAGAACCTGCGCGCGACGATCCCCGACGATCGCCGTTCCGGTGACTGCCGGCATATTCGGCGTGCCCGCCCTTGCCGGTTACTCGACGCTGACAATGCTTGCCGCTCTCGCCATCGGGTGGCTGAGCTGGAGGTGGATGAAGGCCTGCCGCTGATCACCGCCGAATCGAAGGACCGCCAGCGCCGAGAAATGGTATTTTTGCTCTTCCCACAGCCGGCTCTAGAATTTTCATCGCAAATCAAGTTATGATGCACTTGGTATTTCCCGGGACGGCTTGCGCCGCTTGGAATACCGGGAGGAACCGGGACATGGCCGTTGCGCTTGTACTCGTTCTGATAGTCGTGGGCTCGGTGTTGTTCCACTTCCTGAGCCCATGGTGGTGGACGCCGATTGCCTCGAACTGGGACTATATCGACAACACCATCATCATAACTTTCTGGATCACCGGCGTCGTCTTCGCCGCCGTGGTTCTTTTCATGGCCTATTGCGTCTTCCGCTTCCGTCATCGGGAAGGCAATCAGGCGGCATATGAACCTGAGAACAGGCGCCTCGAATCCTGGCTGACGGTCGTCACCGCAGTTGGCGTCACGGCTTTGCTCGTTCCCGGCCTGTTCGTCTGGAGCCGGTTCGTAAATGTTCCAAGCGACGCAACCGAGGTCGAAGTCGTCGGCCAGCAGTGGCAATGGAGTTTCCGCCTCCCCGGCAAGGACGGCAAGCTCGGCACATCCGACACCCGCGACGTCAACGCTGAAAATCCACTCGGCGTCATCGCCACCGATGCCAACGGCCAGGACGATGTCGTAGTGGAAGCGGCCGACCTGCACCTCCCGGTAGGCAAACCCGTCAAGATGCTGCTCCGCTCGATCGATGTGCTGCACGATTTCTACGTGCCGGAATTCCGCGCCAAGATGGACATGATCCCGGGCTCGGTCACCTATTTCTGGTTCACTCCGACCAAGACCGGAACCTTCCAGGTCCTGTGTGCCGAACTCTGCGGCCAGGGACATCCGATGATGCATGGCGTGGTCATGGTCGATACTCAGGAAGACTATCTGGCATGGCTTGGCCAGCAGCAGACTTTTGCGCAGCTGTCCGCGCCCCAGCAGATGGGCTCGGCAGAGTAGGAAACCGGAACGACGGTGCGCCGTCGGGATTGAAATTACTGCGGCAAGCCCGAACTGTCGGACTGGCCGAAAAGGGCACGGAGGTGTTCCTATGGTCGATATCACACCTGCAGATGCGGTACCGCCGGCCGAAGTCGCGGAAATGGAACTCTACCATCCGCACAGCTGGTGGACGAAATACGTTTTCTCGCAGGACGCCAAGGTCATCGCCATCCAGTATTCGGCGACGGCGACAGCGATCGGCATGGTCGCGCTGGTGCTATCCTGGCTGATGCGGCTGCAGCTCGGCTTCCCCGGCACATTCGATTTCATCACCCCGGAGGCCTACTACCAGTTCATCACCATGCACGGCATGATCATGGTGATCTACCTGCTCACAGCACTCTTCCTGGGCGGCTTCGGCAACTATCTGATCCCGTTGATGGTTGGTGCTCGCGACATGGTCTTTCCCTATGTCAACATGCTGAGCTACTGGATCTATCTGCTCGCCGTGCTGGTCCTGGTGTCGAGCTTCTTTGCGCCTGGCGGACCGACGGGTGCCGGCTGGACGCTCTATCCGCCGCAGGCGATCATGACCGGTACGCCAGGCGGCCAGGACTGGGGCATCATCCTGATGCTTGTCTCGCTGATCCTGTTCATCGTCGGCTTTACCATGGGCGGCTTGAACTATGTCGTGACGGTGCTGCAGGGCCGCACACGCGGCATGACGCTGATGCGCCTTCCGCTTACTGTCTGGGGTATTTTCACCGCCACCGTCATGGCGCTGCTCGCCTTCCCGGCGCTGTTCGTCGCCTGCGTGATGATGCTGCTCGACCGGGCGCTCGGCACCAGCTTCTTCATGCCGGCGATCGTCGAGATGGGCGAACAGTTGCAGCATGGCGGCGGCAGCCCGATCCTGTTCCAGCATCTGTTCTGGTTCTTCGGCCATCCGGAGGTCTACATCGTGGCGCTTCCGGCCTTCGGCATCGTATCCGACCTGATCAGCACCCATGCGCGCAAGAACATCTTCGGCTACCGCATGATGGTCTGGGCCATCGTCGGCATCGGCGCGCTGAGCTTCGTGGTCTGGGCGCACCACATGTATGTCAGCGGCATGCATCCCTATTTCGGCTTTTTCTTCGCCACCACGACATTGATCATCGCCGTTCCAACAGCCATCAAGGTCTACAACTGGGTGCTGACGCTGTGGCGTGGCGACATCCACCTCACCATACCGATGCTTTTTGCCCTGGCCTTCATCGTCACCTTCGTCAATGGCGGGTTGACCGGCTTGTTCCTCGGCAATGTCGTCGTCGACGTTCCGCTGTCGGACACGATGTTCGTCGTCGCCCATTTCCATATGGTCATGGGAGTTGCGCCGATCATCGTAATCTTCGGCGCGATCTATCACTGGTATCCGAAGGTCACCGGCCGGATGCTGAACGAGACACTGGGCCGGTTCCATTTCTGGGTCACCTTCCTCGGCGCCTATCTGATCTTCTTTCCAATGCACTATCTCGGCTTGATGGGCGTGCCGCGGCGCTACAACGAATTGACCGACATGACGATCATGACGGAATCGGCCCACCACCTGAACTCGTTCATCAGCATCATGGCGTTCATTGTCGGCTTTGCCCAACTGGTGTTCCTGTTCAATCTCATCTGGAGCATCCGCCATGGTCGCGAGGCTGGCGGCAATCCGTGGCGGGCCACGACGCTCGAGTGGCAGACGCCTGAAACACCGCCCGCCCACGGCAACTTCGGCAAGGATCTGCCGATCGTCTATCGCTGGGCCTATGACTACAGCGTACCGGGAGCCAAGGAGGACTTCATACCGCAAAACGTTCCGGGCTCCTTCGCGCCCTCCAGGGAGCCGGCATGAGCGTAATCCTGGTCTTCCTGCTCGTGATCGCCGGTATTGCCGGGTGGTGGCTTTCCCATCAGCGGCTAATGACGAAGCCGTGGCTCGAGCAAGGTATGATCGACGATTTTGTCGCTCTGGACCGATCGGCGCTGCCGACCGCAAAGATCGGTCTCGGCGTCTTCCTTGCCGTCGTCGGCTGCCTGTTCGCGCTGTTCACCAGTGCTTACTTCATGCGCATGGCACTGTCGGATTGGCGGCCGCTGCCCATCCCGCCCCTGCTCTGGCTTAACACCGGCGTACTGATCTTGAGCAGCATTGCGATACAGTGCGCTTCGCTCGCGGCGCGCAAGGGTCAAATGGACATGGTCAGGCTCGGCCTCGCCACTGCCGGACTCACGGCGCTCGTCTTCCTGATTGGACAGCTTGTGGCATGGCGGGAACTGAGTGCGGACGGCTATTTTCTGGCGTCCAATCCGGCCAACAGCTTCTTCTACCTGCTAACGGGAATGCATGGCCTGCACATACTGGGAGGACTGGTCGGGCTGGGCAGAACGAGCGTCGGCGCCTGGAACGGTGCGCAGCCGCAGCGGCTGCGCCTCAGTGTCGAGCTGTGCGCCATGTACTGGCATTTCCTGCTTTTCGTCTGGCTCGCCATCTTTGCGCTTCTAGCCGGCTGGGCTTCGACTTTAATCGACATTTGCCGAGGGTTGCTGACCTAGGAGGAACGGGCGGATGGCAGAGACGACACTGGCCCACATCGGCCGAACAGAGCCGCGGCCCGCAGGCTGGCAAGGCATCGCCGCCGACTGGTCCTCGGATCAGCGGGCGTTCAAAAACGTGTCCTGGGGCAAGGCCATGATGTGGATCTTCCTGCTCAGCGACACGTTCATCTTCGGCTGCTTCCTGCTCTCCTACATGACCGCGCGTATCTCAACACGCGTGCCGTGGCCCAATCCGAGCGAGGTCTTTGCCCTGCGCATCGGCGGCTCCGACATTCCACTGATCCTTATCGCTATCATGACCTTCGTGCTGATCTCGAGCAGCGGAACGATGGCCATGGCGGTCAATTTCGGCTACCGCCGCGACCGCCGCAAGACGGCAGTGCTGATGCTTTTGACCGCAGCACTCGGCGCGACCTTCGTCGGCATGCAGGCCTTCGAATGGACCAAGCTGATCACCGAAGGCGTGCGGCCTTGGGGCAATCCCTGGGGCGCTGCACAGTTCGGCGCATCCTTTTTCATGATTACCGGCTTCCACGGCACGCATGTGACGATCGGGGTGATCTTCCTGATCATCGTGGCGCGAAAGGTCTGGCGCGGGGACTACGACGTCGGACGGCCCGGCTTCTTCACCAGCCGGAGGGGCCGCTACGAGAACGTCGAAATCATGGGGCTTTACTGGCATTTCGTCGATCTGGTCTGGGTGTTCATTTTCGCATTTTTCTATCTTTGGTGAGAGGCAGGACATGGCTGAAGCAACCGCAAACGGCCTCGGACAGCATGCGCTGGACAGCGCCCATACCCATGAGGCGACGACGACCGGCGTTACCCCAGCGGAGGTTCATCAGGAGCACCCGATCAAGCTCTATCTGGTGGTCTGGGCGTGGTTGTTCATCCTCAGCACCTGCTCGTATCTGGTCGACTATTTCGGTCTCCATGGCTATCTCAGATGGTCGCTGATCCTGATCTTCATGATCCTCAAGGCAGGGCTGATCGTCGCCATCTTCATGCACATGGCCTGGGAACGGCTGGCGCTGACATATGCAATCATCTTGCCGCCGGTGCTGGTGCTAGTGTTCGTGACGATGATGGTCTTCGAAGCGGACTACACGCTTCTCACCCGAATGGCGTTTTTCGGGGCCGGGCCCTGACATGCAATCCGGCTCCAAGCGGTCCGGTCCTGGAGCCTTCGCCTTGAAACAATCCACGGCTGGTCCATTTCTGTTGGTATCGGAGACGTCAGGCGATGCCGGCGTTTCCACATGCGTCGCGAACACCAGCAAGGGGCGCCCAAGATGACCATCGCAAACAGACTGAAGGATTTTATCGATAGGAAAGGAATTTCCTACGACACCGTCGAGCATCACCGCACGGCGACAAGCAGACAATCCGCCATTGCGGCACATGTGCCCGGCAGCATAATGGCCAAATCGGTGGTCGTTCACCACGACCGTGGCTACGCGCTGGCCGTGGTTCCAAGCACGCACAGGATAGAACTCGCGACATTGCAGGACGTCATGGACAAGCCCCTTGGGCTAGCCTCCGAAGACGAGGTGGTCTCGTTGTTCGGCGATTGCGACGTCGGCGCTGTGCCGCCGATCGGCGCTGCCTATGATGTGCCGGTGGTCCTCGACGAAAGCCTCGGCGACGCTCCCGAAGTCTATTTCGAGGGCGGCGACCACAAGACGCTTGTGCATGTGAGCGGCAAGGATTTCCGCGACCTGACAAAGGACGCGCGCCAAGCCCGTTTCAGCCACCCGGCCTATTGAAAGCTCTGCCCCGCCCTGCCCGCACTGGCTCTTTCGCCGGTACGGGCACGACAGGTTTTCAGCTCACGGCCTGGTGGCCGGCGGCGATTCCACAACTTTCCGGTAGACATGCCAGGTGGCATGACCAAGGATCGGCAGCACGACCGCCAACCCGGCGAACACTGGCAGCGAGCCGACGATCAGGGCGACGGCGACGATAAGGCCCCACACCGCCATCACGATCGGGTTGGCCAGGACAACGCGCACCGAGGTATGGATGGCTTCGTAGGCGCCGACATCGCGGTCGAGCAACAACGGGAATGCGACGACCGTGGTACACAACACAACCGCGGCGAACACGAAGCCGATGGCATGACCCAGGATGATGAGCGTCCAGCCGCGTCCCGTGGCGAATATTTCACTGATGAAGCTGGACAGCGATTGCGGCGGCGCCGGGCCGAATAGGGCCTGGTAGAATATCTGGGCCGTCAAAAGCCAGGCGATGAAGATCGCAAGCAGCATGACGCCGACCGCTGCGATAGCCGGCAGTGCCGGAGAACTCCTGACCTCAAAGGCGTGCCTCCACGAGGCGTCGAGCCCGGCTTCCCGTCGCCGGCTGATCTCATAGAGACCGATCGCCGCGAACGGACCAATCAGTGCAAAGCCGGAAACAAGCGGAAACAGCAATGGCAGCGTGTTGTTGCCTGATGTCCAGACAGCAAGCACGACTCCCGCAATCGGATAGATCAGGCAGAGAAAAACGATGTGCGACGGCTTGACCATGAAATCATCGACGCCACGCCTCAGCGCATCAAAAAGATCGGAGACACCGATTTTTCGAATTCTGGTGTGTTCCAGCGTCTCGCTGGCGCCTGCTATCACGTGAAAGCTTGCCATGACCATTCCTCCAGACCAGGTCCGGTAAGGTCGCGTTTTACGGTGCTGCCATTCTGCATGATTGGCCCACGCAAACCGCGACCTACACCATGATCAATATACTCTCATGCGGGGGACTTGTCGCGCTTTGTAGGAAGGCCTGGGAGTAAGAGGTCGCGGGTAGCCTGACTAGCTCCGGACGCCGTTCTTCGATATGCTCTTCTAGTCGAAGGTGAAGGTCATGGATGGAAGGACAGTTCTCATACTCGGCCTTGGCGTCGTTATTCTGCTGTTGCTGGGATTTTGTGCTCTGCCAAGGTGATGTTTTGAGCCGGGGTCAATAGCCGGCTGACGCGACCACTCGCATTACAATGGTGTCGGCAAGCAGCGCCGCAAAGATCGCGAAAAGATAGACAATCGAATACGCAAATAGCGCCTTTGCCGGCTTCATCTCCTTGTCGGCGACGAGAACCTTCCAGGCGTGCCAAATGAAACCTGCGCCTAAGGCGGCTGAAACAGTGCCATAATATCCGCTCGCGAAGCCGAAGCCCCAAGGAAGCACGCCGATTGGCGCCAAGAGCAGCGAATAGGCGAAGATTTGTTTTCTGGTCGAGCCTTGCCCAGCCACATTCGGCATCATCGGGATACCCGCCGCGGCATAGTCGCCGACCTTGAAAAGGGCCAGCGCCCAGAAATGAGGCGGCGTCCAGAGGAAAATGATCAGAAACAGGATGAGACTTTCAATGCCGATTGCGCCGGTTGCAGCAGCCCACCCGATCACCGGAGGAAGGGCGCCTGCCGCGCCGCCTATGACGATATTCTGTGGCGTCGAGCGCTTCAGCCACATCGTGTAGATAACGACATAGAAAAAGATGGTAAACGCCAACAACGATGCGGCAAGCCACCCCACCAGCACGCCGAGCGTCATGACCGACAGTGCGGAAAGCACAAGACCGAAGCTGAGAGCTTCGCCAGGCGTGACGCGACCGGACGGAATTGGTCGCTTGGACGTGCGAGACATCAAGGCGTCTATGTCTGCGTCGTACCACATATTGAGCGCGCCGGCGGCTCCGGCTCCAACCGCGATTGCGCCGATGGCAATTACGGCGATAACTGGATTCATCACGCCGGGCGCCATCATCAGGCCGACGAAGGCAGTAAACACGGCAAGCGCCATGACGCGTGGTTTCAAAAGCGCAAAGAAATCACCCGCCATCGCCTCCGAGAGGCGGATGCCGGTATTTTTGAGGCGGCTTTCTTCAGTCGACATTCAGACGACCACCGATGGGAACGGCAGCCTAGCCGGCCAATGTCTTTTTTGCAACGAGCCGCTCCCCACCGACACTGCCGGCAGATTGCGGCCGAGGGCTATGCCTCGACCTGTTTGCGATACCAAGATCCGGCGGAAGAGCCGGGCTATTTGGAGAATTGCTTCAGATAAGCAATGACATTGGCGACGTCCTCGTCCTTCTTGAGGCCGGGGAATGCCATCTTCGTTCCTTTGACCATCGCCTTGGGATCGTGAAGGTAGGTCGTCAGCGTGGCTTCGTCCCATTTAACGCCGGATTTTCCGGCCTCGGTCATGGCCTTGGAATAGCTGAACCCCGGATGCGTGCCGGCCGTTCGGCCGATGACGCCGTTCAAGGACGGACCGATCTTGTTCTGGTCCTTGTCCGCGACGTGGCAGACCTTGCATTTGGCGAAGACCTTCTCACCCGCCGCGGCATCCTGTGCCCGAGAGGGGCCGGCAATGACGGTGGCGACGGACATGATGATAAAAAACACAATGGCACGCATGGCATTTCCTCCCTGATCGCCAATTTGCCCTGGCTGACCTGCACAGGCCGACATTTAGTCCGCTGGAATGCGCTCTTGAATGGCAGAACGGATATCCACTGCCTGGAGTTGCGGCACCTACATACCACAGAACCCGGCCGGCAGGTAGAGTTCGACCATGCAAAGGTTTAATGCGGACAATCTGCTCAAGGCAATTTGGTGTTGCAGGTAGCGGCGATCCGGCCGACCGCCTCTTCAACTCCGGCGAGGTCGAAGTCGGCTGTGCCGCGCCCCGACAGCAGCCCGAACCGCCAGGACAACAGCAGCCGGTCCGCGGAAATCAGTCGCCTGACGCCGTCGGCGCCGTCGCGGACCAGCATCCTGCTGCGCGGGCCGACCGACCAGCTTTCGTTGAGCTTGCCGGATTGGCCGACAGTCACCGACATGGCGATGGTTCGGCTGGCGGAAACGGTGTCGCTCAGCTGCAGCCATTCGCTCCAACGTGGCTCGCCGGCGGTCCGGCAGGCGATCGTCAATACCGGGCTGTAGCTCAATGCGCCGCCGCCGGTGATGAGCTTATTGGTCGCGTAAAGCGAGGCGGTGACAAGGCCATCGCTGCTCTTGTCGAACCGCCAGTTGTCGAGACCGGTTTCAGCCTGGGCAATCCCACAGGCCGACGCAAGCAGGAACGCCGCCGCCATCACGCTTCCGATACCGAAGAACTGTCTCAACGATGCCTCCAACAACCGCTGCGGTCCGCAACCCAGCGCAGATAATCATCAAAGCTTCGTATCGCTACCTCGACCGCCAGATGCGTGAAATCCGTTGCGTCTGCGCCACAACGAAAAAGGCCGCCTCGAGAAGGCGGCCTTTCGGAATTCAGCAGGGACGTTATTCAGCGTCCTTGGCGGCCTTCTTCTTCGGCGCGGCCTTTTTCTTCGGCTCTTCAGCGTCGTCGTCGGCCTTGTTGGCATCCGCTTTTTTCGCAGCCGCCTTCTTCGCCGGCTTGGCCTTGATTGTCTCCGTATCCTCGTCGTCGGCCAGCAGTTCTTCCTTGCTGACCTTGACATCGGTGACCGAGATCTGGCCGAGCAGATGGTCGACCACCTTCTCTTCGAACATCGGCGCGCGCAACGTGTTCAGCGCTTCGGGATTGTTGCGATAGAATTCGAAGGCCTCCTGCTGCTGGTTGGCCGGATAGCGACGCACCTGCTCGAACAGGCCGCGCTGCAATTCCTCGTCCGTCACGGTGACGCCGGCCTTCTCGCCGATTTCGGCGAGAACCAGGCCGAGACGCACGCGGCGTTCGGCAAGGCGCATATATTCGGCACGCGCCTCTTCTTCCGTCGTCTCTTCGTCGGCAAAGGTGCGTCCGGCAGCTTCGAGGTCGCGGTTGACCTGGTTCCAGATGTTGTTGAACTCGGCCTCGACGAGCTTGGACGGCGCCTCAAACGAGTAAGCAGCGTCGAGTTGGTCGAGCAACTGCCGCTTGACTTTCTGGCGCGTTATCGAGCCGAACTGGTTCTCGATCTGACCGCGCACCACCTCGCGCAGGCGCTCCAGCGATTCCAGACCGAGATTTTTGGCCATCTCGTCGTTGATCTCAAGTTCGCCGGGCTTGGACACTTCCTTGACGGTCACGTCGAAAGTGGCTTCCTTGCCGGCCAGATGCGCCGCCTGGTAGTTTTCCGGGAAGGTAACCGTGATTTGCTTCTCGTCGCCGGCCTTGCTGCCGACCAGCTGGTCCTCGAAGCCGGGGATGAATTCCTTCGAGCCGAGTACCAGCGGCTGATCGGTGCCGGCGCCGCCGTTGAAGGCTTCACCGTCAATCTTGCCGACATAATCGATGGTCACGCGGTCGCCCTCGGCGGCCTTGCCGGTCTTCGGCTCGTAAGTGCGGGCGGATTCAGCGACACGCTTGACCTGCTCGTCGATCTCTTCGTCCGGCACGTCGAACACCTGGCGCGTCACCTTGATGTCGGAGAAATCCTTGATTTCGATCGGCGGAATGACCTCGTAGTTCAGGCGGAACTCGAAATCGGCGCCGCCGGCCAGGATCTTCTCGGCTTCCTTCTCGTCCTCGGTCATGATCACTTCGGGCTGCATGGCGGCCTTTTCGCCGCGCCCGGTGATGATCGAACGGGTCGAATCGTTGAGGATCTCGTTGACCACTTCGGCCATGAACGATTTGCCATAGACTTTGCGCAGATGCTGGACCGGCACCTTGCCAGGGCGGAAGCCGTTGATGCGGACCTTGTTCCTGGCATCGGAGAGCCGCGCCATCAGCTTGGCTTCCATGTCACCGGCCGGCACGGTGACCTTGATCTCGCGCTTGAGACCGGAGTTGAGCGTTTCGGTGACCTGCATCATAAAACCTTTGTTTCCACCAATGAGGCCGTCAAACGGCCCCTGCCGTTTACAGCCTGCCGGTATAATCTTGCCGGGAATGGCTTTTGGTGCGGGACTTGGCGATCTGCCCGCCCAACGCGGCACAAATCTTCAAGAAATACGCTCCAAAATGTGAATAAGTCTTTGTTTTTCCTACTTCTTATCACATTCTGCAGAAGCGGATCGTCGCGTCCCGTCACATTCGACACGCCTTTTGTCACAGGCGACGCTGATTTTCAACCATCTTTGCATTCCGGCCAATGATGCCGATATCGGCCCTGACATTGACAGAATGATGGCTACATGGGATTGGCCGGGCAATGCGGATGTGGCGGAATTGGTAGACGCCCTGGATTTAGGTTCCAGTGCCGAAAGGCGTGGGGGTTCGAGTCCCTTCATCCGCACCACCCTTCGCTCTTCGAGCTTCGGGGGGCACGCCACCTGAGCCAACTCGACAGACGAAGGGAACCCTCCGAAGCCTTGGCGAAGGAGGACTAATAAAGCGGCTCCTCGAATAGCGTCTTGTCGCCGTCCACCAGCGCCTTGATCTGCGCCGTGCCGTTGGCCGCGATCGCCACGCGGATGCCGAACGGCCGCACCCGCATGTCGTTCTGGATCGCTATCCCCTCGCCTTCCGGCAGATAGAAGCGCTCGATGCCGTACTCCGGCGCGATCGTCGTTTCTCCCTGGCTGATATCCCACCCCTCGGAGACGTGTCCGACGATATCGGCTTCACCGGACGCTGCCGGCACCGGCGCTTGCCCGAACCAAGCCGCGGTCGGCCCCCAATAGCCGTCGGCGCCCTGCTTCAGCCTGACCACGATCGACGTTTCCTCGCTGGAAAGCTTGCCGGCCGGAATGTTGCCGATCAGCTTCACCGATATGCGCGAAATGTCGTAGCCGAGCCGAATGTAGTCACCGCGCAAGAGATCGCGCGGATCGATCGGCTCGACCTTGAGCAGGACCTGCTTGCCGTCGCGCAGGATCGCCGCGCGTCCGGCGATGATCCAGCTCAGGAAGCCGATCTGGACAAGCGCCAGGGCTACCGCCGAGATGATCAGTCTCTTGCCGGTCATCATGCCGCCGCTCCTGTCATGTTCGGGGCGTTCATGCGCTTTTCTATGCGAATGATAATGAAAGCAAGAACGGCGAGAAGCACCGCCGCCGCAAGGAAGAAGCCTGCCGTGTCGAGCATTGATTGCAGCATCACCACATAGATGATGGCGAGTTCGAAGGCGAAGCCCGCATAGGCAACCCAGCGCAACCCCCGGCTCTCGCGGCCGCCCAGCACGATCGCCGCGACAATGCCGGCCAGCGCAACAGCCGAGGCAATGGCGAAGCCGCTATTGTAGCTGCTTTCATCCGCCAGTTCGAATTGGATCATCGCTAGGCCGGTGAGAAAGCCGATCAGCGCGTGCAAGGGCAGCCTGCCACCCAGTTGCAAGATCCTGTCGACCGGCCCGGCAGCAAAGATCGCAGCGGTAAAAAGCAGCACCGACGCGGCAACGAGCGGGATGGCAACTTGCAGCGTGTCGTATTGCATGACCAACAGCACGAGGTAGAAGAGGACCGACAGGATGATCAGGTGGCGCGCCGCCTGGCTGCGCGTCCAGAACGAAACGGCGAAGAGAACCAGCGCCATGACCACGAAGAGATGCGGAAATTCCGTGCGCCGGAAGTAGTCGAACCCTCTCAGGAACAGCCAGGCATCGGCGATGCCAACGGCAGCGACGGTCAGCGGGTTTGAGCGCAGCGCCACCGCCGCCAGCGCCGTGCCGGCGCCCCAGGTGATCAAGGCCGAGGCCTCGTCGCCCGATAAATGATACATCTGGCCGATCAGCGCGATCGAACCGCCGAATGCCGCCGCTGCGACGATCCACAGCGCTTCGCCGATCGCCGCATGGTCGCGCATCTTCAGCACCGCGCCGCCGACATAACCGGCAAGGATTACGGCAAAAAGTGCCGCGACCCGCACCAGCCGCGGGATGACTTCCCAGTTGGCGGCGATAAAGATCAGGACTGCTGCGCCGAACAGCAGCGCCGCCATCATCGCCAGGATCGAGCCGAAACTCAGCGATTTGCGTTCGTTTGCCTCGACGTCGCGCGTTAGAGCCTCGGCTGTCGGCGCGTCGATCAGGCCAGCCTGCTGCCATCGCGCGATATCCGACCTGACCCGTGACGAATAGCTCGCCATTGTCCCTCCCCCTTTCCTTGGTTCTTTTAGCTCATCCGGCCAAGCGTTTGACCTAACGGCATTTTCCGATCTGGGCGGAAAACCGGACGCGCGTTAATGTTGCATTGCACAATTTGCATTGCTGCCATGCACCAATAGCGCTTTTAAATCGATATGACCCCACCTATTTTCACGGTGCACACAAAGACGGAATGATCCGAAAGAAAGACGAAACGAGAATACCATGAACCTGATCCGCAACTATCGCAACTGGCGCCGCTACCGGGACACCGTGTCCGAGCTGAGCCGCCTGAGCACCCGTGAACTGACCGACCTCGGCATCAGCCGCAGCGACATTCATTACGTCGCCCGCAAGGCGGTCTAATCCTTCGGACCGCAAATGGTCCGAGCCAGTTTTGAAAAGAGAACGACAATGAACCTGATCCGCAACTATCGTAACTGGCGCGTCTACCGCGAGACGGTTACCGAGCTGGGTCGCCTGTCGAACCGCCAGCTCAACGATCTCGGCATCGTCCGTGACGAGATCAAGATGGTCGCTCGCAGGGCGATCTAACAACAAGAATTTCGCCAGGGTCGACCTCCTCCCCGACCCTGACGGATACGGTCAGCCTTCACCTCCTCCCGAGGGTTGACCACAAAAACGGCGCCCGCCGGACCTCCTCCCCCGGCGGGCGTTGTTTCTAAAACGGGTTTCGCGCCCTTCCAAACGGCGAAAAGAATTTCGTCAAAGCCGACCTCCTCCCCGGCGATGGCGAATACGGTCGATCTTCACCTCCTCCCGAGGATCGGCCAACAAAACGACACCCGCCGGACCTCCTCCCCCGGCGGGTGTTGTTGTTTTGGGCGGTCGTTCCCGCAGCAGCCCACTTGCGCTGCCATCCCTGGCAATTGCAATCCTTGCGCCAAACGACTATTTCGGCGCTCATGGACAAGAACCCCATTCACGTTATCGGCGGCGGACTTGCCGGCTCCGAAGCCGCCTGGCAGGCGGCCGAAGCCGGCATTCCCGTTATTCTGCATGAAATGCGTCCCGTCCGCGGCACCGACGCGCACAAGACCGACGGGCTGGCCGAGCTCGTCTGTTCCAATTCCTTCCGCTCCGACGATGCGCAAACCAATGCCGTCGGCCTGCTGCACGCCGAAATGCGGCTGGCCAGTTCGCTGATCATGAGTGCCGGCGATGCGCACCAGGTGCCGGCCGGCGGTGCGCTCGCCGTCGACCGCGACGGATTTTCCGAAGCGGTAACCCGGAAGCTCGAAGCCCACCCGCTCATCACCATTCGACGCGAGGAAGTGCCCGGCCTGCCGCCGGCGGATTGGGACCAGGCGATTATCGCCACCGGCCCGCTGACCGCGCCTTCGCTCGCTCAATCGATCGCCGAAGTAACCGGCGCCGACGCGCTCGCCTTCTTCGATGCCATCGCGCCAATCGTCCATTTCGACACGATCGACATGGATATCTGCTGGTTCCAGTCGCGCTACGACAAGGTCGGGCCTGGCGGCACCGGCAAGGACTACATCAATTGCCCGATGGACAAGGAGCAGTACCTTGCCTTCGTACAGGCGCTGGTCGACGGCCAGAAAACCGAATTCAAGCAATGGGAAGGCACGCCCTATTTCGACGGCTGCCTGCCGATCGAGGTGATGGCCGAGCGCGGCGTCGAGACATTGCGCTACGGGCCGATGAAGCCGATGGGGCTGACCAATGCGCACAATCCGTCCGTAAAGGCCTATGCCGTCGTCCAGCTTCGCCAGGACAATGCGCTGGGCACGCTCTACAACATGGTCGGCTTCCAGACCAAGCTGAAGCACGCCGAGCAGGTGCGCATATTCCGCACCATCCCCGGGCTGGAAAACGCCGAATTCGCCCGCCTCGGCGGCCTGCACCGCAACACCTACATCAATTCGCCGACGCTGCTCGACGCTTCGCTGCAGTTGAAGTCGCGGCCCGGCCTGCGTTTTGCCGGCCAGATCACCGGCTGCGAGGGCTATGTCGAGAGTGCCGCCATCGGCCTGCTTGCCGGGCGTTTCGCCGCCGCAGAACGGCTTGGCCACGCGCCGTCGCTGCCGCCCTTGACCACCGCGTTCGGCGCATTGCTCAACCACATCACCGGTGGCCATATTGTCTCCGACGACGAGACGGGAAAGCGCTCCTTCCAGCCGATGAACGTCAATTTCGGCCTGTTCCCGCCCGTGGACGCGCCAAAGATCGAAGGCAAGCGGCTGCGCGGCAAGGACAAGACGGTCGCCAAGCGGCACGCGGTGACATCGCGCGCTCTGGCCGACTGCCGCGAATGGCTGGGGCTGCCTTCCCGGGCGGAAGCTGCGGAATAACGATCGGGTTGGCTGCGCCGCAGCCTCTATGCGACCGGCCAGCCTTGCGTCGCGCGCCGGAACAAGAGCCAATGCCGGCGCAAGGCCGACAGCCGCGCCGCGCCATCAAGCGCTGAATGGCGGGAGCCGTCCATCTTGCCGAGATAGGCGCCCGTCAGAGCCAGTGGCAGAAAGGCCGGCCGCAGCGAAACCGGTAGAGCGGACGCTCCCTGCTCGAAAGCGGAAAGATGCTCGCGTGCCAGCGCGACCATCGCGGCTACTGCGCGTTGCGCGCCCGGCCCGCCGTCGTCTGTAACGAATTCTTGCGGCGACGTTCCTGCGGCGGCCAAGATGTCGGCCGGGACAAAGCACTGTCCCCGCTTGCGGTGCAGCGGCAGCAGCAGCAGGAGACCGGTCATCGCCTGCGCACAACCTGCCCTGCCGGCAAGTTCGGCAAAGCGCGGCGCTTCGACCGGATCGAGCACCATCGCCGCAAGCTGGATAAGTGCTGCGGCAGTCTCGCCGCAATAGCCTTCGAGATCGGTGCGCGACGGCATCGGGTCGTCATAGAGATCGAAGATGCGCGCTTCCAGCATGTTGTCGAAAGCGGCCTTGGGCAGGCGGTGAGCGGAAATCGTCGCTCTCAGCGCGTCCGCCACGGGATGGCCGACCTTAGCGCGATCCTCTTCGGCTGCGATGACGTCTCGCCACCATTGCAGCCGCACCTCCCCTGGCAGCGCCTCGTGGATGCGATCGCGTATGCCGGCGATTTCGGCGTTGAAGGCATAGAGCGAAAACACCGCGTCCCGCTTGTCTTCGGGCGCGTAGAGCGCGGCGAGATAGCGGTCATGGTCGGCGGCGCGCACCGTCTCCATGACGGCTTTGGTGTTTTCGGCCACGTCAGTCGACGGCGATGAGTGCTGCGGCCACGGCGCGGTCTTCAGCCAGCAGCACATTATAGGTCCGCACTGCCGCCCCGGTCGACATCGGATCGGCGGAAATGCCAGCATCCTTCAGCGCAGCACGCAACGCCGCCGGCAACGGCCTTAGATCCTTGCCGCTGCCGACCAGCAGGATCTCGACCTTGTCGGCCTCATTAAACAGCTTGGTGAAATCCGCTGACGTCAGCGCCAGCGGATCGGCCGGCTCCCAGCCATAGATGCCAGAAGGCAGGCACAGCAGCGAGCCGCGATGCGACATGTCGGCAAAGCGGAAACCGCCATTGCCATAAGCCTCGATCGGTGCGCGGCCGGGGAAATGCGCCTCGCGGATGACGATGCCCTTGGCCACTTTTGAGGCAAGCCGTCAGGTGGCTATGGCTTTGCCGCCGCCCACCGGCTTTTCCTCATCGGACGCTGTGGCCTGCGGCCGCAGCTTGAACAGGATAAGCAGTGGCGCGGCGATAAAGATCGACGAATAAGTGCCGAATACGACGCCGAACAGCATCGCCATGGTGAACGAGCGGATCACCTCGCCGCCGAACAGCACCAGCGCCAGCAGCGCCAGGATCGTCGTCACCGAGGTCAGCGTCGTCCTCGACAGCGTCTCGTTGATGGCGTTGTTCAGCAATTGCGGCAGCGGCATTCGCTTGTATTTTCGCAGATCCTCGCGAACACGGTCATAGACGACGATGGTGTCGTTGAGCGAATAACCGATGATAGTGAGGATCGCCGCCAGCGACGACTGGTTGAATTCGAGGCCGGTGATGACGAAGAAGCCGATCGTCATGACCACGTCGTGCACGGTCGCAACTATGGCGCCGACCGCGAACTGCCATTCGAACCGGAACCAGACATAGATCAGGATACCAAGCAACGCGACAAGCATGGCGATGGTGCCTTGCTTGGCAAGTTCGCCCGAGACCGTCGGCCCGACCACTTCGACGCGGCGGAAATCATACTGGTCCTGCAGCTCGCCGCGCACCTTGTCGATGACGGTCTGTTCGGCGTTCTCGCCACCCTCCTGAGTACCGACGCGGATCAGCACGTCGTTCGGCTCGCCGAACTGCTGAACCTGCACTTCGCCGATATTGAGTTCCGTCAGCCTGCCGCGGATGTCGGCCAGATCGGCATTGCCGGCCTTGGACTGCACCTCGATCAGTGAGCCGCCCTTGAAATCGATGCCGTAATTGATGTCGATGGTCATGAAGCCAATGACCGACAGCACCGAAAGCACGCTCGACAGTGTGAACGTCCAGCGGCGGATGCCCATGAACGGGATTTTCGTGCCGGGTGGAATGAAGGTCACAGGCGCCCGCGGCAACTCCTTCGGACGGGCGCGGCGAAGCCAGATCGACACCAGCAGGCGGGTGAAGGTGAAGGCGGTGAAGACCGTGGTCAGGATGCCGATGGCATAGGTGACGGCAAAGCCCTTCACCGGCCCGGTTCCGAGCCAGAACAGCACCACGGTCGCGATCAGCGACGTCACGTTGGAATCGACGATGGTCGCCAGCGCCTTGCTGAAACCGGTATCGATCGCCTGAATGACCGAGCGGCCGGCACGTCGCTCCTCGCGGATGCGTTCATAGATGAGAACGTTCGAATCGACCGCCATGCCGATGGTCAGCACGATACCGGCGATGCCGGGTAAGGTCAGCGTCGCTCCAAGCAGCGACAGCAGCCCGACGATCATCGCCACATGCACCGCCAGCGCGATGTTGGCGAGGAAGCCGAGGAAGCCGTAGGCGATGAACATGAATGCCACCACCAGGATCGACCCGATGATGCCGGCGACCTTGCCGGCATGGATGGAGTCCTGGCCAAGTCCCGGCCCCACCGTGCGCTCTTCGATCACCGTCAGCGTCGCCGGCAAGGCGCCGGCGCGCAGCAGCACGGCGAGGTCGTTGGCGCTCTCGGCGGTGAAATTTCCCGATATCTGGCCGGTACCGCCCGGGATCGGTTCACGGATCTGCGGTGCCGAAATCACCTGATTGTCGAGGATGATGGCAAACAGCTTGCCGACGTTCTGTGCCGTCGCCTGGCCGAACCGCTGCGCCCCTTTCGAATCGAACCGGAACGAAACAACCGGCTCGTTGGTCTGGGAATTGAAGGTCGCCTGGGCATCGACAAGGTTTTCACCGGAAACGATGACGCGGTTCTCGATCAGGTACGGAACCGGCGGGTCGTCCTGCGAATACAGCACCGAGGATCCCGGCGGCGGACGGCCGTTCAGCGCGTCCTGCACCGGCATCGATTGGTCGACCATCTGGAACGTCAGCTTGGCGGTCTGGCCAAGAATTTCCTTCAGCCGCTGCGGGTCCTGGAGACCAGGCACCTGCACCAGGATACGGTCGTCGCCTTGGCGCTGCACGATCGGCTCGGTGGTGCCGAGTTCGTTGACGCGACGCTCGACAACCTGGATCGCCTGCGTCAGCGCCGTCGAGGTGCGATATTTGATCCCCGCATCGGTAACGGCAAATTTGAGCAGGCCAGGCTCGGAATCATCCAGCGTCATCTCCTGGATGGAGCCGCCGCTGAACAGGCCTGCGGCCACCGGATTGGTCAATGGTTTCAAGGCTGTCTTGGCAGCGTCGATCTGTGCGGGATCGGTGATGCGGACCTGCACCGTGCGGCCCGTTCCGGAAAGGCCGGTATAGCCGATCTTGGCATCGCGCAGCAGCGTCCTGATTTCGTCGCGCGTCGTCTCCAGCCGATCCTTGATCAAATCGTTCGGATCCATCCTGAGCAGGATGTGCGAGCCGCCCTGCAGGTCGAGGCCGAGCGTCATCTGCCGCTTCGGCACCCAGTCGGGCAATTTGGCCAGCGTGCTGGCGGAAAAAAGGTTGGGCGCAGCGAGGACCACTGTGGCGGCGACGGCCAGCCAGATCAGGATCATCTTGAAGCGCGAAAAATAAAGCATCAGTTCTTATCCGTTCAGGCGTACAAGCGGCAGCGTTCCGCCATCGGTCGGTTTACGGGCATATTTCTAATTCTGACCACGGCCGGCCCTATCGTGCTTCCTCGGCGATTGTCAATCTTGCTGGCAAGGGGCCGGTGCGCAGCAGCAAGGCGAGGTCATTGGCGCTTTCAGCGGTGAAATTTCCCGATATCTGACCGGTGTCGCCTTCAATGGGCTCTCGGATAACAGGCGCCGAAATAACCTTATCGTCTAATATAACTGCAAACGGCTTGCCGATATTCTGCGTCGTAGCCCATTTGAAACGCGCCGTACCCCGGGAATCAAGCCGGAATGAGACGACAGGCTCATCGGTCGCCAAATTGCGGGTTGCTTGCGCATCCAGCACATTTTTACCGGAAAGGATAACCCGATTTTCGATCAAGTAGGGAACCGGAGGATCGTCCATCGAATAAAAAACCGCCGAGCCGACGGGCGGGCGGCCGCCGATTGCCTCGTCGACTGGCATCGACAGATCAACGAACTGGAAGCTCAGGTGACCGGGCCGGGTGAGAATTTGTCCTAGCCTTTGCGGATCGGCAACGCCCGACGTGCGGACCAATATGCCGTCTTCATTCGTTGACCGAACCACCGAGTGGGCGCCCAGGTCGCGGATACGATCTTTGATGACCTCAACCGACTGTGCAAGCGCGGCCGAAGTTCGATACTTCAAACCTGCATCCGTTACGGTGAATTTGAGCAGGCCGGGCCCACTGTCGTCCAGGGTCATTTCCTGGACACCGCTGTCCGCGACAGGATCGGTCACCGTTTTGAGTGTCGCCTTGGCGAGGTCAAGCTGAGCCGGATCTGTTATGTGCACTTGAACGGTCCGACCCGAACTGGCAAGGCCGGTATAGCCGATCCTTGCTTCGCGTAGCAGCGACCGGACCTCGTCGCGTGTTGCTTTCAGCCGGCCCTCGATCACGTCGGACACATCCAACCTGAGCAGGATGTGTGGACCATCTTGCTGGCTTGCTTCAACGGTTGACCGGCTTTCGGCAAGCCATTCTGGTCGCATGGTATAACCGGCGGCGAAGATATTGGTCGCGTGGAAGATAAGCGTGCTGGCTACGGCAAGCCACGTCAGGATCAGCTTCAGGCGCCAAAGGTGGAACATATGCCGTCGTTCGTCAGAGCCCTGCCCGCGGATCGTTCCGCCGGCAATTCGGTTATTTCTTGGCGTTCTGGTTCGCCACCGGCTCGCCCTTGACGCGCACCTCGGCGATCGTCGAGCGCAGTGCCGTCACCTTGATGCCGCCAAGGTCGACTTCGAGCTCATTATCGTCGATCACCTTGGTCACCTTGCCGACGAAGCCGCCGCCGGTAACCACCGTATCGCCGCGGCGGATCGCCGAAAGCATCTCGCCGCGCTTCTTCAGCTGCGTGCGCTGCGGCCGGATGATCAGAAAATACATGATCACGAAAATCAGAGCAAACGGTACGATCTGGATAAACATTGCGGACGAGTCCCCGCCGATGCCTTGGGCGTATGCCGGTGTCACGAACATCGAGGTACTCCTGAATTTTGAAAAACAGCCGCCAAACGGTTTTGCGGAAATTTGACGGCCCCGCCAAATTTGGCCGGAATATAGTCGGTAACGTTGCCAATGCAACTGCGCGGCCGGGCAAATCGGCTGCTTTTCCGGCCTGGTGAGCCGTGTTAGAGGGTGATCCCGAAAAGCGACGCTCGGTTTCCGCAAAAGATCATGCCCGAACAAATGCTTGGCACGAGTTTCGAAACCGCTGAAATTAGGTAGGTTGGCCTGCCGCACCGTCCTGAATGCGAAACAAAAAAGACAAGAGATGACCGACAGCAGCATCGATATCCTGAGCCAGAAGCTCGACCGCCTGATCGAGGCGGTCGCCCGCCTCGCCCCGCCGCCGGTGCCGCAAACCGACCTCGGCGAGGCCGATTGCTTCGTCTGGCAGGCCGATCCCGGCTATCTGGAGCCGGTGCTCAAGGTCAACCGCGTCGACATCGGCCTGATCCGCGGTGTCGACCGCGTCCGCGACATATTGGTCGACAACACCGAGCGCTTCGCCTCCGGCTATGCTGCCAACAACGTGCTGTTGTGGGGCGCGCGCGGCATGGGCAAATCGTCGCTGGTCAAGGCGGTGCACGCCGCGGTCAACGCTTCGACAAAGCTCGACCTGCCGCTCAAGCTTATCGAGATCCATCGCGAAGACATCGACACGCTGCCGAAGCTGATGGGACTGCTGAAGGCAGCGCCGTTCCGTTTCATCCTGTTTTGCGACGACCTGTCATTCGACCACGACGACACATCCTACAAATCGCTGAAGGCAGCTCTTGAAGGCGGTGTCGAGGGCCGCCCGGCCAACGTCATCTTCTATGCCACCTCGAACCGGCGGCATCTGTTGCCGCGCGACATGATCGACAATGAGCGCTCGACGGCGATCAATCCGTCCGAAGCGGTCGAGGAGAAGGTTTCGCTGTCGGACCGTTTCGGCCTGTGGCTTGGCTTCCACAAATGTTCTCAGGACGAATATCTCGACATGATCGACGGCTATGTCCGCCATCACGATCTCGCGATCGATCCCGAGACGCTGCGCGCCGAGGCGCTGGAATGGGCGACGACGCGCGGCAGCCGTTCGGGCCGCGTCGCCTGGCAGTTCACCCAGGATCTGGCAGGCCGGCTCGGCAAATCGCTCAAGGATTAGCCGCTCAAGGACGAACAACAGAAGAAGCCCGCACCTTGCGGCGCGGACTTCCTCGGCGGGCTGAAGGTCAGGTGGCCCGCAAATCGCTTTTCGTTTTCTATTCGAGATAGGTCGAAGGATCGACCGGCGCCGAGTTCTTGCGCACTTCGAAATGCAGTTTCGGCGAGTCGGTGGTGCCGCTCATGCCGGACAGGGCGATTTCCTGGCCGCGCTTGACCTTCTGGCCGCGCTGCACCTCGATCGAGCTGGTATGGCCATAGACGGTGACCAGACCGTTTTCGTGCCGCACCAGCACCGTGTTGCCGAATTCCTTGAGGCCGTCACCGGCATAGATGACGACGCCGTTTTCAGCCGCCTTGACCGGCGTCCCCTCGGGCACGGCAATGTCGACGCCATCCTTGCCGCCGCCGAAGCTTGAGATCACACGGCCGCGCACCGGCCAGCGCATCTTGCCGATGCCGGTTGCATCCGGCGCTACCGCATCGTCGTCCTCGGCCTGCTGGATGACTTTCGCATCCTTCTTCGGCGGCGTGTAGGAGGCGAGCGTTTGCGTCGGCGTGGCCTTGGCCGACGGCTGGGTGGTGGCCGTCGTCACCGGATCGACCTTTGCCGGCTTCGCACTGGCGACGACAGCGGTTCCGCCCGCCGGCACTTTCAGGGTCTGGCCGATCTTGAGCAGTCCATCCTGCATGCCGTTCGCCTGCTTCAACGCGACGACGCCGACGCCGGTCTTTCTGGCGATGGCCGACAGCGTATCGCCTTGCTGAACCGTGTAAGTGCCGCCGGCACCGGCCGGCTTGGCCGCCGCCGAAGCCACCTTCGCCGCAGTCTTTCCATCCTTCGGCTGGCTCGCGGCAGCCGACGCGTCGACTTGCGCGGCAGACTTGCCTTCCCTGAGCTTCGGCTGCTGCGGCAGCACGGCCACCTTCTCCGGCGCGTCGGCCGGCTGGTCGTGCCTGGTGCCGTTCGCTGGCTTGGCATCAGCGACTTTCGGCGCGGCGCCGTTGCTCGAATACGCATAGGCCGGGATGACGAGCTTCTGGCCGGTCTTCAGCCCCTTGGTCGCGCTCAGCCCGTTGACTTTCATGATGGCGTCGGCCGGCACGCCGTAGCGCCGCGACAGGCCGGAAATGGTCTCGCCGTCCTTGACGACGATCTCGGTCGCATGTGGCGCGCCGGCGGCCGTCGCCATGCGCGGCGCGTCGGGCTCGGCGTTCTTGAATGGCCTTGCCGCCGGAGCGACGGTGCCGGTTGCCGTCCTGTCGACACGAGGAGCGGCAGGCGTCAAGGCCGGCGCGGCAGCGGTGCGCACCGGACGGGCGGCAGGCGCCAGGGCGGGAGCCGGCGGCGGCAATTGCTGCGCCGTGACCGGTTCGAGGCTTGAGCGGCTGACCGACTGGGTGTGGCTGCCGTCGATCGGGGCGGCCGCAACATCGCCCGGATAGGGCTGGGCAGCGTCCTGCTTGTCGATGATGGCGCGCTGGTTGTTGGTCGAGGCGGTGAACACGTCATCGACGCTGTTGAACCGCGCCACCTGGGAACTACACCCCGTCGCAGCGCCTGCGATCATGAGGACGGCGCAGCCACGCGCCAGATTGCGTCCGTTTGCCTTCAAAACACTGAATTGCATCGCACTAACCCGCACAGACCCGGTACAACTGAGTGTGATTAAAGCGCGTTAATGTTACCGGTCGGTTAAACCTGTAGAATCAGGCGCAAATTTTCTTAAAATATTCGGGATCGGGTGCCGGGTGTGTTGAGATTCAGGTCAGGCCGAGCCGAAAATGGTGGGTCCCGAGAACCGGAGCGGAGCGTACTTTTGGGTACGTGAGCACCGGAAGCGGAGGAAGCCGCCATTTGCAGGCCGGCCTCACCTGAATATCGACACAGCCTAGATCACCGCGGCGACGCCGCGCAGGATCGGCTGCAGCCGCACCAGGCCGATATCCTCGCGTTCGAAGCGGCTGCCGACCTTGGTCAGCTTGGCCAGCACCTGCTCGCCTTCGTCGGGTCCGATCGGCGCGATGACGATGCCGCCGCTCGACAATTGGTCGAGGAGAAAGCGCGGCAGGCTGTCGAAGGCCGCCCAGGCGACGATGCGATCGAACGGCGCTTCGTTGGCAAGCCCGTTGGAACCGTCCGCCTGGCGCACGATGACATTGCCGATGGCGAGCGCCTCGAGGCGCTGCCGGGCCTGTTCGGCCAGCGTCTTGTAACGGTCGATGGTGACGATCCGCGCGGCAAGCCGCGACATCACCGCCGCCGTGTAGCCGGACCCGGTGCCGATCTCAAGCACGCGGTTGCCCGGCTCGATGGCAAGTGCCGCGATCACCGCCGCCTGCAGGTCGGCGCCTTCGATGGCCTCGCCGCATTCGATCGGCAGCATACGGTCCGACCAGGCGATCGAGTGGAAATGCGGAGACAGGAAGCCGCGCCGCGGCGTCGCCTCGAAGGCGGCGATCAGCGCCTTCGGAACCGTGCCCCTGCCGCGCAGGCGAAGCAGGAAGGCAGCGAAACCTTCGCGCTCGTCGACCGTTGCAGCGTGGTTCAAGCTCATGCGAGCGCCTTGGCCAGTTGATCGCGGATTTCATGCGCGGTGAGATCGAGCTGCAGCGGCGTCACCGACACCAGCCGATTGCGCAAGGCATGGAGGTCGGTGCCTTGCTTGCCCTCGACCGGCTCGCGGCCGAAGCGCAGCCAGTAGTAAGGCAAGCCGCGCCCATCGCGCCGCTCGTCGACCCACAGGCTGTGGACCAGCTTGCCCTGCGAAGTGACCACAGTTCCGGCGATCTCTTCCGGCGTACAATTCGGAAAATTGACGTTGAGCAGCACGCCGTCCGGCAACGGCATCGCGACTAGCTTTTCGAGCAGCGCCGGCGCCAGCGCTTCGGTGGTCTCGTAGGGAACGACGCGGTCCTCGCCGACATGGGAATAGGCCTGGCTAATGGCGATCGAGCGCACGCCGAGCAGCGCGCCTTCCATGGCGCCGGCGACGGTGCCCGAATAGGTGACGTCGTCGGCGATGTTGGCGCCGGAATTGACGCCGGACAGGATCAGGTCGGGCGCTTCGGGCAGGATCTTCTTCACGCCCATGATGACGCAGTCGGTCGGCGTGCCGCGCACGGCAAAGTGCTTTTCGCCGATTTTCCTGAGCCGCAGCGGCTCCGAGATCGACAGCGAATGCGCATAGCCGGACTGGTCCTGTTCCGGCGCCACCACCCAGACGTCGTCCGACAGCGTGCGGGCGATGCGTTCGAGCGATGCAAGGCCCTCGGCATGGATGCCGTCGTCGTTGGTCAGAAGGATGCGCATTATTTCGATTCGATCTTTTCCAGACCGCCCATGTAAGGGCGAAGCGCTTCAGGAATGGTTACGCTGCCGTCCTCGTTCTGGTAATTTTCGATGACGGCAATGAGAGCGCGGCCGACGGCGGTGCCCGAACCGTTCAGCGTGTGGACGAAGCGGTTGCCCTTGCCATCCTTGTCCTTGTAGCGGGCGTCCATGCGCCGCGCCTGGAAATCGCCGCATACCGAGCACGACGATATCTCGCGATAGGCATTCTGGCCGGGCAGCCAGACCTCGATGTCGTAGGTCTTGCGCGCGCCAAAGCCCATGTCGCCGGTGCAAAGCGTCATGGTACGGAACGGCAGGCCGAGCCGCTTCAGCACCTCCTCGGCGCATTCGGTCATGCGCTCATGCTCGGCAACCGAAGTCTCCTGGTCGGTGATCGACACCAGCTCGACCTTGTAGAACTGGTGCTGCCGCAGCATGCCGCGCGTGTCACGCCCGGCCGACCCCGCCTCCGAGCGGAAGCACGGCGTCAGCGCGGTATAGCGCAGCGGCAGTTTTTCGTGCGGCGTGATTTCCTCGCGAACGAGATTGGTGAGCGGCACTTCGGCCGTGGGGATGAGCCAGCGTCCTTCATATTGGAGGTTTTCCACCAGCGCTGCTTTGAACTTGCCGATTTCGCCAATCGACGCTCCCGCAGCCGTAGCAACATTGGCCAGCCCATCAACTGACCCGGCGAAAAAAAGATCATCAGCAAACTTTGGCATTTGGCCCGTGCCGAACATAGCTTCATTGCGCACCATCAGCGGCGGCTGGATCTCCTCATAGCCGTGTTCGGTCGTGTGCAAGTCCAGCATGAACTGGCCGAGCGCGCGCTCCATCCGTGCCAGGCCGCTTTTGAGCACGGTGAAGCGCGAGCCGGACAGCTTTGCTGCCCGCTCGAAATCCATCATGCCGAGCGTTTCGCCGATCTCAAAATGCTCCTTCACCCAGTTCGGCCGCGTCGGCACCTCGCCGACGACGCGCTTGACGACATTATCGTGCTCGTCCTTGCCGACCGGCACGTCGTCGAACGGCACGTTTGGCAGCACTGCCAACGCATCGTTCAGCGCCTTGTCGAGCTCGCGCTCGCGCGCCTCGCCATTCTGGATGAAGGCCTTGATCTCGCCGACCTCGGCCTTCAGCCGTTCGGCAAGGGCCGCGTCGCCCGAACGCATGGCATTGCCGATCTCTTTCGATGCGGCGTTGCGGCGTTCCTGCCTTGTCTGCAGCTCCGTCAGATGCTCGCGCCGCGCCTCATCCCGCGCGATCAAATCATCCACTGTGGACTGCGCATCCTCAGCCGACCACGAGCGCTTCTTCAGCGCCTCGACAAGGGCCTTCGGGTTCTCGCGAATCCATTTGATGTCAAGCATGGTCTGTTCGTCCTCAGGGGGCATGTCGCCCAAAAGTGCGCAGCGGTTTTGGGACAACGACATGCCCAAAACAAAGACCAGAGGGCGTAAACCGCATCTTTCATTGATGCAAGATGTCAGGCCGAGTTCCTTCGCGCCCCCTCTGTCCTGCCGGACATCTCCCCCACAAGGAGGGAGATTGGCAGCTTCGCCGGCGGCTTGCTTTTTCAGCGCCGGAGATTGGCGAAAGCGGCAAGGACAGCCGATCTCCCCACCTGTGGGGGAGATGTCCGGCAGGACAGAGGGGGGCGCTGTCCCGCCGACATTGACGTCCGACAACACCGCAGTTTTCGCCCTGGAAACAAAAAACCCGCCTCGGGAGGCGGGTTTTTGGGGCCAATTGGCACCATACCCAAATTAGTAGCATAGCTGCCGGCACAAAGCAAGAACAAAGTTGCTGCGGCCGGCAAAAAGATGCTGCACGCCTCAACCGAACCTACGTCGAAGACGCGTCCGCCGGCTTTTCGGCCACCTCTTCGGCGGCGTCCTGCTTTTCGCGGGCCACACGGTCGCGCTCCTTGCTGCGCTCGATCAGCCGGGCCGACCAGATCGAGACCTCGTAGAGCAGGATCGTCGGAATGGCGAGGCCGATCTGGCTCATCGGGTCGGGCGGCGTCAGCACCGCCGCCACCACGAAAGCGATGACGATCGCCCATTTGCGCTTCTCGGCCAGGGCCGTGGACGACAGCATGCCGACCCGCGTCATCAGGCTGGTCACCACCGGCAGCTGGAACACCAGGCCGAAGGAGAAGATCAGCGTCATGATCAGGCTGAGATATTCCGACACTTTCGGCAGCAGCGAAATCTGCACCTGGTCGTTGGTGCCGGTCTGCTGCATGGCGAGGAAGAACCACATCACCATCGGCGTGAAGAAGAAATAGACCAGCGACGCGCCCATCAGGAACAGGATCGGCGAGGCGATCAGGAACGGCAGGAAGGCATTGCGCTCGTTCTTGTAGAGGCCGGGCGCGATGAATTTGTAGATCTGCGTGGCGATCAGCGGAAAGGCGATGACCATGCCGCCGAACATGGCGAGCTTGACCTGGGTGAAGAAGAATTCCTGCGGCGCCGTATAGATCAGCTCGACCTTATGCGGGTCGAGCCCGGCCCATTGGGTGGCCCATCTGAACGGAATGACCAAAAGGTTGAACAGCCGCTTGGCGAAAAAGAAGCAGACCAGGAAAGCGACGAAAAAACCGCCGATCGACCAGATCAGCCGCCGGCGCAACTCGATCAGGTGCTCCATCAGCGGAGCCGACGATTTTTCGATCTCGTCCTGTTCCTTGTCCGAAACGCTCACTTGGCGGCTCCCGCCGTTTTCCTGGCGGCCGGCTTCTTCGCTCCTGACGCCGGCTTCTTCGCTGCCGATTGAACTTTCGGCTCAGCTTTTGCGGCGGCCTTCGGCGCAGCGGTCTTTGCCGGCTTCGCCGGCGCGGCGGCCGCGGCTTTCGCGGGCGCCGGCTTCTTCCTTGCCGCAGGTGCTTTTTGCGGCACGGCCGCTGCAGCCGTTTGCGCCTGCACTGCCGGCGCCACGACGGACTCGTCCGTCATCGCCGGAAAGATCGGCGTGGCGGGCGTCGGCTCCGGCGGGCTGACGCCCGGCATCGTCGTTGCGCCGTTCTTCAGCGGCTCGGCTGCCTGCTCCGTCGAAGCGGTGGCATCGACGGCCGGCTTGGGTTTCATCACGGCATCGACGCCGGAACGGACGTCGGCGGCGGCCTGCTCGAATGGATTGAGCTGCTTCCTGATCTCGGCTGCCGGATTGAGGCTTCTCAGCGAATCGACCGACTTCTTGACGTCATCGAGTTCGGCTTCCTTCAGCGCATCATTGAACTGCCGCTGGAAATCGGACGCCATGGCGCGCAGCTTCGCCGTCGTGCGGCCGAAGGTGCGCAGCATGTTGGGCAAATCCTTGGGTCCGACGACCACGATCATGACGATCGCGATCACCAGCATCTCGGTCCAGCCGACTTCGAACATGGCTATACGTTCCGACTAAAGTTTTGGGCTCAGCTTTTGCTGGCCTTTTCCTTCGGCACCGAAACGGTTTCGTCGGCACGGTGTTCGACGGTACGCTTGTCCTCAGCAGTCTCGTCGTCGGCCATGCCCTTCTTGAAGCTCTTGATGCCCTTGGCCATGTCGCCCATCAGCTCGGGGATCTTGCCGCGGCCGAAGACCAGCAGCACGATCACCAGAACGATCATCCAGTGCCAAATCGAAAATGAACCCATAGCAAATCTCTCTCGAACGGTTTCCCAGACGCTGATCTATGCGCTTTCGGGTTCGGATTCAAACAGAACTGCGACAGAGTTCATGAATGAGTGGCCGAAGTCACGCACTTTCGGCACGGCGGCCCGCTACCAATCGGCGCAGTTCCATCCTGCCTGTGGCTTTAAGATGGCGCTCGGCTCAATCTTCCGTGACGCGCGGCGTCAAAAGGCCGAGTTCTTCGAGGTCGATGTCGGTCAGCGGATCCTCGTCGTCGGTGAGCGCATCGGGGTCTGCCGGCGGCAGCGGCACCGAGAAATTCGACGGCATGCGGCCGGACAGCAGCCCCGCACCCTTCAATTCCTCCATGCCGGGGAGATCGCGTATCTCCTCCAGCGCGAAATGGTCGAGGAAAATGTCGGTCGTGCCGTAGGTGACGGGACGGCCGGGCGTGCGGCGCCGGCCGCGCATCCTTACCCATTCGGTCTCCATCAGCGTATCGAGCGTCCCCTTTGACGTCTCGACGCCGCGGATATCCTCGATCTCGGCGCGCGTTACCGGCTGGTGGTAGGCGATGATCGCCAGCACTTCGAGGGCAGCGCGGGAAAGCTTGCGCTGCTGCACCGTGTCACGGCTCATCAGGAAGGCGAGGTCGCCGGCGGTGCGAAAAGCCCAGGCATCGCCGACGCGCACCAGATTGACGCCGCGCCGCGCATAGATCTGCTGCAGTTCGGCCATCGCCGCGGCAATGTTGATGCCGTCGGGCAGTCGCGAAGTGAGCTGTTTTTCGCTGACCGGCTCGGCGCTGGCGAATACGATCGCCTCGGCCATCCGTACGGCCTCCGCCATATGCAGCCGCTCGCCGGGATTCCGCGACAAATTCTGCCCCTGATTTTGTGCCGGGTTCTCGGCGACCGCGCCTTGCTCGGCGTCGTCGTCGATCTTGAACGGAATGACCGCAGCGTTGGCGCGTTCGCTCATGGTGTCACCTCGACTATCTTGATGGCCTGGGCGCGGCCGCGCAGATAAAGCGGCGCGAACACCTGGTCCTGCCGCATTTCCATCTTGCCTTCGCGCACCAGTTCCAGCGTCGCCGCAAACGAGCTGGCAACCGCGGTGCGCCGCTCTTCCGGGCCGGCCAGATATTCGACCAGGAAACTGTCGAGCGCCGTCCAGTCGCTCAGCGATCCGATCAGCCTGGTCAGCACGTCGCGCGCATCCTTGAGCGACCACACGCCGCGCCTGGCGATCGTCACATTGGTGATCGCCTGCTTCTGGCGCTGCTGGGCATAGGCGGTCAACAAATCATAGAGCGAGGCCGAATAGGCATTGCGCTTCTCGACGATCACCATCTCCGGCATGCCGCGTGCAAAGACGTCGCGTCCGAGCCGGTTGCGGTTGACCAGCCGTGCCGCCGCGTCGCGCATCGCCTCCAGCCGCTTCAACCGGAACTGCAGCACCGCCGCCAGTTCCTCGCCGCTTTCGCCTTCATCGCCCGGCTGCTTGGGGATCAGAAGCTTCGACTTCAGAAACGCCAGCCATGCCGCCATCACCAGATAGTCGGCGGCAAGCTCCAGCCTCAGCGCCCTCACCTTCTCGACGAACGCCAGATACTGTTCGGCCAGCGCCAGGATCGAGATGCGCGACAGGTCGACCTTCTGATTGCGGGCAAGATGCAGCAGAAGATCGAGCGGACCTTCGAAGCCGGCGACATCGACGACCAACGCCGGATCGCCGGTCAGCCGGGAATCGTCGTTCTCGGCCCACAAGCGGTCCATCGGTGCGGCCTTGCCGGCCTTCAGGTCCAATGTTTCCGCCACTTCGCTTCCTTTGATGCTAGGCCACCGCGTTGAAATAACTGGCAAATTCGGCCCGAACCTCGGTTTCATCAGCCCGATCACGGTTCCTGATATAGGTCAGCGCCCGCTCCGCGCGCTCAAACGACTTGCCCTCAAGCCCGGTCGTGCGCGATGCAATGCCGGCCATCTCCTCGAACACGCCGTTGCAGTGAAGGACCAGATCGCAGCCCGCCGCAAGGATAGCGGCCGCCTTTGACGGGAAATCCCCAGAAAGTGCCTTCATCGAGGTGTCGTCGCTCATCAACAGCCCGTCGAAGCCGATTTCGCCGCGGATGATCTTTTCGATGACCTTGCCGGATGTGGTGGCCGGGTTCTTCGGGTCGATCGCGCTATAGACGACATGCGCCGTCATCGCCATCGGCAAATGGTTGAGCTCCCTGAACGGGGCAAAATCATGCCGCTGCAGGTCGCCGATCGAGGCGTCGACGGTCGGCAGTTCGAAATGCGTATCGGCGAAGGCCCTTCCATGACCGGGAATATGCTTCATCACCGGCAGCACGCCGCCCGCCATCAGCCCTTCCGCCGCGGCGCGACCCAATTCGATGACGGCGCGCGGCTCCTTGCCATAGGCGCGCGCGCCGATGACGTCGCTGGCGCCCTCGATCGGCACGTCGAGCACCGGCAGGCAATCCGCCGTGATGCCGTAGCGCAGCAGATCGAAGGCATGCAGCCGCGCCATCAGCCAGGCGGCACGGGTGCCGGCATCATGGTCGTCGCGCCACAAGGCGCCAAGCGCGCCGGCAGCCGGATAGTTCGGCGCCAGCGGCGGCCGCAGGCGCTGTACCCGGCCGCCCTCCTGGTCGATGAACACCGGCGCGTCCGCACGCCCGACGCAGTCGCGCATCGCGGCGACCAGATCGCGGATCTGCTCGGTCTCGCCGATATTGCGCGCAAACAGGATGAAGCCCCACGGGCATTCGTTGCGGTAGAAACGGATCTCGTCGCGGGTCAGTGATTTCCCGGCGCAGCCGAGAATCATGGATTTTGATTCGGTCATGCGGAACAGTTTAGAGCTTCGCGCCGACAAAGGGAATCGCCCGCAATTGCCTCCAGAGCTTTCCGTTCACGCAAAAAAGCCGGCGCGGACGCCGGCTTTTTTTCGAGGGGCTTTGGTGCCGCTAGTGGGACACGAAGCAATTGCCGCCGGCAGCCTTGTAGCTGGTGCACAGTTTGATCGCCTCGTTGCGAGACTGCGCCGGAACGCGGACGCGGTAGAAGGTACCCTTGCCGGCGATCTCGGCCTTGACGATGTTGGCGGTGCGGCCGGAAAGCACGCTGCCGTAGCGGCGCTGCAGATCCTGGTAAGTCGCCTGGGCGCTTTCGACTGTCGGCTGCGAAGCGATCTGTATCGACCACGAACCAGCGCCGGCCGCGGCCGGATCGATGGAAGCAACCTGATCGGGCTTGACCTCGCCGACCACGTCGACCGGCTGGTCGGACGGACGCTGCGGCGCCACCGGAACCGTGTCCGGGGTGTTGGCGGACTGCTTGCTGGCTGACGGCTGGGCCTTGGCTTCAGCCTTTGTGTCGGGCTTGGGCGCCGGCTGCAGCTTGGTGGTTTCGGCCTGGTCGCCACTCGGCTGGTCGCCAATCTTCGGATCACTTGTCATTTGGTCGATCAGGGGCACGGTGCCGGTCTGCGCGGCGGCGTCGGCCTGGGCCGCCGGAGCCACGTGCTGCGGCGCCGGATCGGCCTGCTCGGCAGCAGCCATCTGCGGGGCAACAGGCGCCGGATCCTCGCGCGCCACCAGCGAGCCGTCAGGTTTCACAACCATGGTCCGTACCTTGCGCGGCGCAACGGCGACGATCTCGGGGTTTGCACCCTTCTCGGCCTCCTGCAGAACCTGCGCGATGCGATCCTCGGACTTGGGCGCCGGTGCGGCGGCGGTTTCGGTAGCGCCAGCCGCATTGGCGCCAAGCGCGCTGGGGTCAGGCGCGTTGGTGTCAGGCGGGTTGGTGCCAGACGCGTCGGTGTCGGACGCCACGGTGCCGGGCGCGTCGATATCGTCGGCGGCATCGGGGTCATTGGGCGAAAGATCGACGACGCGGCTCTCCGGTTCGTTGGCTTTCAGGTCGACCGGCTCTTCGGTGTTGGTGACCAGCTTCTGCTGAACCGGCTCGGCGGGCTTGGCGCCCTTGACCACAGCGTCATAAACCTTGTTGTCCTGGTTCGGCACGACAGTGCCGCCTGGATTTTCCGGCTTGATCTTGATCGGCCTGTTGTCGGCCTTGACGATGACCGGCGCATCGCCGCCGCTCTTGCCGCCAAGGGTCAACGCAAAGGCGCCAAGGCCTCCGGCGATCGCCACCGCGCCGACCACCGCTCCTATCAGCAGCCCGCGCCTGCGCGGCCGCCTTTCGGCCTCGCGTTCGGCAAGGCCCGGAACCGACATCTCCTCGTCCAGTTCGGGGTCGTAGTCGAGCTCATCGAAGGTGAAATCGTCGGCTTGCGAAACCGGCTGGCCACCGGGCAATGGCCCCAGATCGAAACCATCCGCTGCATCGGCATAGGAAGCGGCCGCCGCGCTGACAGGGGCTTCCGCGGGCTTGGCGCCATAGGCGCGCGTCTCGCTACGATCTTGCTTATAGCCAGCCGCGAAGCCGGCATCGTATTCATCGTCATAGCCAGCACTGCGCACCGGGGCAGGCGCTATATCCGTGGCATTCATTTCGGTGAGAAGGCTGGCAAAATCGGCATCAAGATCGTCGTAGGCGGGCGCCACCGGCTCGTCATCGTCGAAGTTGAGCTCCGGAATGTCGAGATCGTCCGCCAGCGCCACGACGCGCTCGGGCACGTCGACCGTCTCGACATCGGGCATCTCGTCATAGGCGGAAGCCTGTTGATGCGAGGTTGGTGCGGCTTCCATGTAGGCGGGCCGATCTTCATAGGACGGCCTCTCGTCGACCGGTGCGGCCGGATAGGACGGCGTTGCAGCCGGCTGCGGCGGTGGTGCCGGACGCGCCGAAGTCACCGGCTGGCTTGCAAAAGCGGGCTGAGGCTGTGCGACCGGTGTCACGCGGCTCCACGACCGGGCCGGCTCGGCCGGTGTGGCGCGTGTCGTCAGCCAGTTCAGCGCATCGAGCGGGTCTTCTTCGGCAGCAGCCACCGCACTCTTGTCGGCCAAGTCGTGATCCAGGCCGATGTTCCTGGCGAAGTCGGCATCGAGCGCATCGTTGTCTAAATCATCCGTGGTTCCGGCAGCGGCTTCGACACCGAAATCCTCGCCTTCAAGCTCATCAAGCAGGACACTGCCAAGATCGGCGTCATCGGCGGCACTGGACTGCTGCGGCTCAGCGGGCTCGTGCTCGTCGAGTTCCCAATCCAGCTCGTCGACAGCATGCATCGGTTCGTTAGCGACGTCTTTGACCGCCGCCATTGGCTGTTCAGCGGCCACTGCTGGCTTCTGAATTACCGGCGCGATGGGCTGCTGAACAGTCATCACGGGCTTCTGGGCAGGCTGCTGGGCAGACTGCTGGCTTGTCTGAGGTTCGTTGACCGCTTGTGCCGGCCGTGTGCTCATCGCGCCGAGCAGCGCGTTCAGTTCGTCTTCCAGGCTGCGTTCCTCGGCCACTGGAGCCGTCGGGACGACAGCGGCCGGCGCCGCTGGTTCGGCCGGAACCTGCGCCACGGGCTCTTCAGCGTCCTCGGCAGGCGCATCGTCGAAGCTCAGATCGAAATCGTCGTCGAACGCCGCTTCGGCGGCCGTGCCGGAAAGTCGAGCGGCCTCTGGCTCTTCGATCGACAGCTCTTCGATGAACTCTGGTTCTTCGATTTCGGCAGGCTCGTTCGGGCGAACGTCGAAATCCATGTCGACATCGGCCATGGCATCATCGAAATGGCCGGCAAGATCCTCGTCGGCCGAAACCGCTTCAACCGGCGATGCCGGAGCGGCGACGTTTTCCTCCGGCTCATGCTCGTCGAATATCAGCTCGTCTTCGAGCGAGCTTGCAACGGCATCGTCGAACTCGTCATCGAACGCAGGCGCGGTGGCGTGCACGACGGTGTCAACGGCGACCGCCTGCTCCATCGGCTCATGCTCTTCGAGCATCAGCTCGTCTTCGAGCGAACTTGCCACGGCGTTGTCGAACTCATCGTCCAAGGCGGGGTCGAAGGCGGGCTCGTCGACCGGCTCGATCGCCTGGGCTGCGGCCCTGGGTTCATCCTCGCCGGTCACCGCGATCTTGGCCGTTACATCGTCGTCGAGCCGAAAATCCTGGTCGACAGAGGTGGCAAGTTCGTCGTCACTCGACAGGTCATCCTCGAACGGCGACACGTCTTCGAGCGAGCCGGCGACGGCGTTATCGAACTCGTCGTCGAACTCCGGCTCGACAGCGGGAGCGAACGACCTTTCGGGGCCGGAGGCAATTTCGTCGGCGGCAACAGGAGCGGCCGCAACGGGAACAGCATCGTCCGCCGCACTGTCGTCGAACGCGAAATCCTGTTCGAACGAGGCGGCAAGCGCGTCCTCCATCTCGTCGGCGGCGTCCGGTTCGGGTGTCGGCTCGCGGAGCTCGGCAGGGGAAGCATTGTCATTGGCGTCGGCGCCGAATTCGCCCATCAACTCCTTCTCGAGATCGATGTCGAAATCGGCCTCATCCACCGACGGTTCGGCGGCAGCGGTCTTCGGCTGGGCCGGCGTTTGCGGTTTGACCGGCTGGCGCGGGTCGAACCCCATGATCCTGGTCAGTTCCGCGAACGGATCATCGTTGGCGATGTCGTTGTGGTCGGCTGCTCTCAGCTGGGTTCTGTCTGCCATTATTGTTCCCGAACTCGCACTCATTCGGACGCCATGGACGTCGCGTAGGGTTGGCCCTTACCAGCGCAATGTGGGCAAAAGGTGACAGGTTTTTTACTCAAACCTAACGCATTTCGGTGGGCGCATTGGCTCCGATCAGCGTCAGGCCGGACGTCAAAACGTCCGAAACAGCCTGCACCAGCCCTAGTCTGGCATGCGTCAATTGTCGGTCGTTAACCTTAACAAAACGTAAGTCGGGATTATCGGTGCCCCGGTTCCAGTGTCCGTGGAAGCTGGAAGCGAGTTCGTAGAGGTAAAATGCCAGCCGGTGGGGCTCGAGCGCGAGCGCCGCGGCTTCGATCAGCCGCGGATATTCGGCGAGTTTCCTGATCAGGCCGATCTCCCCCTCATCTGTCAGCAAAGCCACTTCGGCGGCCAGCTGGTTGCGGTCGAACATCGCCTCGCCCAATTGCTCGCTTGCCTGCCGGAACACCGAATGGCAGCGCGCCGAGGCGTACTGCACGTAGAACACCGGATTGTCCTTCGACTGCTCGGTCACCTTGGCGAAGTCGAAGTCGAGCGGCGCGTCGTTCTTGCGGTAGAGCATCATGAAACGGATCGGGTCGCGGCCGACCTCCTCGACCACTTCGCGCAAGGTCACGAACTCGCCCGACCGCTTCGACATGCGCACCGGCTCGCCGGCGCGAAACAGCCTCACCAGCTGGCAGAGCAGCACGGTAAGTTTGACCTCGTCGCCGGCAATCGCCCGGGCAAGCGCTTCCAGCCGTTTCACATAGCCGCCATGATCGGCGCCAAGCACATAGATCAGGTCGACGAAGCCGCGATCGACCTTGTCCTTGAGGTAGGCGACATCGGCGGCGAAATAGGTGAAGGTGCCGTCCGACTTGACCAGCGCCCGGTCCATGTCGTCGCCGACCGCAGTCGAGCGGAACAGCGTCTGCTCGCGGTCCTCCCAGTCGTCCGGCTTCTCGCCCTTGGGCGGCGGCAGCTTGCCCTTGTAGATGTGGCCCTTCAGCGTCAGGTCGCTGATCGCCGAGCGGATCTTCTTCGCATTGTTGGCATGCAGCGTCCGCTCGGAGAAGAAGACGTCATGATGCACGTTGAGCAACGCCAGATCCTCGCGGATCATCGTCATCATCGCATCGATCGTTCTGTCCTTGACGATGGCAAGCGCCTCTTCGTCCGGCATCTGCAGCAGGGAGCGGCCGAATTCGCTGGCCAGCGCCTGACCAACGGGGATCAGATAGTCGCCTGGATAAAGCCCGGGCGGAATCTCGCCGATCTCATCGCCGAGCGCTTCGCGGTAGCGCAGCATGACTGAGCGTCCGAGCACGTCGATCTGCGAACCGGCATCGTTGATGACATATTCCTTGGTCACGTCGTAACCGGCGAAGGCCATCAGATTGGCCAGCGCGTCGCCGACCACGGCACCCCGGCAATGGCCGACATGCATCGGCCCGGTCGGGTTGGCCGAGACATATTCGACATTGGTTTTCTTACCGCCGCCGACCGTCGAGCGGCCGTAGTTGCGGCCTTCGCCGAGCAGCGCCGTCAGATGCGCCTGCCAAAAGCCGTCCTTGAGCCTGAGATTGACGAAGCCCGGGCCGGCGATCTCGGCGGCAGCGATATCCTCGTCGGCGCGCAGCGCCTCGGCCAGCCTTTCGGCCAGCGCACGCGGGCTCTGGCCGGTCGGCTTGGCCAACACCATGGCAGCGTTGGTCGCGAGGTCGCCGTGGCTGGCATCGCGCGGCGGCTCGACGGCGATGCGCGACAGGTCCGGCGACACGCCATCCTTGTCTTTCAAATCAAGCGCTTCGACGGCCTTTATGATTCGCGCGTTGAAATCGGCGAAGATGTTCATTGCTGTGGCTCTGACGGTTTTGCAGGGATCCGGCGCGTTGGCCGGCAAATCGAGCCCGCCCTAGCTCAAATCCGGCGTATGGTCAAACAAACGCCTGTGTTCCTTGAGCGCATAAGTATCCGTCATGCCGGCCAGGAAATCGGCAACACTGCGCGCCTTGACGCGATCCTCTGCCCGGTCGAGCCCTTCGCGCCAGCCATCCGGCATGGCGCGCGGATCGGCGAAATAGACGTCGAACAGGTCCCTGACGATCTGGTCGGCATCGGCGCGCACCCGCATGACCTCCGCGTGCCGGTAGAGGTGCTTGTAAAGAAAGGCCTTCAGCTCCTTTTCCGATGCGGCCGTCTCGCCGGAGAAGCTCACCATCGTCTCGCCGGCCACCCTTACCGCTTCGGCGCTGCCGGGCTTGATGCGCGCCAGATTGGCCGTCGTCGAGACGATCACGTCCTCGACCATGATAGTGATTTGCCGACGCATCAGCTCGTGGCCGGTGCGTACGTCATCGAGCGCCGGATAGCGCTGACGCACGCCCTTGAGGATCGATCCCGGCAGCGAGACATCCTCCAGCATATCCAGCGTCAACAGTCCTGCCCTCAAGCCGTCATCGATGTCGTGGGTGTTGTAGGCGATATCGTCGGCAATCGCCGCGCACTGCGCCTCGATGCCGGCGAAGCGGTCGAGCTCGAGGTCGTGCAGTTCGGAATAGTCGCGGATCGCCTGCGGCACCGGCCCCTTCAGCCCTTTCCCCTTGGCATCGGTCAGCGGGCCATTGTGCTTGACCAGCCCCTCCAGCGTTTCCCAGGTGAGGTTCAGCCCGTCGAACTCGGCATAGCGCCGCTCCAGCCGCGTCACCACACGCAGCGACTGCGCATTATGGTCGAAGCCGCCCCAGGCGGCCATCTTCTCGTTCAGCGCGTCCTCGCCGGTATGGCCGAAAGGCGTGTGGCCGAAGTCGTGCACCAGGGCCACCGCCTCGGCCAGGTCCTCGTCGCCGCGCAACGCCCGCGCCAGAGCGCGTGCGATTTGCGCCACCTCGATCGAATGCGTCAGCCTTGTGCGGTAATGGTCGCCTTCGTGTGCAACGAACACTTGCGTCTTGTGCTTCAGCCGGCGGAACGCCGTCGAATGGATGATGCGGTCGCGGTCGCGCTGGAACGGCGTACGCGTCGGGCTTTCCACCTCGTCGAACAGCCGCCCGCGCGACTTCGCCGGGTCGCTGGCATAGGCCGCGCGCGGCCGATAGCCGAATCCGATGTCGCCCAACTCGTTGGTCATAGCGTATGCCGCAGTTGACTTGCCCCGTCGCGCTTCATACCTATCATACAAAACCGAAAGCAAGGTGACGCCCATGGGCGCTGATGCCAAGACCGCCATGAAAGTCGAGATGACCGATGCCGCCGCCAGGCGGATCGCCAAGATTGTGGCGAGCGAAGCCGGTAAGACGGCCCTGCGGGTTTCGGTCGAGGGCGGCGGCTGTTCCGGCTTCTCCTACAAGTTCGACCTGGTCGACAGGCGCAATGACGACGACGTCGCCATTGAAAAGGACGGCGCCACCGTGCTGATCGACGACCTGTCGCTGGTCTATATGGGCGGCTCGGTGATCGATTTCGTTGACGATCTGATGGGCCAGTCGTTCCAGATCAGAAACCCCAATGCGGTCGCCTCCTGCGGCTGCGGTACCAGCTTCTCGATCTAGAAATGCCCGACATCGGCGCGGTCCGTCAGGTCGCGCTTTCCGCCGGACGCGACCTCGACGCAACGCTGGCGTTCTGGCGCGAGGTGCTCGGCATGAGCCTGCATGCACGTTTCGATCCGCCGGGCATCGCCTTTATCATGGCCGGTGACGTGCGCCTGCTTTTCACCGACGGCCTGCCGGCCGGCACCGTCTATCTCGATATATCCGGCCTCGAAGAGTTCCACGCTTCGGCAAAGGCCGCCGGCGTTCCCTTCACCGCGCCGCCGGCGCTCGTCCATCGCGACACCGAAGGCCTGTTCGGCCAAGCCGGGGAAAGCGAATGGATGGCCTTCCTAAAGGACCCGGCAGGCAATACGATCGGCCTTGTCGAACGTCATCCACCGGATCGCTAGTCTCCGGACCACCAGCCTATCGAGGCCACCATGAAAATCGTCACCTGGAACATCAACGGCGTTCGCGCCCGCATCGGCAATTTGACCCATTGGCTGACGGAAAGCGCGCCCGACATCGCCTGCCTGCAGGAAATCAAGACGGTCGACGAGCAGTTTCCCCGCGCCGAGATCGAGGCGCTCGGCTACAACGTCGAGACTTGCGGCCAAAAAGGCTTCAACGGCGTCGCCATCCTGTCGAAGCTGCGTTTCGACGAGGTCAATCGCGGCTTGCCGGGCGACGATGCCGACGAGCAGGCGCGTTTCATCGAGGGCGTGTTCTCGACCGACAAGGGCGCCTTGCGTGTTGCCTCGATCTATCTGCCGAACGGCAACCCGATCGACGACGAGAAGAAGTTCTCCTACAAGCTTTCCTGGATGGCACGGCTGGAGCGCTGGGCCGAGGAGCGGCTTGCACTGGAAGAGCCGCTGGTCCTGGCCGGCGACTACAATGTCATTCCCGAGCCGATCGACGCGAAATATCCGGAAAACTGGCTAAGCGATGCGCTGTTCCAGCCCGCGACGCGGCAGGCGTTCCGGCGGCTGAAGAATCTCGGCTTCACCGAAGCCGTGCGTGCCGTCACCGACGCCCCGGACGTCTTTACGTTCTGGGACTATCAGGCCGGCGCCTGGCAGAAGAACAACGGCATCCGCATCGACCATTTGCTTCTGTCGCCCGAAGCCGCGAACTGGTTTTCCTCGGCTTCGATCGAAAAGCAGGTGCGCGCCTGGGAAAAACCCTCCGACCACGTGCCGGTGGCGATCGATCTGGCGCTGCAGCCGGCCTGACCGGAGCTGCTGTCCGGCGGCACATTAATAAGTTGACCTCTTATTGCCACAAATCGCGCGCTTGATGAGAAATCATCATGGTGGCTGGGGTTCCCATGACTACTCGATTTGTACTCTGCCCGATCGGCTGCGCGCTTGCGATGGCGGTGGTGACGCCTGCTTTTGCCGATGCAGAGTGCCTGGCTAACGGCAAATCATTCCAGATCGGCCGGGTCGCCTGCCTGACGCTTGCCGGCCAAAGCTACCTCGCCCGTTGCGAGATGGTGCTCAACAACACGTCCTGGACAAAGCAGCGGGATGGCTGCCCGGAGAACACGCTCGCCCCACATCTGCAGGGCACGCCGATCTCGACACCGGCGCCCGGCGGCATGCCGACGGAACCGACCGAGAATTGATTTCAAACGGAATTTCTGCCGGCCTATTGGTCGCCGCCACCCTTGGTGAGGATGTCGTCGGCCAGCGAGATCGCGGTGCGGCGGTCGGCTTCGCCGGCGGCCGCAAACGCTTCTTCCTGCATGCCGCGGATCCATGGCTGGTCCGCAGGTGAGGCCCGTTCGAGCGCCGCGGTCATCATCGCCAGCCCCCGCACGATCTTGCCGCTTTGGAAGAGCAGATTGCCGAGCGTCGCCTGCGCGCCCGCATGGCCCTTTTCGGCCGCCAGTTGGAACCAGCGTCCGGCCTGCTTGACGCTGGCCTTGACGCCGCCCTCACCCTTGAGGAACATCTGGCCCATCTCGAACTGGGCGTTCGGATTGCGGTAGTTGGCGGCGGCACGCATGTAATATTCCTGGGCCGCCACCTCGTTCTCCTCGATGGGGCTGCCGGGAATGCCTTTCCTCAGATAGTCGCCAAGCGCCACCAGCGCGTCCGAAACATAGCTTTCCTCGGGCGAACCGGGCTCGACATCCTGGTCGACGATCTCGCTGAAGAACTTGAATGCCGCGTAGTCGTCTCGCGCCACGCCGTCCCCTTCGGCATACATGCGCGCAAGCTTCCAGGTGGCGCCGATCTGGCCGTTCTCGGCGGCATATTTATAGGCTTCCGCGGCCTGCTCCTTATGGCCGTTCTTGTAGGCGGAAAAGCCGAACTGGAACACCGCCCACGGGCTCGACTGCGGCTTCACACCGGTCTTGTCGTCGAACACCTTGTCGTCGAAGGCCATGGCCTGGCCGACGGCGCCCAAGGTCGCGCCAAACGTGGCGAGCGCAACCAGTGCCGAAAGGACAGACGACCTCAACAACTCAGATGTCCGCATAGCAGTGTGTTTCTTTGGCACCGCCGGGATGGGTGACCGCGCCGTCGCGGGCAGATCCGACCGTCTGTGCGTATTTCCAGATCGCGCCCGACTGATAGTCGGTCGTGCGCGCCTTCCATGCCTTTGCCCTCGCCGCCAGTTCGGCTTTGGACAATGCAACCTCAATCGTGCCGTTCACCGCATCGATCGAGATCAAGTCGCCATCCCTAAGCAGCCCGATCGGGCCGCCCACTGCCGCTTCCGGCCCGACATGGCCGATGCAGAAACCGCGCGTTGCGCCCGAAAAACGCCCGTCGGTGATGAGCGCCACCTTGCCGCCCATGCCCTGGCCGTAGAGAGCCGCCGTCGTCGACAGCATTTCGCGCATGCCCGGGCCGCCGCGCGGACCCTCGTAACGGATGACGAGAACCTCGCCTTCGCTATAGTTGCGATGCGTAACCGCTTCGAAACATTCCTCTTCCGAATCGAAGCAGCGCGCCGGACCCGAGAATTTGAGCTCCGTCATGCCGGCGACCTTCACGATCGCGCCTTCGGGGGCAAGGTTACCCTTCAAGCCCACGACCCCGCCGGTCTGGGTAATCGGCCTGTTGGCGGGACGGACCACATCCTGGCTGTCATTCCAGGAAACATGTTCCATATTTTCGGCCAAAGTGCGGCCGGTCACCGTCAGGCAATCGCCATGAAGATAGCCATGGTCGAGCAGCGTCTTCATCAAGAGCGGAATGCCGCCGGCCTCGAACATGTCCTTGGCGACGTATTTGCCGCCCGGCTTGAGGTCGGCGATGTAGGGTGTTTTCTCGAATATCCTGGCCACGTCGAAAAGATCGAACTTTATCCCGGCCTCGTGCGCGATCGCCGGCAGATGCAGCGCCGCGTTGGTCGAGCCGCCAGTGGCCGAGACCACGGTCGCGGCATTTTCCAACGCTTTTATAGTAACGATGTCGCGCGGGCGGATGTTCCTTGCGATCAGCTCCATGATCTTTTCGCCGGAAGCGAAATTGAAGCGGTCGCGCATCTCGTAGGGTGCCGGCGCGCCGCAGGAATAGGGCAGCGCCAGGCCAATCGCCTCAGCGACGGTGGCCATGGTATTGGCGGTGAACTGGGCGCCGCAGGAGCCGGCCGACGGACAGGCGGCTTGCTCGATCTCGAGCAGCTCGGCGTCGCCGATGGTGCCGACCGAATGCTGGCCGACCGCCTCGAACACGTCCTGTACAGTGATCTGCCGGCCACGGTAGCTGCCGGGCAGTATCGAGCCGCCATAGATGAAGATCGACGGCACGTTGAGGCGCACCATGGCCATCATCATGCCGGGCAGCGACTTGTCGCAACCGGCCAATCCAACCAGCGCATCGTAGCAATGGCCGCGCATGGTGAGCTCGACCGAGTCGGCGATGACCTCGCGCGACACCAGCGACGACTTCATGCCCTGATGACCCATGGCGATGCCGTCGGTGACGGTGATGGTGCAGAATTCGCGCGGCGTGCCATTGGCGGCCGCCACGCCCTTCTTGACCACTTGCGCCTGGCGCATCAGCGAGATGTTGCAGGGTGCGGCCTCGTTCCAGCAGCTGGCGACACCGACCAGAGGCTGCGCGATCTCGGCCGCCGACAGCCCCATAGCATAAAGGTAAGAGCGATGCGGCGCCCGCTCGGGACCAACGGTCACGTGGCGGCTCGGCAGCTTGGCCTTGGAGATCCCTCTGGCGTCCATACTCGTCCTTACCGCGGGCGGTGCGGCCTGCCTCTTCGCCTAGCCTTTTGGCGCGTGTCCCGAGACAAGTTTGAGGTGCGCCGGGTTTATGGCGGGAAATGGGCAATGTTCCCGGGCGGCCGGGTGGCGCGAGGGTTGTTCAGAAACTGTTGCCAAAACGTCACAATTACAGGAGCGAACATCATGGGGACAATTGTTGCGCCGGCCGAATGCCGGACGCCACGCACCCAACAAACGGCCGGGCAGTGCCCGGCCGTTTTGTCGTTTAAAAATTAATAGTTAGAACTTGATCTTGACGGAAGCCGAACCGGCGAGAAGCAGGTCGTTGCCGTAGGTATAGGTGACGGCATTTGCCACGTCGCCGACACCGCTGAAAGTCGATGACCCGCTCGTCAGCACACCGATCGAGCCGCCGAGCCTGACCTCGACCTGATCGTTCGGCGAATAGGAGACGCCGCTGGCCACGGCCCAGGTATCCGACTGATAGCCGGAGGTCGTCGAGGTGCCGCGATCCCAGGTCAGCGAAACCACGCCCGACAATTGATCGGTGAACTTGTGACCGATACCGCCCGTGACCGTCCAGCCGTCGCGATAAAGCAGGTCGAATGAAACGGGCGAGGGAGCACCGGTTACCGGACTGCGCACGCCATTGATGGCAATGACGCCAAGCTTGCTCCACTCCTGCCAGCGGATGGAACCAAAGGCCAGCCAGCCAGGGGCTATACCGCTCTGCAGCTTGAATTCCAGAGCTTGAGGTATCTCGGCCGACGCCGAGACCGGGTACACCCCGGTAGAGCCGGGAACCAGGTCCGCCGGAAAGGCGCCCCTGAAGCCGGTCGTGTCGACGGTTCCCGACAGCCCGTCATATTTGTAGCTCGAAGAGTACATCAGGCTGGCGCGCAGCGCGATCTCGGGGATCTCATAGGCTGCGCCCGCACGCCAACCCCATGCCTCGTCGGATAGCTTGAAGACGCCGAGGCCGGTATTGCCGAAGGCGAGCAGTGTCTGGCGGGACAGAAACGCGTCTACCTGCTGGTAGGAGACACCGCCGATGAATCGTATGGCGCCCTTGCCGACGTTCACCTTGTAGGAACAGGTAAGACCGAAATCGTCTGTGTCGACGGCGTATTTGACCGCTGTCGGCGAATAGGCGTTGTTCATGCCGAAATTTGCGTCCGCACCATACGGTCTCGTATAGGTGGCAAGACAGTCTACGGGCTCAAAGATGTTGGCTTTGATGCCGACATGCGGCACCGCATAGTCGCCACCAACATCCACCGCCGACGTCGACAATCCCGAGCCATCGAGGCGCTGCACATTCTTGAGTTTGCGCTGTGGCGAAACATAGGTGACGCCCGCATCGAACGAATATGGCGCCGCGTCGAACAGCTGGTCGATGTTGACGCCGCCGCGGTCAAAGCCCCCGGCTTGCACCGTCCCAGCCAAAGCCAGCGAAAAAGCCCCCGCGCCCAGCAGCACTTTCAGACGCGAATAACACATGAATCTCCTCCCCGAAATATCCTTGCATCAAGCTAGAACCAATTCAGGTTAACGGCGCAACAACGAATTCGCCGTGCGTACATGTACACCTTGGCCGAACGCATTTCCGACAAGGTTGCGGTCTTTTTCCCGAGGCGGGAAAATGGCCGCCTCAATACAAATTGACGAGAAAACTCGGGAATACCGCCTAAAACACTACAGAACAGGGCATTTTGCGTGCCCAGCCAGCCATTGTTACATTACGGCAACAATGGGGCAAAAACATTCAGTTTGCCTCAAGATTTACGCTGCGGAATGCCTGTTTTCGTGGCAGGCGGCCTGTCTGGAAAGCAGATTCGTGACCGGCGAATCTGTTGCGGCCCGCCGGACCAATCTGTTCGATCAACCGGCCCAATTTGTTCGATCAGCCGGCCCAATCTGTTCGATCAGCCAGCGTCGCGCACCCGCGCCAATGCCACCGAAAGCTTCGCTTGCGCCTCGCGATATTCGGCGAGTTTTTCACGCTCGGCCTCCACCACCTCTTCCGGCGCGTTGGCGACGAATTTCTCGTTGGACAGCTTCTTGTAGAGCCGCGCTATTTCCTCGGTCACCTTGGCAAGCTCCTTCTGCAGGCGCGCTGCCTCGGCGGCAAGGTCGATCAGGCTGCCGAGCGGCAGGCAGATGGTCGCCTCGTTGACGACAATCTGCGCGGAGCCCCTGGGTGGCGCTTCGGCGAGCGAGATGTCGCCGACCCGCGCCAGACGCTTGATAGCCGAGCCCTGACGCTCAAGCCTTTCGCGTGTCGCGTCGTTGGCGCCGATCACCACGAGCGGTGCGATCGCCGCCGGCGGCACGTTCATTTCCGAGCGCACCGAGCGGATGCCGGAGACGAGATCGACCAGCCAGTTGATATCGGCGGCGGCCGCCTCGTCCTCGAAATCGGGCGACGGCCATGCCGCATGACAAAGCAGCGATGGCCGTTGCCTGCCCTCGCCGGCGGTTTCGGCCCACAGTTCCTCGGTCATGAACGGCATCATCGGATGCAGCAGCTTGTAGATCTCGTCCAGCACGAAGGCGACGCATGCCTTGCTCTCGGCCTTGGCGGCCTCGTCGGTGCCCATGAACACCGGCTTCAGCAGTTCCAGGTACCAGTCGCAGAACTGGTTCCAGACGAACCGGTAGGCGGCACCCGCCGCCTCGTTGAATCGGTACGAGGTGATGCCGTCCGTTATGTCGCGCGCGGCTCGCGTCAGCTCGGTCAGGATCCAGCGGTTGACCGCCAGCTTGGCGTCCTGCAGCCAGAAATCGTCGTCGCGCGCCACTTCGTTCATCTCGGCGAAGCGCGTCGCGTTCCACAGCTTGGTGCCGAAATTGCGATAGCCGGCAATGCGGGCCGGATCGAGCTTCACGTCGCGCCCTTGCGCTGCCATCACCGTCAAGGTGAAGCGCAGCGCATCGGCGCCGTATTCGTCGATGAGCTCGAGCGGATCGATGACGTTGCCTTTCGACTTCGACATCTTCTGCCCGTTCTTGTCGCGAACCAGCGCATGGACATAGACGGTATGAAACGGCTCCTGATCCATGAAATGCAGGCCCATCATCATCATGCGGGCAACCCAGAAGAAGATGATGTCGAAACCGGTGACCAGCACGTCGGTCGGGTAATAGGTCTTCAGCTCCGGCGTCTGGTCCGGCCAGCCGAGCGTCGAGAACGGCCACAGCGCCGACGAGAACCATGTATCGAGCACGTCCTCGTCGCGGGTCAGGATCTCGCCAGGCTGGAAATTCTCGAGCTTGTCCTCGACCCAGGCCTTCCACGGCCCTTCCAGCGCCAGATAATATTCGACGGCGGCACCGAGCGCCTCTTCCTCGGTCTTTTCGACAAAGACATGCCCGTCCGGCCCATACCAGGCAGGGATCTGGTGGCCCCACCACAGCTGGCGCGAAATGCACCAGGGCTGGATGTTCTCCATCCAGTCGAAATAGGTCTTTTCCCAGTTTTTGGGCACGAAATTGGTACGGCTCTCGCGCACCGAGGCGATCGCCGGCTTGGCTAGTTCCGCCGCATTGACATACCATTGGTCGGTCAGGAACGGCTCGATCGGCACGCCGCCGCGGTCGCCATGCGGCACCGTGTGGCGATGCGGCTCGACCTTCTCGAGAAAGCCGCCCGCCTCCATCAGCTCGACGATCTTCTTGCGCGCATCGAAACGGTCGAGGCCGTCGAGGCTGTCCCAGACGGCCTGGCGCTCCGGCGTCACTTCCAGTCCGGCCAGAAAGTCCTCATTGTCCTTGAGGCTCACCGCCGCATTTATGGTGAGAATGTTGACCGCCGGCAGCCGGTGGCGCTTGCCGACCTCGAAATCGTTGAAGTCATGCGCCGGCGTGATCTTGACCGCACCGCTGCCTTTTTCGGGATCGGAATACTCGTCCGCCACCACCGGGATCCTGCGGCCGACGATCGGCAGGATAAGGTTCTTGCCGACAAGATGCCGGAAACGCTCGTCGTCGGGGTGGACGGCAACAGCCGTATCGCCCAGCATCGTCTCCGGGCGGGTCGTCGCAACGGTGATGAAGGTCTTCGGATTTTCCGGATCGAATGTCGTGCCTTCGACCGGATAGCGGAAGTGCCAGAGATTGCCGTTGACCTCCTGCTGCTCGACCTCGAGATCCGAGATGGCGGTCAACAGCTTCGGGTCCCAGTTCACAAGGCGCTTGTCCTTGTAGATCAGCCCTTCCTTGTAGAGCGTCACGAACACTTCGAGTACGGCCTTGGAGAGGCCCTCGTCCATGGTGAAGCGCTCCCGGCTCCAGTCGGCCGAGGCCCCGAGCCGCTTCAGCTGGTTGAGGATCGCGCCGCCGGACTCGTCCTTCCACTCCCAGACCTTGTCGATGAACTCATCGCGCGTCAGGTCGCGGCGGTGGATCTGCTTTTCCATCAGCTGGCGCTCGACCACCATCTGCGTGGCGATGCCGGCATGATCCATGCCCGGCTGCCACAAGACATTCTTGCCGCGCATGCGCTCGAAGCGCACCAGAATGTCCTGCAGCGTGTTGTTGAGCGCGTGGCCCATATGCAGCGAGCCGGTGACGTTCGGCGGCGGGATGACGATGGTGAAGGCTTCAGCCCCCTCCTCGGCCCCGGCACCGGCCCGAAACGCGTCGGCCTCTTCCCATATCCTGGCAATCTTCGGCTCGACGGCTTTGGCGTCGTAGGTCTTTTCGAGCATGGGAAAACGGTCCGCGCTGTCCGGAATTTGTGGTCCGGTGTAAATCGGAAGGTTGTTGCCAAGTCAACCGCAAGGGCATGGCCGATAGATAGCGCCGGGATGGTTCGGTGCAACTCGCGGAACTGAATGTTACAAAGCAATCGCTTCAGGTTTGCGCTGCCCCTTGCCGTGCCTTCCGGTCTTGGTGGTTGGCGAAAGCCGAAGCGACATCCAATCTCCCCCCTTGCGGGGGAAATTGGATGCTTCGCCGATGGCGCCTGTCGGCAGGCCGATGAGGGGCAGCGCCGACCTCGACAATTCGCCGGTCGAGCGCCGCCCATCGGCGGCTCTCCGAAATGCTACTGCGCGCCGCGCGCGACGCGCTCGATTTCTTCGCGCACCAGCCGCTCGACCAGCGTCGGCAGGTTGTTGTCCAGCCAGTCCTGCAGCATGGGCCGCAGCATCTCCTCTGCCATCTCGTCGAACGTCTTCTTGCTGCGGCTGGCAAACGCGTCGGAAAGCTCGCCGAAGGCGGCGGCAACCTGCCGGCCCGTATGCTCCGAAAGGATCGCCGGACGTGCGGGCGGCGCCTCGCTGGCCGCCGGACGCGCCAATCCGATCTTCGAAGGTTCCGGGCCGATTCTCGAAGGTCCCGGGCTGCTTTCCGAAGGCTCCAGCCCAATCTCCGAAGGCTCCGGCGCAGGTCCAGCGGTCGCCTCGTCCTCGAAAACCTCGGCCTTCGGCTCGGCGTCCGGCGTATGGGATGGCTCGGCGCGCTCCGGCTTGGCCATCGCGTCGCCGACCGCGGCGATCTCGCGCCGCCAATCGGCGATGATGGTGTCGGTTGTCTCGGCAGCCTTGGCCGTCGCAGGCCGATCCGGCTTTGCGGGCGGTTCGGGAGCGGTGTTCACCTCAGCCAGCGTCACCGTTGCTTTTACCGGGCCGGGGCGGAGCGGCGTTTCCAGGCGCTCGATGACCGGCGCGACCGTTGGCTGCACCTCGGCCCGCATGGCCGGCTTGGCGATCTCCAGTCCGCCGCGCAGTTCGGAACGGAACGCATCCCCCTCCGCTGCCCGTCCGGCTGCCGGCGCCGGTTGCAGATCCTGGCGCAGCTCGTCCGCGTCGCCCGGCTGCTTGCGGCCTGTATCGCTGTCCTCGATGATCCTTCTGATGGAAGCCAGTATTTCTTCCATGGAAGGTTCGCGCTGTACGCTGCTTGCCGTCGCCATCGTCACATCCGCCGCCCTTGTGACTCGTTCTCAGATATCCTGTCCGGCAATGCCGGATTCGAATCATGGCGACAGCGTAACCGACGGAACGGCTTACGAGAATCCCCAATCTGGCGACATCTCGGATTTCAACAGATTAGGGTCGGGAGTTGAAGCCCGCGCGTCGTTCGAGCGCGGGCTGAAAACACGGCCTGGCGATCAGCGGCCGTCCGGCGTGCGCAGGCCGATCCACTTGTCCTTGACGGCGTCGTAATGCTCTTCCGGCCTGTACTTCGTCACGTTGAGCGCAAGGCGCTCTGCCGACAAATGGCCAACCGCCGAGAGGATGGCATAGCTTGCTACCACCACGTCGCGTTCGGCGCTGACAAGATTGATCTTGGCGGTGATGAGGGTCGCCTGCGCGTTGAGCACGTCGAGCGTGGTGCGCTGGCCGACATTGCGCTCTTCGATGACGCCGTTCAAGGCAAGCTGCGCGGCGGCGACCACCTGCCGGTTGGCCGTGACGCTTTGCTGCGCGGCGGTGTATTGCGACCATGCCGAGGTCACCGCTTGGCGCACGGTGTCGCGGCTGACATCGACCTCGATACGGGCCTGGCTGAGTGATTCCTTTGATTGGCGAACCAATGCCGAGGTCCGGCCGCCGGAATAGATCGGTATCGTCAATGTCGCGCCGATGTTCGCCGAATTGGTTACGCCATCCTGTGTCGAGGAGAGCGAGCCGGGCGCGGTGCCGCGAATGGCGCTCGAAACACCGGCCGACGCCGATAGTTGCGGCAGCAACGCGCCTTCGGCAGACTTCACCGAAAACGCCGCCGCGTCGACCAGATGCGCGGTAGCGAGGATGGCCGGATGCTCGGCCGATGCGATCGCGATCGCCGCATCGAGGCTCGACGGCAACAGCTTCGACACCGGCGAAGCCGGCCTGAGCCTGCCCGGCTCGTCGCCGACGATCTGGCGATAGGTCGCAGCGCTTGCCAGCGCCGTCGCGCGGGCGGCGCTCAACTGCGCCACCGCGGAGGCACGCTGGGCGTCGGCTTGCGCGACGTCGGTGCGGGTACCTTCGCCGACCTCAAAGCGCGAACGCGCCGCACGCGCCTGCTCGGTCAGGAATTGCAGGTTCTGTTCGGTCAGCACGGCGACCTGCCGGTCGCGGATAACGTCCATATAGGCACTTGCCGCATTGAAAAGAGTGTTCTCTTCGGCGTTGCGCAGGCTTTCGAACGAAGCGCGGACCCGCGATTCGGCGGCCGCCACATTGTTCCTGGTCTGAAAACCGTCAAACAGCGTCTGGTCGATCTCGACGCCGAAGTTGCCGGTGGTTATCGAGATGTTTCGGTGCAACCGGTTGCTGTGGCTGGCGGTATAATCAATACTTCCGGAACCAGTGATGGTCGGGCGCCAGCCGGACTTGGCGATTGCCACGCCCTCGTCGGTGACGCGCGCGCCGGCGCGCGAAGAATTGAGCGAGGAATTGTTCTGATAGGCCTTTGAAAGTGCCCCGAGAATAGTTTCGGCCGAGGCGGCCATTGGAGACAGCGCGGTCGCCGAAACGAGGACAGCGGTAAAAAGCAACTTGCGTACAGACGGCACGTTATATTCCCTCATTCGTTTTGCACGGGAACTGCGCCACGCTGGCTTCTCCTTCTGATCAGCCGGCGCCGCGTTTTTTATCGTTCCCCCGCTGAAAGCCCCCAGAAACGCCCGGTTATGCAGATCAGCAACGATTGTTCAAACGCAAGCGATCATGACAACGCCTTCGCTGCAAGGCAAAATCACTCAGAATTCGAAGGCGGGAATGCGTTCAAATCCCGGTAGTGGCTTAATTGCCGCATTAAATGCGCGTCTTCCCGTTACAACCCCTCCAGTCTTAAAAAAAAGCCGGGCTACGCCCGAATTGCCCTGCCCTTCAACGGCGACGAGTCGGCCGCCTTCGGCAAGCTGGTCGAACAGCGCCGCCGGCACCTCGCCGACGCTGCCGCCGATCAGGATGACGTCGTAAGGCGCCTTGGCGGCATGGCCTTGCGGCAGCGGCCCGTGGACCACGGTGACATTGCCACAACCCAGCGCCGCAAGCGTCGACGTGGCGGTCTCGGCCAGCGCCGCATCGCTTTCCAGCGCGACCACGGACCTTGCCAGCCGCGACAGGATCGCCGCCGCATAGCCGGTGCCGCAGCCGACATCGAGTGCCGAATCGCTTGGGCCGACATCGGCCAGCTGCATCAGCTTGGCCAATGGCGACGGCTCCATCAGATAGCGCGGACCATCGGCCGTATCGGCAATGCGGATGTCCTCATCGATATAGGCAAGATCGCGCTGGCCGGCGCCGACAAAGGCCTCGCGCGGCACAACAAGCATCGCCTCGAGCAACGGCGCGCTGGTCACGTCGGTGGTGCGGACCTGGCCGTCGACCATCTTCACCCGGCGTTCGGCAAAATCAGCGCTCATGTTCCAACCATCCGCTTGCCGCGCGAAGGGCGCGGCTGTTTCGACCCGAACTGAAGCCCCTGGCGCTGACGCGCGGGAGCTCGGGCATTGGAGGCCTCGCCCGGAATCGAACCGGGGTGCAAGGATTTGCAGTCCTCTGCGTAACCACTCCGCCACGAGGCCTCATTGCTCCCGGCGTTCCACCCGGCTCCAATAGGTTGCGGCGAAAATGCCGTCAAGCGGCCACCATGCATTCCCAACGGTTCTTCCGACATCGAGGCACTGCTTATCAACGCCATGCCATGCTAGCAATAACATATTAGCTTATCGTTAAGCATGATTCTCGGCGAGAGGAACCCGATACCGGCGATCACGTTGGGCAGAAAGGAGGTTCCGCCATGGCTCAAGCAACTACGAAAGACGGCACACCGCGCGGATTGTCGCAGTCTGCAGGGCTTGTGCGCTATGCCATCGACCGCCTCGGCATAGAAGGCGCAAACAGCCTGCCGCCGCGCGACCGGGCGCGGCTGGCATCGGCTACCGCCGTTCTCAAGGAACTTTGCGAACGCCTGGAAAGCTGCTTCGACCAACCTCGGTAGTGCATAGGCGGAGCACGCCGCTCTCAAACAATTGCCTGTTTCCGGCCTGTCAGCAGGCAACCTCAATCGGGCCGGCGCCGTCGCTCCCACCAGACGACGAAGCGGCGCCGGTGACGGCGCACCAATGCGAATTCGTAGGAGAGCACCAGCAATCCGATCGGTACCATCCAGAAACCCAGGATCGGCAGGAAGCCGAGAATGCCGCCGATGATCAGCACGACGCCGATCGCAATCCTGAGGCCGCGCGAGCGCGGCATGGTGAACTGGCGGCCGAAGACCGAGATTTTCCGGGCCGGTGGCTGTTCGTCGCTCATTGCCGTCATTTGAAATGTCGATCCGTTTGCATCAGTAGCACCGTCAGCCGGAGAAAGCCGCAACGGCCTTTTCTGTTCCGTGACAGGCGAGAGACACCTCATATGAGGGCGCTCGCCGGCCATTGCCAGAAAGCCCCGCGCCAAAAAGCACCGAAAAAATGCGAAATGCTTCTTTGCAAAGCCGAAACGGGTTTGCTATAGGCTGCCCCACTCACGCAAGAGCCTCTGTTCCCCGGTAGCTCAGTGGTAGAGCAACCGGCTGTTAACCGGTTGGTCGCTGGTTCGAATCCGGCCCGGGGAGCCAGCGCTCATTGTATGCTAAGGCGCAATATGGCACGGCGGCGTGCGATTTTTCCCTACGCTTTGATCGCGCTAGTCCTGCTTCCAGAGTGGCAGAGCGTCGAGGACCGACGAATCCAAGCGTAGAATATCGGCCTCGCCCGCCCATGCCTATTCCTCGCAAGCCGCAATCTCAAGATCGGCGGCAGACATGCGGAAATACCGACGATCGGCGGCTTCGCCGATCATCGGCTTCGCGCCTCGAAGCTGATCTTGCCAGAGCTTGACCAAAACCGCTCTGGTCGTGATCAATGCGCCACGCCGTCGGATGCGTGTAGGAGTCTCCAAGTCAGGCCGACGCGGCCGTCGAACTGGGATGCGAAATGTTCGGCGGCGACGCCTTCCAGGCCATCATCGACAAGAGCCTCGATGCTTCGTCGCATCAGCGCGAGCTGCATCTCGCGGGCGTGGGCCAGGTCTGCCTCTCTCATGATTTCCGTGACATGGTAGGCGACAACGGGCTGGCCGAGGCAAGACATGAGCGTGCTCGCTTCTGACGTGACGGCCGTAACTGCGTCTTCGATCTTCATTCAGGCGCTCCTCATCAAACATGATGCTGGCGCCTCCCCATGAGACGACGGTGTTCCGTCGTTTCCTTTTACAATTTCGACAGTCGCGCACGAGTGAAGGGACGAGTGCGCGAACAGGAGAATTACCCTCTTGTTCCAGTCTCCTTGAGCAACCTCGCTACCCAAATCAGTATGCTGCAAAATTGAATTAAAGGCGACCGGATAGTTAATCGATGGTTAATGGCGGCGCTCGCATCTCAGGCGTTCGCGCATGAAACATCGGGCAGGTCCGCCTTGCGCCAGCATTCGGTTATAGAGGCGAACTTTGCCTCCGCCCGGAAGCAGACATTGCAGTTGACCGCGCTGGAGGTCGTCGTCGCCCCAGCACCCGAAATTGATTTCGCAGCTTCTGAATGCCCGTTAACGGCGGCGAACCAGCAGTTCGCAACGCCAGGAAGATCACCCTGCGGAAATGCAGTCCGCTAGCTTGCCGGCGACCCTCAAGAACTGCATCACGATGCTTATGGCCGGCACCTGGGCTGCGGAACCAACCCCGACAGACACGCAGGGCACCCTTAGCCTGGAAAGGCACAACTCGGTACACGAGAGCGACTATATCTCTACGGAAACAACTTGAAGAAACGCTTCGCTACCCATAGCATGCCACCCCCTGGTGAAATCTGATCAGGAGGTCGGTGGGATCGGTCGGGTTTTTAAGCCAGTGCAAAGTAGGGAGGATAACTATGGCTTCCGAAGTACAGGCAAACAATGGCGTTAACGTCGAGGCGCTGCTCGGCGCACGCGAAGCGCTTACCAATGCCCCGGAGGCCGCGCAGTTCAAGTGGCGCGCGGCCTGCGAATGGAAGGATGGCACCCACAGCCACTCGACGGTCGAGAGTTTCTACGGTCTCGGCCAGGACCAGCATCGCAAGACCACCTTCGCATTCGATGCCGACCATCCGGAGGTCTTTGCTTCCCTGGATCAGGGCGCCACGCCTGTCGAATACGTGCTGGTCGGGCTGGCGAGCTGCCTGACCGCCGGCATCGCCGCTGTTGCCCAGAACCGGAACATTCAGTTGAAGTCGGTGAGGGCAACCATCGAAGGCGACATGGATATTGCGGGTATACTCGGCATCGACAGCGACGTCCGCAACGGCTTCAGCGGCATCACGGTGAAGTACAACATTGACGCCGACGCCAAGCGCGAGGACATCGAGGCTCTCGTCGCGCAGTCACAGAAGCGGTCGGCTGTCTATGACATTGTAACCAATCCGACGAACGTCACGGTCGTGGTGAATTGAAAGGCGCTTCGAGCCGTAGACTCTCCTGATGAGAGGGCGCGATTAGTTCCGTCACCACAGTGATCGTCGGCGCAGGGCACGCGGGGCTCGCGATGAGCCGCTGCCTCGCGGAGCGCTCTATCGACCATGTGCTGCTGGAGCGCGGCGAGATCGCCCATACCTGGCGCACCGAGCGATGGGATTCGCTGCGGCTGCTCACCCCGAACTGGCAGAGCCGGCTGCCGGGCTTCTGCTACGATGGCGACGACCCCGACGGCTACCGGACGATGCCTGAAGTGATCGACTTCCTCGGGAACTATGCCAAGGCGATCGCGGCTCCAGTCAGAACACACAGGACCGTTACCTCGGTTCGCAGCGACGGTACGGGATATCTCGTGCGCACGGACCGCGGCGAGTGGCGCTGCCGAACTGTCGTGCTGGCGTCGGGCGCGTGCAACATCGCACGCCTGCCCGATTTGGCCGTCCGCGTGCCGCCGTCGGTCGCCATGCTGACGGCACAGTCCTACCGCAATCCGGCTCAGGTCGCCGACGGCGGCGTGATGGTGGTGGGCGCCTCGTCGAGCGGCACCCAGATCGCACAGGAGCTGCAGCGTTCGGGGCGTCAAGTGACCCTGTCGGTGGGCGAGCACATCCGAGCGCCGCGCGTCTATCGCGGCAAGGACCTGGAGTGGTGGATGGACGCCGCCGGCGTGCTCGACGAGCGCTACGACGAGGTAGACGACATCAGACGGGCACGACGGGTTCCTTCGCTGCAGCTTGCCGGCACCCCCGACCGCACCACCCTCGACCTCAATGCGCTGGTCGACCTCGGCGTCAGACTCGTTGGCCGTCTCGCTGGCATCACCGAAGACGGCAAGGCCCAGTTTGCGGGGTCGTTGCGCAACATGTGCGCGCTTTCCGATCTCAAGATGGCCCGGCTGCTCGACCTCATCGACGAATGGGCGCGCGCCAACGGCCTTGACGCTACGGTCGGGCCGCCGGATCGCCTGCCGCCGACCCGTGTCGAGGACAACCCGCCGCTCGGCCTCGACCTTACCGGAGGCGCGATCAGGACGATCATCTGGGCCACCGGCTACCGGCCAGACTACTCCTGGCTGGAGTTGCCGGTCCTCGACCGCAAAGGCCACGTCCGTCACGACGGCGGCGTTGCGGAACATCCGGGCATGTACCTGATGGGGATGCAATTTCTGCGCCGCCGCAAGTCTGCGCTGATCGACGGCGCCGGCGACGACGCGCGTGATCTCAGCGACCATCTGGCATCTTACCTCAGGCAAAAATCAATCAACGTCTAAGGCCAAGGAGGTCAGCTACCGCGACAACGCCGAATTCCGTGACCTGCAATCATATTCCCAAGTGCAACTTCGGCTTCCAGAAGGGGCGGAACAACTCAATCTTGGGACAGCGGTTCATCACCACTTTCAAGCCCGCTTCCTCCGCCAACAGGGCGGCAGTGTCATCGCGCACCCCAATCTGACTCCACAGAACCTTGGCACCAATTGCGATGGCTTCCTGTGCAACTTCCAACAGATCTTCGGAGCGGCGAAAAACCTCAACCATATCCACAGGCCGGTCGATGGCCGCCAGTGACGCGTACACCTTGAGCCCTCGAATTTCATCCAGACCGGGAGTGGGATTGACCGGGATCATGTCATAGCCGGTTTCGTGCAGAACCCTGAGAACACCATAGGAAAACTTGGTCTTGTCGGGGCTGGCCCCCACCATCGCAATGGTTTTGACCGACTTTAGAATGTCTTGCAGATAAGCCTCCGAATAGGGCTCATCATGATTCATATGGGTCATTTCTTTGCTTCCAACGGGGTCGCAATATCGGCTTTCAATTCATGTGCGGCCAAGGGATCTAGGAAGGGGTTGCGATAGAGCTTGTCGTGGCTTTCAACGCCGACCTCCAGCGTGCAGTCGCTCATAGGGCGGGCAACGCAGAGGATTATATAGCCATTGTTGATCTGGCGGTTGTTCAGCGCCCGCTGGGCCTTTTGACTGACTTTGCCGCTGATTATCTTGGCCGCGCAGGTTATGCAGCCGCCATACTTGCACCCGTAGGGCAGGTCCACGCCCTGCTCGCGCAGGCTTTGCAAGAGGGGCTTGCGGTGATCGACGTCAAAGGCCGCACCGCCTTGGTTGGCGAGGGTGATGGTGAAGCTGGTCATACCCAGATGTCACTCGTGCAATCACCGCCGGGATAACGGGTTTCGTGGCAGCGGCTTGGTCCATTTGCTTCCTTGCCAAAATCGACGACAAATCGCGGATCAATTTCCATGCCGCCGTTTTCCGTATCGCAATTGACCATCAGCATGCATCCGCCATTGGTGCGGATTTCCGGATAGAACTGATTGTCCCAGGTCGAGAAGAGCGAGGTCGTCACATAAAGGCGCTTGCCGTCGAGGCTGAGCTGTATCATCTGAGGCCCACCAGTCACTTTCACGCCGTTGACCTCAGGCGCACGGCCGAGAAGTCCGCCCATCCACACTTGTCCGGTGAGCTTGGCGTTATGCGGGTCCGAGATGTCATATTGGCGGATGTCGCCATGCAACCAGTTGCAAAGATAGAGGTGTCTATCGTCCATACTGAGCAGAATGACGGAGATCACGCCCGGTATCGGGATCGGCCATTCGGGATGCGGCTCATTGCCAACATCGACAATTTTTTCCCATTGCCAGTCACCCGCCGCATCCTTCCACCAATGGATGATGTTTGCAGAAAGGGCCGCGCCAACAAAGCCGTGACTGCTGTCGGGATTGTGATGGAATCGCACTTCGAGTGGGAGCAAGCCATCCTCACCGAGATAGAATGTTTGCTTTGGCTCCTTCTTCTCAAAATCCCAGAAATGGATCTCTCGGCCATATTTCAGATGGCCAACCTCCTCCAGGTCAAAACCAGGCATGAAGGTATTGGGCGCGGCCCACTCCGAGCTGACCATTACGTTATGTCGCGGCTGGTACCAGAAATCATAACCAAACTTGATGCTGCCCATGGAGTTTTCCCAACGGCCGACAATCTCGAACTCCTTGTTGAGTTGCAAATAGCCGCCTGGGGCGTTGCCTTGAGCGTCGCCAAGCATGGAAATGATGATATCCGAGCCGAGGCAATGCACTGTGTGCGGCGCCGACAAGTTGGTCCTGGTTTTGATTTCAGCGCCGTCTATGACCTTGAACAGTGTCGGATTGCGGGGATCGGTTGCGCAATCGACAATATGCAGATTGGTCGAGCGCACACCCGGCACAATCAGATACTTGCGTTCCATGCTCGCATCGCCATGGCAGGACGAACAGGCATTCCAGCCCATGTGATGAAGCTCATCGCCAATACCCGGCATTTGCAAACGTGAAATCACTTGGCTGTAGGTCGAACTCTCCGGGTCGACATCAATGGTACACAAATAGTCCGGCTTCTGAATGCCCGTGCCAGTGTAGATGGCAATCGTATAGAGCAGCTTTTCGCGAGGTGCCCTCATCGCCTCTGCTGGAGAAGCATAGCCCGGTCCACAGCAATGATTGGTCATGGGTACTTCCCAATTTGAACAGATCACTGGCCAGCCCCAACTGGGGTCAAGCTGGATGTTAGTGCATGCTTGGCATTAGCGCTATGGCCGGGGTGGCTGGTCAAGCGCGCGCACTGTGACGTACAACTGGGCGACAGAGCGTCCACGGGACTGTCCAACGCGAGCTGCTTATCCCGGCGGAACATTGGTGGGGCGATCGGAAATCGGTGCCTGGACCAAGCCCAAGTGAAGGCTCCCGGCTTCGTATGAGCCGCCAGTCCGCTTTCGGCATAGCGGCCACTTCATGACTGACGACGGATGACTGCTTCTGGCCCAAGACCCGACGGGTCAAGCGGCCTTCTGAAGGACGGCACGAGGGCGGCCGTAACCCGCGCCCAATCGACGCCTCCGCGAAGGCCGGATTGGGAGGTCATCGAAGCGGCGCGATCCTATGGCGCATTCGGCCCGGCCTGAAGGTCAGGCCGCCTTCAACGCAGTGGCTCAACACCGGCCATAGCCGACCTTCACGAGCAGCCCTTCCTCGCGCATCCGGGAGAGATAGCACCGTGGGATACCGATGTCGGTGAGATCGCGGGTCCGCACCTCGCCGCGCTCTCGCGCCAGAGCAACGGCGCGATCCCGGAGCGATGGCGGCCGCCCACCTGCAAGGCGTAGTGCTTCTGCGCCGTCACGATCACGTTTTCGCACTTGATGCGGCTGTTGCGCGTGTCGGTGGAGCGCTATGGCGAACTCGTATTTCGCTGCTTCGTCGGTCCCGGGGAGCCACCGCCTTTTGTACGCTAAGGCGCGCTAGAACCAGCCGCGGCGCGCCCAGACTGCAATGCTGGCCGGGGAACGAGCGACATCGTCGGGAACAAGTCCCGTCTCATAAATCAGCACAACAGGTCTGCCGGGGCTAACTAGCTGACACTTGGTTGATCCCGGCATCAACCCAGGAACGTGTCTGTTCCAGCACCTCATCGGAAAACGCTGGGTCGTCAATCGCCCGGGCGAGGATCACTGCCCCCACCATCGCCGCAAAGCTTCCGATCGCCGCGCGGCGCCTGTCTGCCGCATCCAGCTCCGGGAACGCCCTACCGGATGCTTACGGTCTTGACGTTGACCGGAGGGGAGAACCAATGGGTAGCCATGACACCTACTACTCAGGGGAGAGATACATCTTGGCCTCCTTAGCGGCAGCCTCAAATGCCTTTCGTATCACGTGAGGGTCAATCGGATCGCCCTCCACAGCCGACAGGCAGAGGGTCACCGCCTTGTGCCAGCAAGGTCCTCTCCGGGTCCACGTCTTTAGCTGCTCAAGGGCTGCCCTCGCATTGTTGCAGCCATGCCTATCACCGGACGCAGTCCTTACGAACACAGGAGGGACGAACCAATGGGTTGCCATGAGGGGAATCTAGAGCGGGACGAGCCTGCCGACCAACCCAGTTGTAGCCCGCAATAATGGAACAACGCAGGCGCTCAGTAGTTTAGAAATCGCAGCGGTCGATTCTTCGTGGATGCAGCCGCGTGCTGGGTCCGTCGCCTTTCTCACGAGCGGCGGGCCTCCACCTTATGGAGGGACTAACGTCCCCTGCTCCTTAGCGGCAGCCAGGAATGCCTTGCGGGCCTCCTCGGGTGCCATCTGGTCGGAAATCACGGCGATGCAAACGCGCACCGCGAGGTCCCACTGAAGGCCATGGTTGGTCCACTTCAGGAGTTCCTCAGCGGCTGCTTCAGCGTTGCTGACCTTGCGCGTCGAACCGCGACCCTCGGTCCTTACAGGGACCGGCGGGGAGAACCAATGGAGCGCCATGCAGCCACTCTTTGTCGGCCCGATCAAGTTCCTGCAGCAAATGCTTTTGCTCAGCCGGCAGCTCCTGTTCTACAGGCAGATTTAGCATGGCGCGAAGGTAATTGCGGATTACCTCTGAAGTGATCCACCGCCGCACAACTTCGGCAACAACTTCCTGTCTGGCTTTATCGATTTCGACCACGTTCAGGCCTACATGCTTAATAGGGCCGAACCCCCTCGCAAGCGGATTTGTTCCTTAGAGGGCGGGGAATGTTTGGTACAAAACCGGGTGATCGGATAACTGGCTCGCGCGAGGCCCCCCGTACGTACCCCCCTCCGTTTCCCTTACGGCGCTGGTGGGCACAGCCTTGCTATGTACCCTTGGCAGCGTCCTCGATCAGGTCGGCTATTAAGGTGCGGACCCGTAGGTCGGACCTATCCCCTATGTTTCCCACATCTTTGGTCACCATCCCCGGCGAAGATACGGACACCGCCCCGCTCACCTTAACGTTGACCGTAAAGGTTCTTCTAGGCGCCTTCTCCAATTCTCGCTTCCTGTAGATCTGGAAACGAATCGACGGGGTTAAAGCTTTGACCTGCCGGCGTGGCGCGGTGTCTATGTCGACAGCCACCTCGCCTGCCACGTCAGCCTTGGCCGCCTCCAGCGATGCAATCACGACGTCGTTTAGCCAGGCCTTTGCTTGCTCGCTGAAGTCCGCCATGGGGGCATCTCGCTTCCCCATCTCCGCGCCGCCGACGGGCTTCTCCTGCTGACGGCGAGCTTCCTTCCCGCGCTCAAGGGCTTCTTTAAACTTTGCCATCCCTGTTGCTCCGATTTATCATCAGGCCACCCCCGTCAGATCGGCTATGGCGCCCTCCCATTCACTAGAACGCGCGTAGTCGGGGTACGTTGCGTTGGGGAGCCTTTGGGTTCGCCGCTATTCAGCGTCACGGGGCGCGGCCGATGGACAGCGAAGCAGGTTTCGAGGGTGCTGGAGAGGGTATCGGGCTGATTGTTTGACGGACTGGCTTTGCGAAGGCGATCTCCGCCCCTTCGCGCGGACCGGTCGCCTGGAAGAAGGTGACCTTGCTTTCCGGCTCGAGCGTGACGATCTCGCGCAGATCAGCACCGGCGAGCGTAGCTTCGCGCACGAAGTGGGTCGCGCTCTCCTCCACGACGTCGCAACGGGTGCAGAGGCCTGCGGGCAGGAACAGTCTGGCGTCGCGCGCCTTGAGTTCGAGGCCTTGCCATATCTGCGCACGGGTCAGCCTGGTCTCGCCGCCGGGATTCACCGGAACGGGAGCGCTCGAGTAGATCATGATGTGTCTCCTGGACAGAAGGTCGGTGATGGGGACTCAGCCGGCAATTGCGGCCGCATAGTCGCGATAGGAGCGCAACGGCCGGCCCAGCAGCGCGGTCAGCCGATCGACATCGCCGGCATCGGGGACCATGCCGTCCGTGAGGAAGCGCTCCGCCATCAGGCGCATGTCGAGCGCCATCCAGCTCGGCATGAACTGTCGCAGGTTCTGCTCGAACCCGGCGGTGTCGTCGCCCGGATACGCGATCTTGCGTCCCAGGACGTCTGTCCAGATGGCCGCGACATCCGCGCCGGTCAGCGTGTCGGGGCCGACCAGGTTGATGCGGTCGAACGGCAGCGGCGCGGCGGCCTGCTCGCGGCGGATGAGTTCGATCGCAGCGATCTCGCCGATGTCCCGCGCGTCGATCATGGCGACACCCTTGGCTCCGATCGGCATCGGATAGATGCCGTAGCCGGTCACCACGTCCTTGATCGTGATGTCGTTGTTCATGAAGTAGGCGGGCCGCAGGATGGTGGCGTTGAGCCCCATCTGCTCGATCATCCGCTCGACGCCGAACTTGCCCGCAAAATGCGGCACGTTGACGTAGAGGTCGCTGTGGATCACCGACAGGTAGACGATCCGCTCGATGCCGGCCTCGCGGGCAACGGCAAGCGTTACGAGAGCCTGGGTGTATTCGTCGGCCACCACCGCGTTCAGCAGGAAAAGGGTGGAGACGCCGGAGAACGCCTTGCGCAGGGAATCGACGTCGAGCAGGTCGCCCTGCACGACATCTACGCCAGCGGGGAAGTCGGCTTTGGATGGATCGCGAACCAAAGCGCGCACATTGGCGCCACGCTTCACGAGCTGTTCGACTACGTTGCGGCCGACATTGCCGGTCGCGCCGGTAACGAGAATGGTCATGGGGTTACTCCTGAGTTGAGCCGGATGGCATCCCAGAAAATTAGTGATCCACATTTGTGCCGGTAGGCGTTATATCTGGACACACCGTCTCATTGGTGGAACACATGGATCTACTTGCCCTTGCTGATTTCAATCTGGTCGCCCGCCATGGGGGCTTCGGCAAAGCCGCGCGTGCTGCCGGGCGCCCGAAGGCCACCTTGTCCCGACGCGTGGCGGAGCTGGAGGCGAGTCTCGGCTTACGGCTGTTTGAGCGCGGCGCGCGCGCGTTGAAGCTGACGGAAGAAGGACGTGCGCTTTTCGAGCGCGCCGGCCGGTTGCTGTCCGAGCTCGAAGAGACCGCGGCGGCAATCGCCTCAGGCGGCGAAAGGCCGCGAGGCAGGTTGCGGATCAGCGCCCCAGTGCTGTTCTCACAGACCGCGATGGGGAAGATCGCTGCCGGCTTCGCCCTGAAATACCCGGAGGTAAGGCTCGAGGTCACGACGGAAGACCGCGCCGTCGACATGATCGAAGAGGGATTTGATCTGGTGATCCGGGTCAACCCGGATCCGGATGAGAGCCTCGTTGGGCGAGCCTTTCTGCGTGATCGACTGGTGGTCGTGGCAAGTCCTCACCTCGCCCGGCCGGCGGAGGGTCTGGCGACCCCGGCCGTCATGCGTTCGACAGCCGATCGAAAGGCTTGGGCGGTGAAGACGCCCGCTGGCCGGTCAACAATCGCGATCGAGCCCGTCCTTGTGCTGTCGTCACTCATCATGGTTCGGGATGCGGTGCGGGCGGGCGTCGGCGCGGCACGCCTGCCGGTGTCGCTGGTGAGCCATGATCTGGCGGACGGAACGCTGGTACATTGGGGGGATCTCGATCGACCCGACATCGCCCTGTGGACACTCTATCCCTCTCGGCGGCTGCTGAGCGCCCGCGTCTCCGCATTTATCGACCATCTGAAGCAGGCCTTTCCGATGGGAACGCCTGACGAGCTGGCCGCCTATATCGGCAAATGACGCCGGGAAGCTGGTTAACCCAGCTGAGGCCTTACTCCAGGGTTGGGGGATCGAGCGGTCATTGGTCGTGCAAGCCCTTCCACCGCAAATCATAAACGCGCGTTTTTTGCTTTCTGCGCACGACAGCGCCTTTTCCCTAAAATCGACCGCCCTATTTCGCCTCGACAGGTGGGCGGCTGCTTGCTGGACGAGTCCTTGCGGCGAGTACGGCATGTGCTTCGAGGTACCCACACATGAACTTCCATGATCGGCACCTATTGCGGTTGCGGGTGAACGGAGAGGACCACAGCCTTTCCGATCTCGATCCCCGCGTCACGCTGCTCGACCTGCTGCGCGAGCGGCTTCATCTGAGCGGAACGAAAAAAGGATGCAATTTCGGCGAGTGCGGCGCCTGCACCGTGCATCTCGACGGACGGCGTGTGAATGCCTGCATGATACTCGCCGTGTCCGTGGAGGGACGCGAGGTCACGACGATCGAAGGCCTGGCAGACGGCGGCGCGCTTCATCCCGTGCAGCAGGCGTTCATCGATCATGATGGTTTCCAGTGCGGATTCTGCACGCCCGGCCAGGTGATGTCGGCGGCGGCGTTGATCGAGGAGGGACATACCGGCTCCGATGCCGAGATCCGCGAGTGGATGAGCGGCAATCTGTGCCGCTGCTCGGCCTATCCGCAAATCGTCGAGGCGGTGCGCGCAGCGGCCGGGAGGGCGAGCCAATGACCCCATTCGTCTATGCGCGTGCCGATAGCCTGGGCGAAACGATCGCGGCAGGTGCCGCGCCGGACAGCGCCTTTCTCGCCGGCGGCACCGAATTGCTCAACTGGCTGCGCCTTGGAATTGCGGGGCCGACGCGGATCATCGATATCTCCCGCCTCGACGGGCTGGATCAGATCGAGGCACTGCCCGGCGGCGGCTTGACGATCGGCGCCCTGACGCATCTCAACGATGTAGCGCAGCATGCGCTGGTCATGCGCGACTATCCGGTGTTGAGCCAGGCGATCCTCAACGCCGCGTCGCCGCAACTGAGAAATCTCGCAACGATAGGCGGCAATCTGCTGCAGAAGACGCGCTGTGCCTATTTCCGTGCCGAAGAGCAGCTGCCGTGCAACAAGCGTCAGCTCGGCTCCGGTTGCTCGGCATTGCATGGCATCAACGACAATCACGCAATATTCGGCTGGACCAAGGATTGCGTCGCCACCCAGCCATCCGACCCGGCGGTGGCGCTGGCAGCACTTGATGCGGACATCGTCACCGCGCACCGCAGCGGCGGCCGGCGCATTCCGGCAGCCGAATTCCACCTGCTTCCCGACACGCGGCCCGAGGCGGATAATGTGTTGCAGCAAGGCGAACTGATCACGGCAATCGAGCTGCCGGCGGCGGCGCCGCGATCGGCCTACCTCAAGGTGCGCGAGCGCGAATCCTACGAATATGCCATCGTCTCCGCCGCCGCGGTGCTGGAGATGGACGGTCAAACCATCCGTCGGGCTGCCCTGGCGCTGGGATCCGTCGCGCTACGGCCGTGGCGGCTGAGCGCCGCCGAGGAGCAGCTCGCCGGTGCCGAACTCGGCGATCGCGAGGCGTTGAGCACCGCCATCGAGCAATCCTTCGCCGAAGCGCGTCCCTTGTCGCAGAACGCCTACAAGATCGAACTGGCCAAGACCGCCGCTTTGCGGGCGATCGAAAGAGCAGCGAGGATGCCGTCATGATGATCAGCCAGCCTGTTGCCCGCCCCGACGGCGGCGTCAAGGTTACCGGCCGCGCCCGCTATGCGGCCGACTATTATGCCCCCGATCTGCTTCACGCAGTGCTGGTGACCGCGCCCGTTCCCGCCGGCCGCGTGACGTCGATCGTCGTCGACGATGCGCTCGCGGAGGAAGGCGTCGTGCGTGTGCTCACGCATGAGGACATGCCCAAATTCGGCCGGTTCGCATCGCCGAGGGCCGAGCCCGATACGCAGATGCAGCAGGCCGAAGGCCCGCCGGCGGCGCAGAGCTTCATGCCCATGCAGGGCAACGAGATACGTCACGAAGGCCAGCCGCTTGCCATTGTGCTGGGCGAGACGCTGGAGGCGGCGGAAGCCGGCGCCCGCCGCGTCGCATTGCGCTACGAGTTCGCCGAACCAGAATTGCCGGCACCGCCGGAGTGGACGGCAATCGACAAGGCTGCGGTCGTGCCGAGGGAGAGCGGCTTCCTGTTCCTGGAGCCGACGTTTACGAAGGGCGACGTCGGCCGCGGGCTTAGCAACGCGGCCGCCACGGTCGAAGCCGTCTACCTGCAGCCGTCGCGCCACCACAACGCCATGGAGCCCTCGGCGACGCTCGCCGAGTGGAACGACGGAGAGCTGACGCTGCACGATGCCACGCAGCACGTCTATGGTGTCCGCCAGGTGCTTGCCGCCCGTTTGAATGTCCCGGCCGAGAAGGTCCGCGTGATTTCCCGCCATACCGGCGGTGGCTTCGGCGGCAAGGGTTGGATCTGGCCGCATCAGGTGCTGGCCGCCGCCGCGGCGCGCATCATGCAGCGCCCGGTCAGGCTGGCACTCAGCCGTGCCAACGCCTATTCCTGCCTCGGCTACCAGCCGCGCATGGCACAGAAGATCGTGCTGGCGGCGGACAAGTCGGGCAAGCTGACCGCCGTGCAACAGGACGTGGTCAACCTGACCACCGTGAGCGACGATTTCGTCGAGTTCGCCACCGAAGCCTCGAAGGGTCTATACGCCACGCCGGCCATGCGTCTCAGCCAGCGCGTCGAGCGCGCGAACGTCGCCATGCCGACGGCGCTGCGCGCGCCGGTCGAGGGTCCGGGTACCTGGGCCCTCGAAAGCGCGATGGACGAGCTCGCCCACCGCCTCGGCATCGATCCGCTCGACCTGCGTCTGATCAACCATGCGGACACGGATCCGGCCACCGGCCAGCCCTGGTCGTCGAAGAAGCTGCGCGAGGCTTATGAGGAAGGCGCCCGCCTGTTCGGCTGGCGCGAGCGCCCGCGCCAGCCACAACGCGACGGCGATTGGCTGATCGGCTACGGCATGGCGACCTGCAGCATGGGCTGTTTCCGCCACCCGACGCCTGCAGCCGAGGTCAGGCTGCACAGAGATGGCACGGTGCTCATCCGCACCGGCACCCAGGACATCGGAACCGGAACACTCACCATCTTTCCGCAGATCGCGGCCGACGTGCTGGGCCTGCCGATGGAGAAGATCGAGTTGGAAATGGGCGATACACAGCTGCCGGAGGCGGGGCCGACCTATGGCTCATCATCGACCATGGGAGTGGGCTCGGCGGTGCTCGCCGCTGCCGAAGATGCGCGTTCGCAGCTTGCCCGTCTTGCCAATCTGCTGCCCGACGTCGAGATGCAGGACGGCAAGATTCGCCGCAAAGGCGCTGCCGGCGGCCAGACCATCGCCGACGTGATGAGCCATACCGACATCGGCGAGATCATCGGCTCCGGCTCGTTCGATCCGGCGCAGCATGGCAAAGGCCTCGCCATGCGCACTTTCGGCGCGATTTTCGTGGAGGTCGGCGTCGATCCGGGGCTCGGCCTGCTCAGGCTTCGTCGCGCCGTGGGCAGCTACAGCGCCGGCCGCATCGTCAATCCCCGCACCGCACACAGCCAGATGACGGGCGGCATCATCTGGGGCTGGGGCATGGCGGCAATGGAGCAGAGCAGGCACGAACCAGTGCTTGGGCGGTTCCTGTCGAAGAACCTTTCCGGGGTCGCCATTCCGGTCAACGCCGACATTCCCGGCGATGTCATAATCCACTTCGTCGACGAGGTGGACGAGCATGCCAGCCCGATCGGCGGCAAAGGCATCGGCGAGCTCGGCGCCACCGGCGTTGCCGCTGCGGTTGCCAACGCCGTCTTCGATGCTACAGGGAAACGAATCCGGGAGTTGCCGATCACGCCGGAAAAACTGCTGTAGAAGGACCGGCCAGCGGAATCGTCTGCTCGACGAGGTTGACGTAGTAGCGCATCACCGTCGGCACAATCTCGTCGTTGAAAACGTAGCGGTCGCCGTGCAGGCCTTCGCCCGAGCCGACCTCGCCAGCACCGATCCACGCATAGCAGCCGCTGGCCTCGCGGATCATGAAAGCGAAATCCTCGCAGCCGAGACTGGGGCTGAACTCGGTCAAGACATTCTCCCGGCCGACGGCGGAGGCGGCGGCCTCGACGGCATGGGCCGTTGCGTCCGCCGTGTTGATCAGCGGCGGATAGCCCTTCCGGTAGTCGAGGCTTGCCTTGAGCGAATGCGCGGCGGCAATGCCTTGTGCGATCTCCCCGATCAGCCTCTCGCAATGGTCGGAAAGTCCGGGCTCGAAAAAGCGGCAGGTGCCCTGCAGCCAGACCTTGCCCGGTACGATGTTGCCGACATTGCCGCCATGGATCTGCGTGAGGCTGACGACAAGCGCGCTTTGCGGGTCGACCGTGCGGCTGACGATGCGCTGGACGGCTTGCACGAAGGCGCCGGCAGCCAGGATCGGGTCGTCGCCGAGCTGCGGCATCGCGGCATGCGCGCCAAGACCCTCGAAGGGTCAGTTCGAAATTATCGACGGCCGCCATTTGCGCACCAGCGCGGGCGGCGATCGTCCCCAGCCTGACGCCCGGCCAGTTGTGGACCGCATAGACCGCCTCGACCGGAAAGTGGTTGAACAGGCCGTCCTCGGTCATGCGCATGCTGCCGCCCTCGTTCTCCTCGGCCGGCTGAAAGATGAAAGTGACGGTGCCGTCGAAGGCACGGCGATCGCTGAGCAGTTTGGCGGCGCCGAGCAGCATCGCGGTGTGGCCGTCATGGCCGCAGGCATGCATTACTCCTTCTTTCCTGGAGGCATAGGGCAAGCCGGTTTTCTCCAGCACCGGAAGCGCGTCGAGTTCGGCGCGAAGGCCGATGGCGCGTGTGCCGCCACCGCTGCGCAGGACACCGACGACGCCGGTGCCGCCGATCCCTTCATGCACCTCGTCGACGCCGAAGGAGCGCAGTTTCTCTGCAACGAAACGCGCCGTTTCGTATTCATTGAATCCGAGCTCCGGATTGGCATGGATATGGTGCCGCCAGCCTATGACCTCTGGTGTCAGCGCGGCGATGGGGTCATTATGCAGCATGATGCCTCCTTTCCGCCGACAAAAAGCGGCGTGGTTTGATCCTGCCAGCCATAGAAGGCCCGGCGAGAGGCGTCTTGAACCGGATTGACCATGGCAAGGACAAACGAGGCGGCAGAGACCGGGAAATACTGGCGCCATCCATGCTTCCCCGACCTTGGCCTGTTCGAGGCGCGCTTCACCCGGCACCGCTACGAACTGCACACGCACCCGACCTACGTGATCGCCCTGATCACCTCCGGCTGCGAGCGGATTCGCATCGGCCGCCAAAGCGTTCTCGCTCCGGCAGGCACCATTGCCGTGGTCAATCCCGAGGAGTGGCATGACGGCGAACGCGGGGCGGACGAAGGCTGGGCTTACCGGACGTTTTATCCCTCGGTGCCACTGATGACCGCGCTTGCCCGCGAACTCGGCCGCGACGGCGCTCCGGTATTTTCGCGCGCGAGCATCGAAGACAGCAGTCTCGCCGCAGCATTGAAGGCAGCACACCAGGGCTCGACATCCCCGGACACAATGACGGCCGAGACGTCCCTGCTCGTGGCATTGCGACGGCTGATCGTTCGGCATGGCGACTGGAGCGGGCGCCCCGAGGAGCTCGAAAGCTCCAGATCACAGCGAAGATTTTCGCTCTACCGCGATTTTGTCGAAAGCGAGCTTGGCTCGCAGCTCGACCTCAAGCGGCTTGCCGGCGTGGCTGGCGTGACCCGGTTCCAGGTCATCCGCGACTTCAACAAGACAATCGGCCTGACGCCGGCGGCCTACATCCGCGACCGGCGATTGCGCCGGGCGAGCGCGCTGATCGAACGGGGATTTGGCCTCGCCGACGCCGCTATCGCGGCAGGTTTCGCCGACCAGAGCCATCTTTCCCGTACATTCCGGGCCATGCATGGCATGACGCCGGGCATGTTTAGAAGAGCGGGATAGGCGCTCCTGAACAGACAGCTTGCGCGCCAATGCGTGCTGCGCAATGCTGACGCAGCTCGGGGGGAATCATGCGAAAAATCTTGGCATTGACGCTGCTGCTCGCGGCTGCACTGTTTGCAAATAGGGCCCAGGCGCTGGATGCCAGCGGCACGCCGGTCGTGGTGACCCCACTTGCCTCTCGCACCGAGACCGCGTCCGGCCAGCCGATTACGCTGCCGCAGAAGAACGTGCAGGTCCTGGTCTCGGCCTATCAGATCGCGCCGGGCGCAACCTTGCCGGTCCACAAGCATCCGTTTCCGCGCTATGCCTATGTCGAGGCCGGCACGCTTCAGGTCACCAACGTCGAGACCGGCAAGAGCAACACCTATCAAACAGGTGATTTCATCATCGAGATGATCGGGCAATGGCATCAGGCGACCAATGTCGGCGCCGATCCGGTCAAGCTGCTGGTCATCGACCAGGTCGAAGAAGGTACCAAGAACACCGTGTTGCGCCAGTAGCTGCCACGTCTGAAGACGGAGTCCGTGGCGGATCCAGCACAGCGCGTAACAGACGTCAGAACGCGAACCCCTCCGGCAAATTGTGATTCCAATAGCCTTCCTCGACAAGTTCACTTATGCGCCAGCCCTCGGACGTGCGTACGACGCGGTCGCGATACCACAGCCCCTGGAAGAAGACCTGCCTTTTGCCTTCGCCGAGGTCGACCACCATCGGGCATGAACAATGCACGCGCGCGCTGGCCTCATCCGCTCGGAGATCCAGAAGGATTGTCGAAATGGCGTGCTGCGAGATCAATATCTTCGAAAGGGCGCCTTCCATGTAAGCAACATGCTCATCCACACCGCTCCTGATTCCACCTGTTACAGTGTCGTCAAGCACGGCATCGGGTGTGAATATTTTGCGATAGGCGTCCCAGTCGCGATCGTCCACAGCGTAGCAATAGCGAACAAGCAGCTGTTCGATCTCTAGCCGATCGGAAACCTCCTGCAATGAAAGGGTCATGTCCTGTCTCCGCGGTTGGCGGCACTAATGCCGCATGCGCCAAGCCTGCCCGACATTTCGATCAAATATTCACGTTGCCGATGCTCCGAGCAACCTCGCCGCGCGACTGGGCATGCGCAAACCCGAACACTCATTTGGCCTCCGCCTTTACCCGGTCGGCAGCGGCGGCCAGCACGGCGCGATCCCCCTCCTCGTACAACCGATCGATGGCAATGGCGTTGACGCGCCAGCCTTCTGGTGTCCGCACCAGCCGGTGGAGATAGCTGCCACCGACCGTCCAGAACCGCCCGCCGATCCAGTGGGCTGCGCGGACATGGCTGCGTGCAACCGCGTCATTGCCCGCGCCTTCGACGGTGATGTTGGTGATGAGGTGCTGGGTGGCGTCGAAGCCCGGCAGCAGTCCTTGCCACTGCGCGATCAGCGCGTCGCGGCCGCCGGTCGTGACCTCGCCGCCGAAGAGGCTGGTATAGTCGGTCGTGACACGGGCCGCGAGATAGGATCTGACCCGGTTCCACTCACGCAGATCGGCATAGAGGCCGATCCCGGCCACTGCCTCGGCGATTGCGATCCTGTCTTCGACCGTCAGCGCATCTCCCGATGCGCTCGACGTGGGCGCCGAGACGGCGGAAACCGTCGCAGCGGAAAGCGCCGCGACCAGGACATGCCGACGGGTGACGAGGCTCATTGTTCCGCCTCCCCCGCACTGCCAAGCGTCGCGCGGAAGTGCGCGGCGACGGCATCGCTTGCGGCCTTCACCGGCGCGGCACGATCGTAGAAATCGAATTGGGTGACGTTGTCGAGCCACAGCTCCTGTTTGGAACTGGTCAGCCGCGCGTAAAACTTGTGCGCACCCTGCGGAATGGCTGCCGCCTCGCTATGCACCATCAGAAAGGGCTGGTGCAGGCGCGGGGCAGCCTGGATGGCGTCAAACCTCAGCCAGCCGCGCCAGAAGGCCGGATCGGCCTCGTTGCGCCAGGCCGGGATCATGCCGCGCTCGGGTTCGGTGTAATAAGGCACCTTGAACATGATCGCGCGCTCATCGGTCAGGCTGGCGGCAGGCAGGAACGCCTGTCTGCCGGTGCGGCGATACGCGGCCTCGGCCGCGTCGCCTGCGGCCTCAAGCCTGGCGATGCCTTCCTTGCCGCCATAGGTCTGCTCGACCACTTCGGCATCCTGCAACCAGGGCGCAACGAGGGCGACCGACTTGATCGCAGCGTTTTCGGCCGCAGCGGTGACCATGTAACCGGAGCTGGCGCAAATGCCGAGGCCGCCGATGTGCTCCTTGTCGGCCTCGGGCCGGCTCGCGAGATAGGCGACGGCTGCTTCGATGTCGGCGGTCTTGGCGTTCGGGTCCTCGTACTGGCGACGTATGCCGCCGCTTTCGCCCCACCCACGAAAATCGAAGGTCAAGGCGACGAAGCCACGATCGGCCATCTCGCGGGCGTAGCGGGCCGGCATCTGTTCCTTCACCGTCATCCAGGCACCGGTCACCACCAGCGCGGGCCGAGGTTTCGCCGTGTCTACATCCTCTGGCAGATAGAGTTCGCCGACGAGCTGCTCACCATGCGAGGAGAATGTGACGCGCTCGACGCGCGGTGCGGCCACGGCATTGGAGGCGGCGAGCGCGGCGGTGATTGCTACGGCAAGTGTCAGGGTTTTAAGCATCGCAAGTCTCCTTTGGCTTGGAGTGAGAGCGCGGCGCGTTGCGAGAAAGACCGTCGTCTCAGCGCTCGCCAGCCAGTCGGCCGGGCAGTGGCTTCAGCGGGTAATGCGCCCAGTAGAAGGCGTCCGACTGGTACATGTCGGTCAAAAAATTCTGTGCCTCGGCGATCTTGCCGTCCTTGATGCGGAACATCAGCGCGTAGAACTGGTCGATCTCGGGACCTGAGCCGACATTCGACCAGCCGCGATGGACGTCGACGACGAGGTTGCCCTGCGCCTGGAAGAAGATCGGCTCGGCCTTGAATTTGCCCTCGGCCAGGCCGCGGAAAAAGGCGACCGCCTCGTCCGGCCCGCGCTTGTCGCCGGCGAGCGGATGATGACCGGGAATGCGCCACACGACGTCGGGCGCGAGGAAGGACCGCACGGCCTCGGGATTGCCGGTCGCGTAAGCTGCGTAATAGTCCTTGATGAGCTGGATGTTGCTGTCCTCCAGCGGCCCGGCGTCCGCCGGGGCGGCAGACACCGCCAGAAGAGCGCCGGTGGCGAGTAAAGCGAGCCTGGTCATCGGTCCTGTCTCCTTGCCCGTTCGGGTCCTCGCAATAGCGAGATCCGTTCGTCGGACCCAACATGACGCCTTTTGTTCACCGGAAAAACCAGTAGAATTCGACAGGGCTATTTGGAAAAACCTTACAATGCGCCTCGACCAGTTCAGCGGCATCGTCGCCTTCGTAAAAGTTGCGGAGGCCAAAAGCTTCACCCGCGCCGCGGCCGAGCTCGGCGTCGCTCCGGCCTCGTTGAGCGAGGCGGTCAAGGGGCTCGAGGAGCGTCTGGGGGTGCGGCTGCTCAACCGCACGACCCGCAGCGTTGGCTTGACCGAAGCCGGTGCCCAATACCTCGATCATGTGCGCCCGGCAGCCGAAGATATTCGGGCGGCTGGTGCGGCACTGCGCGAGGCCCGCGACCGTCCCGCCGGCACGCTGCGCCTCAGCCTGCCCTGGATCGCCGCGCCGCTGCTGATCGAACCGCTGATGCGGTCGTTCATGGATGCTTATCCGGAAGTGCGGCTTAGCCTGATCTTCGACGACAGCTTCGTCGACATCGCCGCCGGGGGCTTCGACGCCGGCCTGCGCATCGGCGAGCTTCTCGAGAAAGATATGATCGGCGCGCGCCTGGGCAGGCCCCTGCAGATGGTCGTGGTCGGCAGCCCCGACTATCTGGCGCGGCACGGCACACCGAAGCGGCCGGCCGACCTCGCCGGCCATCGCTGCATCGCATTCGCCCTCACCCGCACCCGAGCGATTTCGCCCTGGGAGTTCATCGTGGAGGGACGCGAAGTCGCATTCACGCCGGACGCATGTCTGGTCGCGAACACGCTTCCACTGTGCATCACCGCCGCCGCGCAAGGGCTTGGCCTCGCCTTCGCGGTCGAGGGCCTCGCCGCGCCGCTTCTCGCCTCAGGGGCGCTGGTCAGGGTGCTGGAGCCTTTCTGTCCCGCTTACGAGCCGCTCCACCTCTATTATCCGAGCCGCCGCCTGGTACCGCCGAAGCTGCGGGCCTTCATCGACTTTGTCCGCGCGAATTCTCACAAGCTGCGGATCTGATGTGGCTTTTCGAGAGCCCGGCCCCGTTCAGCCCCAGGCGCCGACCATCTGCCTGGTGGTTGCGTTGAGCCGGTTGAATGCGTTGATCAGGGCAATCTGGACGACCAGGGCGGCGAGCGCCTTTTCATCATAGTGCCGGGCGGCCTCGTCCCAGACCGCATCCGGCACCGGATCCGGGCGGTCGGCCAACCGGGTTGCCGCCTCGGTCAGCGCCAGCGCGGCGCGCTCGGCATCCGTGAAGTAAGGTGTTTCCCGCCAGGCGGACACGGTGAAGACGCGCTCGTCCTTTTCGCCCGCCTTCTTCAATTCGCGCGCATGCATATCGACGCAGAGGCTGCATCCGTTGATCTGGCTGGCGCGCAAATGGACGAGCTTTCGCGTCACATAGGACAGGTCGGCCGTCTCCGTCGACTTGTCCAGCGCGAGCAGCGCCTGCAGAGCGCCGGGAATGAGCATCACCGGGTTTTTCAATCGTGCTTGCATGGTGGTCTCCTTAGGCGTGTTTTTGCCGGTCGGACATTTCAGCTGTCGGTCGGCGGCGCTGTTAATGCAATCAATAACTCATCAGTTATTAATTGACGTATAACTTCCGGGTTATGGATGTGTCAAGCGGCAAATTGAAGGGAGCGGCGCCCTGTCGCGTGTTGAGCCAACAGTTCCGGCTTTCATGGCACCAGACCCGATGCTACCGCTGGCCAGCCAAATCATCGACGGATCGCCCATGACCGAGACCGAACGCTCTCGCCTGCCGCTGATCGAGATCTGCGTCGAAGGCATAGACGGCCTGCTGGCCGCGCAAGCCGCTGACGCCGACCGTGTCGAGCTCTGTGCCAGCCTGATCGAAGGCGGCATCACACCGAGCTTCGGCACGGTACGCACGGCGCTCGAGCTGGCGACGATCCCGTTCCACGTCATCGTGCGGCCGCGCGGCGGCGATTTTCTCTATAGCGAAGCCGAATATCGTTCGATGCTCGCCGATGTCCGCGCGCTTGCCGAGCTCGGCGTCGCCGGTGTCGTTATCGGCTGCCTTAATGCCGACGGCACGATCGACGAACAGCGCATGAGCGAACTGGTGAAGGCGGCGGGGCGATTGAACGTCACCTGCCACCGCGCATTCGACATGACCCGCGATCCGGCCGAGGCGCTGGAGGTGCTGATCCGCTGCAAGGTCGGCCGCGTGCTGACCAGCGGCCAGCGCGACACGGCGCTCGAGGGCGCTGACCTGCTCGCCGATCTTGTCAGGCAGGCCGGCGACCGCATCATCATCCTCGGCTGCGGCGGGCTTGATCCCGAGAACATCGGCAAGGTGCGGAGGAAAACCGGGTTGAGCGAAATGCACTTCGCCGCGCTCAAGGACGTGCCGAGTGTCATGCGTTACCGCAATCCGAAAGTCGGCATGGGCGGCACCGATCTCGACCGCGAATACCGCAACACCGTGACCGACGAGGCGATGGTGGGGGCGACCATCGCCGCTGCCCGGACATGATGCCGGATGACGGAAGAAAACATGATTGAAACGCACTGGCCGATCGAACGGGTTTCGCCGCAGGATGAGCCCGCCATACTCGCGCTCAACAACGAGCATGCTGCCGAATTGTCGTGGCTCGAACCCGAGCGCCTGTCCTTCCTGCTCGGCGAAGCGTTTTACACGCGCCGCATCGGCACCCTCGAAGCCTTCATCATGACCTTCGACCAGGACGCGAGCTACGACAGCCCGAACTTCCTGTGGTTTCGCGAGCGCTACCCGCGGTTCGTCTATGTCGATCGCGTCGTGGTCGCCGCCGCAGCGCGCGGGCGCGGCCATGCCCGCCGGCTCTACGAGGATTTGTTCGAGCAGGCGTCACGCGCGGGCCAGGCGATCGTCACCTGCGAGGTCAATGCCGAGCCACCCAATCCGGCTTCAGACGCCTTCCATGCCGCACTCGGCTTTGTGGAAGTGGGCAACGCGGTAATCCACGGCGGCAAGAAGGCGGTACGGTATTATGCAAGGCGGATCGCCGGCTAAACTGCGGGCGCTGTTCGCCCTACCAATTGCGGTTCAGCCAGGAGCGGGCCGGCTTTTCGATGATGTAGTAGCTGCACAGCGCGCAAGCGAACACCGCGGCCAGCATCAGCCATGGCGAACTGCCTTTTATGTCGACGAATTGATAAAAGGGCTGCTGCCAAAGATAGAGCGAATACGACCACAGCCCAAGCATCGTCATCGGCAAGGAGGATAGAAACCCGGTCAGGTACCGGCTGCTGAAGTCGAGCGAGTTGACGGCGAGCGCCAGCAGCGGCACCGCGACCAGATAGTGGATGGGGGTTGGCACGGCAGCCGTGGAAAGGAGCACAGCCACGACTGTGGCCGCCAGGGCGACATGCGGCCCCTTGAGCAGCGCCGGCAGCCTGTCGTCGGCCTTGAGCAGGCATATCACCGCCGACAGCAGGATCGAGGCGATGTGCACGTCGGTGCGCCAATAGGTGCCCTCGTAGCCTATTGCGAGCGCCCAGTAGGAAATGGCGCCGTTTGCCATGGCCAGCACCGACAATGCGCCCAGCAACATGATGACCCGGGACCGCCCCGACACGACGACGCTGATCAGCGCCAGGATGATATAGGCGTGCTCTTCGACGCAGAGCGACCAGATATGGTCGAGCGCGCCGGCGCGGGTGACGAGAATTCCGGCATAGTTGTAGGTGAACGTCAACGCCGTCAGCGCCGCCTTCCACTTGAACGCGATGAATGTGCCGGACAAGGCAACCATCGCGGCAACGACAAAAACCAGCAGTGCCGGATAGATGCGGGAGAACCGGCGCTTGAAGAATTTCTTCAGCGGATAGTGTTCGACAAACAGGATCTCGGCCATCAGCCGGCCGCTGAGCACGAAGAAGAATTCGACGCCCAGGACGCCGAGATTGATGCCGGGAACGGGGAAGAAATGGCCGATCAGCACCAGCGCGATCGACAGGCCGCGCCAGCCGTCGAGATAGGCAAGCCTGGTTCTTGCCGAGCTGTCGGCGACAGGCCTGGACACGACAAGACGCGTCGCGGAAATATCCGTCATGCCGGTCCCTTCATTGAACCTGCGAAAAGGCGGGCTGGAGGCCGCATTCCTCCTGCTATATTGCAGTGCACCAGAACTTTGTGCAAGTGCGAGATAACGACACGCCCGAAGTACGGGACGCACAGAAAGCGCCGTCGAGCCCCTTCCCAAAACCAACGGTCGGTAGTCTCAGGCGTTGGCGGCAGGCGCTGCGCGCCATGGCCAGCTTATTGCCAAATAGTACATTGCCATCCTGGCTGGCTAAGCAAAATGTACTCACGATTTCCGCGGCGCCGCGCGGCAGGCCTGCTCTTCCGCCATCCAATGCCTTGCCCGTTTGTCCAAATCGGCCGAATGTGCCGGGGACAGATCCACTGAACAGAGGCAGTGCATGACCGGCTTCGTCCTTCCCCTGCCCGCAACCCCGTCGGTGGCTGTGGTTGGCTCGTCGGAGCGTTTTGCGGTGCGCCGGATCTTCTGCGTCGGCCGCAACTACGCCGCCCATGCCCGCGAGCTCGGCAATGATGAGCGCGACCCGCCCTTCTTCTTCACCAAACCGGGCGACGCGGTGGTCGACGCGGCACTTGGTTCGGGCACGACGATCCCCTACCCGCCGCTGACCCAAAACCTGCATCACGAAATCGAGCTGGTCGTCGCGATCGGCAGAGCCGGCTTTCGCGTCCCGCGCGAGCGCGCGCTGGACCATGTCTGGGGCTACGGCGTCGGCGTCGACCTGACCCGCCGCGACCTTCAGGACGAGGCGAAAAAGGCGGCAAGGCCGTGGGACTGGTCGAAAGCCTTCGACCGTTCCGCGCCCTGCGGCCCGCTGGTCCCGGCGCAAAAATCCGGTCATCCCGACAAGGGCCGCATTTGGCTCGCCGTCAACGGCGGGATCAGGCAGGATGGCGACCTCGCCGAACTGATCTGGCCGGTTCCCGACATCGTCTCGATTTGCAGCGAGGCGATAGAACTTAAGCCCGGCGACCTGATATTCACCGGCACGCCGGCCGGCGTCGGCGCCGTTGGGCCGGGCGAAAACATCACCGGTGGCGTCGACGGCATCGGCGAAATCGAACTGACCATCGGCCAACCGATCCGATGAGCGACATCGTCCTCCATAACTACTACCGCTCCTCGACCTCTTACCGGGTGCGGATCGCGCTGGAGATGAAGGGCCTGGCCTACGAGTACGTGCCGCATCATTTGCGCCATGGCGAACATCGGGAGCCCGCCTACCTCGCGGTCAATCCGCAAGGGCTGGTGCCGGCGCTGGTCTTCAGCGATGGCACGCTGCTGACGCAATCGCTGGCGATCATCGAATATCTCGACGAGACCACGCCCGAGCCGCCGCTGCTGCCCAAGGATGCGCCTGGCCGCGCCCGCGTCAGAATGCTGGCGCAGATGATCGCCTGCGACATCCATCCGGTGAACAATCTGCGCGTGCTAACCTCGCTTCGTACACTGTTCGGCGCCAGCGATCAGGATGTCGTCAACTGGTTCCGGCACTGGGTCAACGAAGGCTTCCAGCCGCTTGAAAAGATTCTGGCTTCCTCGCCCGAGACCAAGACATTCTGCCATGGCGACACGCCTGGGCTGGCCGACATCTGCCTGATCGCACAGGTCACCAGCAATGCCCGCTTCGGCGTCGACATGACGCCCTACCCGACGATCTCGCACATCAATGCCGCCTGCATGGCGCTGCCGGCGTTCCAGAAGGCCGCGCCGGAGAACCAGATCGATGCCGAATAGAGAAGCCAAAGATCCAAATGAAGCGAAAACGCTCGCCGACATCGAAGAATATGGCTGCCACATTCTGTATGTGCTGGAAGAAGGCGAGCATCCGCCTTTCAGCTACTCGGTGGGGATAGAGCACAATTTCAATGCTCCTGAACTGGTCGTTGTCGGGCTGAAGCCAGAGCTTTCCCAGTCTGTCATCAACCAATACTGCAGACGGGTGAGCAACGGCGAGATTTTCCGCGTCGGGCAGCGATCGTCTGGTTTCATAGGCGGCTTCGACTGTCAGTTCGGCTCGGTCCATGTGGAGCACTACCCTGAACATTTCGGTTGGGACATCTGGTTCTACGACGGCCTGGGCTTCCGGGTTATGCAGCTTATCTATCCTACGACCGAAGGCATCTGGCCGTGGGATACTGAAGCGAGCGAGTGGTTTCGAAAGCGGCAACCGCTTCTCGACACGCCGCCGGCATCAAGCTAACTCCGAACAGCCGCCTGACGAATGCGCCGTTATTGAATTGAAACTTGTGAAAGCCTTGTCATGAAAGCCGTCGTCTTCGAAAAATTCGGCGAAACGCCGACGATCCAGACCGTGCCGGATCCGACGCCCTCACCGGAAGGCGTCGTCATCAAGGTCGAGGCGACTGGCCTCTGCCGCAGCGACTGGCATGGCTGGATGGGCCACGACGACGGTATCCGCCTGCCGCATGTGCCGGGCCACGAACTGGCCGGCGTCGTGGTCTCCGCAGGCAGCCGGGTGACCCGCTGGAAGGGCGGCGAGCGCGTTACCGTGCCGTTTGCCGTCGGCTGCGGCCGCTGCTTCGAATGCACCTCGGGCAACCATCAGGTCTGCGAGCATCAGTTCCAGCCCGGCTTCAGCGCCTGGGGATCGTTCGCCGAATATGTCGCGATCGACCATGCCGACACCAATCTCGTGCGCTTGCCCGACGAGATGGAATTCGCCACCGCCGCCAGCCTCGGCTGCCGCTTCGTCACCTCGTTCCGCGCCATCGTCGACCAGGGCCGGGTGACGCCCGGCGAATGGGTGGCCGTGCATGGCTGCGGCGGCGTCGGCCTGTCGGCGATCATGATCGCCAGCGCCATGGGCGCCAATGTCGTCGCCATCGACCTCACCGACGAGAAGCTGGACTTCGCCAAAAAGATCGGCGCGGTGGCGACGATCAATGCGGCAAAGACGCCGAACGTGGTCAAGGCGGTCAAGCAAATCACCAATGGCGGCGCGCATATGTCGATGGACGCGCTCGGCCATCCCAGTACCTCGTTCAACTCGATCGCAAACCTGCGCCGCCGCGGCCGCCACGTGCAGGTCGGCCTGATGCTCGGCGACCATGCCAGGCCGCAGATTCCGATGGACAAGGTGATCGCCTTCGAGCTCGAAATCCGCGGCAGCCACGGCATGCAGGCGTTTCGTTACCAGGCGATGATGGAGATGATCCGCACCGGCAAGCTCAAACCCGAACTCCTGGTCGGCAAGAAGATCAGCCTCGAGGAAGCGCCGGCCGCATTGATGGCGATGGGCGGCTTCGAAGGCATCGGCATCGGCGTGGTGACCAGATTCTAGATCACGCCCCGAGTCTGGATCAGCGAAACGACGCACAGACCTCCCGCACGCAGGCTCGCAGCCAGCGCTGTGCCGGATCGGCATCAAGCCGCGGATGCCACAGCATCGAAATGGTGACCTCCTCGATATCGACTGGCAACGGGAAGCTGTACATGCCTGCGCGCGCGCCCAGCGTGTGCCGTTCGGGGACGCTGGCGATCAGATCGGAGGCGCGCGCCATGGCGAGCGTGGCCGAGAAGCTGGAAACCATGCATACAATCGTCCGCTGGAGACCGAGCAGTTTCAAAGCCTCGTCGATCGGGCCCTTTTCGCGGCCACGCCGCGAAACGCTGATGTGGCGGCCGGCCGCATAACGTTCCGGCGTCACAAGGCCCTCGCTCAGTCTATGTCCCGTTCGCACCGCACCGATGAAGCGGTCGCGAAACAGCGCCTGAATGCGCATTTCAGGGCTCGTTTCACTGGCAACCCCGATTTCGAGATCAACCGCCGCGTCACGCAACGACATGTCGTTCTTGTCGGATTTCGGCGCAAAACGCAGCCGCACGCCGGGCGCGTCCGCTTCGATGCGGGCGACAAGACGCGGTGCGAACTCCTCGACGAAACTTTCGTTGGCGCGCAGCGTGAAGACCTTGTCGAGAGCTGACAGGTCCAGAAGCCTGGCAGGACGCAGCAGCGCCTCCGCGTCCTCAACGACGCGGCCCACCTGTTGCTGCAATTCCTGCGCGCGAGGCGTCGGAACCAGGCCGCGGCCGGCCCGGACCAGCAATGGATCGCCTGTCGCTTTCCGCAACCGCGCCAACGTCCGGCTCATCGCCGAGGGACTGAGGCGCAGCCGCCCGGCCGCGCGCGCCACACTGCCCTCGCTCAGCAGCACATCGAGGGCGACAAGCAGATTGAGATCGGGCGACGACATGGAAGGACTATAGCACAGCTCAGCATGATGTGGCGTTTCATGCACGAATAAGATGAAAATGCTGCGCCTTTCGCCACATCAAGCCGGGGAATAACTTCCGGCAGCTCCGATCCTGGGGGCTGCCGGCAAAGGAGTTCACCTTGGCATCGATCGCTGAAAAGACTTGGAACGAAGTTGCCCCGGTGAGCGCACGATCGACCCGATGGGCATTGGCAAGCCTGTCGCTTTCAACGCTGCTGTCGTCGCTCGCCAACAGCATCGCCAGCGTCGGGCTGCCATCACTGATGCAGGCGTTCGGCGCATCGTTCCAGCTCGTGCAATGGGTCGTTCTTGCCTATCTGCTCGCCATCACCACCTTGATCGTCAGTGCCGGGCGGCTCGCCGATATATTCGGCCGCCGCCCGCTAATGCTCGGCGGCATTGCCCTGTTCACCTTCGCATCCGTGCTTTGCGGGCTCGCGCCGACGCTCTGGCTGCTGATCGCCGCACGGGCGGCACAGGGGCTCGGCGCGGCCGTCATGATGGCTCTGACGCTGGCCTTTGTCGCCGATACGGTTCCCCGGGAAAAATCCGGCAGCGCCATGGGCCTGCTCGGCGCCATGTCGGCGATCGGCACCACACTTGGCCCCTCGCTTGGCGGATTTCTGATCGCCGGCCTCGGCTGGCGCGCGATCTTCCTCATTAATCTGCCGTTGGGGGCGCTGGCCTTCGCGCTCGCCTGGCGCGTCCTGCCGGCCAGAAAAAAGATAGCGGAACCGGATCGGCGCGGTTTCGACGGGATCGGCACGGCCTTGCTCGCTCTGACGCTGGCCGCCTATGCGCTCGCCATGACCCTTGGGCGCGGCAGTTTTGGCTCTCTCAATGTCGGCTTGCTGATTGCCACCGCCGTGGCTGGCCTCCTGTTCGTCATTGCGCAGACAAGGGCCGAGAACCCTTTGATCCAGCCTGCCAGGTTCCGCGACCGCGCCTTGAACGCAAGCCTCGCCATGAACCTGATGGTCGCCACCGTGATGATGGCGACGCTGGTGGTCGCGCCATTCTATCTGTCGCGCGCGCTTGGGCTGGACGCAGCCATGGTCGGGCTGGTTCTGTCGACCGGCCCTCTGGTTACCGCACTGGCGGCGCTTCCAGCCGGACGCCTGGTCGATCGTTTCGGGGCGCACCGGATGATGATCGTCGGCCTGTTCGATCTCGCTATTGGTACCGTTGCTCTATCGCGGGCGGAATTCGGTATTGCCGGCTATGTCGTACCAATCATCATCGTCTGCACCGGCTACAGCCTGTTTCAGACCTCCAACAATTCGGCCGTGATGACCGGTGTGGAATCCGACCAGCGCGGCGTCGTCTCCGGCCTGCTCAATCTGTCGCGCAACCTCGGCCTGATCACCGGTGCGTCGGTGATGGGTGCGGTGTTTGCCTTCGCATCGGCTGGCGGAAGCGAAGGCACCGGTCAGCAGATATTGGCATCTGCGGCAGCCGCACGCGGCATGCAGGTCACTTTCCAGGTCGCGACGGGCCTAGTGCTGATGGCGCTGATCCTTGCGATATTTTCAGCCCGCACCACTGCCGGGCGAACAGATATCGTTGCCAAGCATCCTTGAGGATTCCACCCGGTTCGCATGCAACTCCGGCAGCCGGCACACCTATCTCGCATATCTCTTGGCACCGACGACGCAAAGCACCACGGCGGCGGTGACGGCGATCATGGCGGGACTGACCTGCTCATGCAGCAGCGCTGCCGCCAGCCCAAGGCCGAAGAAAGGCTGCAGCAGTTGCAACTGCCCGACCGCAGCGATGCCGCCTTGCGCCAGGCCGCGATACCAGAACACGAAACCGATCAGCATGCTGAACAGCGAGACATAGGCCAGGCCAATCCAGGCGCCCCTGCCGGCACTTTCGAGCGACGGCGGCATGGTGATGAACGTCAGCGCCAGCATGACCGGCAGCGACAGCACCAGCGCCCACGAGATCACCTGCCAACCGCCGAGCTTGCGCGACAGCGCCGCTCCTTCCGCATAGCCCAATCCACACACGATGATGGCGGCCAGCATCAAGATGTCGCCGAGCGGAGAGACCGAGAGGCCTTGGGTGACTGCAAAACCAGCGACAAGGGCGCTGCCGAGGCACGAGAACAGCCAGAACGCCGGCTTCGGGCGATCACCGCCTCGAACCACGCCGAAGATCGCGGTCGCCAACGGCAACAGGCCGACGAAAATGATGGAGTGAGCCGAATTGATGTGTTTGAGCGCCAGCGCCGTCAGCAGGGGAAAGCCGACCACGACGCCAAGCGCCACGATCGCCAGCGGGAACAGATCTCGCCGCTCCGGGCGCTTCTGGCGAAAGAGAAGCAGCAGCGCCAGGCCGAGGATGCCCGCCGAAGCCGCACGGGCGACCGTTACGAACACCGGATCGAAATCCATCACCGCCACGCGCGTCGCCGGAAGCGAACCGCTGAAGATCAGCACGCCTATGAACCCGTTGACCCAGCCACTCGCCCCCCAGCCACTCGCCGCCCAAATACTCGCCGCCCAGCCACTTGCCGCCTTGTCCATCGATGCCCCGCTCGTTTTCGCCCTCTATCGGGCCGGGCGTCTGGCTCCGCCAGAGACAATCGGGTACAGTTTGACAAAACCGTCATGGTAGGGCGAGCAGTACGGATGGACGAGCAGACGACAACAGATGAGGGCAGCCGGACGCTTGTCGAAAGCGTCATGGCGACGATCAGGCACAGGATCGCCGCGCGCAGCCTGACACCGGGAATGCGGCTGCCTTCGATCCGGGCTTTCGCCAAGGCCATGCAGGTTTCCAAATCCACCGTGGTCGAAGCCTATGAGCGTCTAGCGGCGGAAGGCATGATCCGCTCGCGGCCGGGCTCTGGTTTCTATGCCGCCGGACCGTTGGCTCCGCTGTCGCTGGCCGAGATCGGCCCCAGGCTTGACCGTGCTGTCGACCCGCTCTGGGTCTCGCGCCAATCGCTGGAAGCCGGCGATGGCGTCCTGAAACCGGGTTGCGGCTGGCTGCCGGCAACATGGATGCCCGAGGCTGGATTGCGCCGGGCATTGCGGACGACGGCCCGCGCCGACGACGCCGCGCTGACCGATTACGGCACGCCGCTCGGCTTGCCGGCGCTACGCCATCTGCTGGCGCGGCGCATGGCCGAGCACGGCATCGAAGCCTCTCCGGACCAGATCATGCTGGCGGAGTCGGGAACCCAGGCGATCGACCTGCTGTGCCGGTTCCTGCTCGAACCGGGTGACACGGTATTGGTCGACGATCCCTGCTATTTCAACTTCCATGCCCTGTTGCGCGCCCATCGGGCCAAGGTGATCAGCGTCCCCTACACGCGCTCGGGTCCGGACATCGAGTTGTTCGCGCAGGCGCTGAACGAGCACCGGCCGCGCCTCTACATCACCAACTCTGCGCTCCACAATCCGACCGGCGCTATATTGTCGCCCGTCGTTGCCCATCGGGTGCTGAAGCTCGCCGACCAGTCGGGGCTGACGATCATCGAGGACGATATCTTCGCCGATTTCGAACACACGCCCGCGCCCAGGCTGGCGGCCTTCGACGGGCTCAGCCGGGTCATCCATATCGGAAGCTTTTCCAAGACGCTGTCGGCATCGGTGCGCTGCGGCTTCGTCGCCGCTCCTCGCGACTGGATGGACGGATTGACCGATCTCAAGATCGCCACCTCGTTTGGCAGCGGTCGGCTTGCATCCGAACTGGTACTGACGCTGCTGAAGGACGGCCTCTATCGCAAGCACGTCGATCTGCTGCGCGCGCGGCTCTCGCGCGCCATGGAAGAAACCAGCACCCGCCTCAGGGCAATCGGCATCGTGCCATGGATAGATCAGCCCGCCGGCATGTTTTTATGGTGCAAGCTGCCGGAGGGGATCGATGCCGCGGATGTCGCCCGCCATGCCCTGTCGGCCAATGTCGTGCTTGCGCCCGGCAATGCGTTCAGCCTGTCCCGGTCAGCCAGTCGTTACATGCGCTTCAACGTCGCCCAATCGGGAGACGACCGGATTTTCAGGGCGCTTGAAGAGGCGATGTCGCGTTGATTGCGCTGCCCCAAAACTGAGGCTGAACTCTCAGATGCTGGCCCGCTTGCGGCGCGCATAAAGCATGACGAGCGTCTCGGCGGTCAGCGCCGGTCTCTGCTCGCCTTCGATCTCGACCGTATTGGCGGCCTTCATCAGATACTGCCCCGGACCTTTGTCTTCCATCGACAACAGCGTGGTGCGCAGCCTGATTCGCGAGCCGACCCTGACCGGCGCCACGAAGCGCACTTTGTCGAAACCGTAGTTGAACGCGGCCTGCGTGTTTTCGGGTACGATCCCCATCTCGAGCGCCAGCGCGCCAATGATCGACAGGGTCAGATAGCCATGCGCGATCGTGGTGCGAAACGGGCTTTGCCGCTTCGCCCGCTCCGGATCGACATGGATCCATTGATGATCGCCAGTGCATTCGGCAAACTGGTCGATGCGGTGCTGATCGACCAGCGTCCAGTCCGAGACGCCCAACTCCTGCCCGGCCATCGCCCTGAGTTGCTCGAAGGTCGGCGGCGTCCTCGGCCGTATCTGCGTCATTCCTGCTTTCCCGATCGCTTGCCTGTTCCGGACCACGACGGGCCGCCCCTGTCAATTCGCCAGTGCGATTCCAGCCCATAATCTTCGGCCGCGAACCGCCGGTCTTCGCCGCCGGCAAGCGTGCTGCCGGGGAACAGCTTACTTCTTGTCGTGGCCGGCGCGGATCTCCTCCATCGCCTCCTTGATGCGGCTGCGCAGGATTTCGATCGATTCGGTGCCGGATACCCTCGCCAGTTCGGCCATCTCGCCGGCATTCTTCAGCGCGGTCTCGAACGATTTTCTGGCGAATGCCGCCTGCTTCTGCATCATTTCCTGCGGATTGCCGGGCGCCCTGTAGCTTTGTGCCATGTCGGCGATTTCGCGCAGCGTGTCCTGCAGCATCTCGCGTTGCCTGGACAACAGCGCCGACGCTCCGGCGGCACTCGCCCGGGCCGACTTCTCCAGCGCTTCCAAGTTTTTGCGGTTGTGAGCGAGGATCGCCTCGACGTCGACATTCGGCAGCTTCAGGTCGCGGCCGAACTTGCCGAACATGTCGATGAAGGACTCGGACTCCGGTCGTTTTGCCATGCTGGTTCTCTCCCCCCTGTTGCCGTGAACGCCGCCACTGCACGGAAGATAGTGCAGCAAAGCTCAGCGGTCCATTCGGACGAGTCAGCCGACGAGAAACAGCCGTTCGGCGGTGTAGAGCACGAGCCCGGCAAGGCCACCGATGATCATGCCGTTGAAGCGGATATATTGTAGGTCCTTGCCGATGTTCATTTCGATAAGCCTTGTCAGTTGCGCGAGGTCCCAGCGCTTGACTTGGTCGGCGATGAATTTGGACACGCCGCTCTTCTGGCTTTCGACGAAGGAGGCCAGCGCCACGATGAACCCCTGGTTCATGTCGGCCCTGATCTGCGCGTCATCGGCAAGATGGCGGCCGACCTCGACGAACATGGTGGCGAGATGGTCACGGATCATCGAATTCGGCGCCTTGGCGTCCTGTTCGATGAACAGCCGCATGCTGTCCCACATATCGCCGGCCAGCGCGCTGAGCTCCGGCCGGGCGAGGAAATCGCGCTTCAGCTTTTCGGCGCGCCTGGCATATTGTTTGGATGTCCTCAGCCGCTCGACGAAGGTTTCGACGAAAAGGTCGAATTCGGCTCGCATCGGATGGTGCGGATCGGCCCGCACCTCATCGAGCAGCGAGCCGGCCGACGCAACGATCTTCTTCAACAGATAGGCGTCGGCGCGAAACAGGTTGAACAGCGACGGCAGTTCCTCGCGGATCTTCTCGCGCATCGTCGCCAGCGCCTGCTCGTCGCTCAGGAAGCGGCCGACCACCTTGGTGAACTCGTCGAACAGTTTCTGGTGGCGGCGATCGCCGGTGAGCGCCGACAGCAGCTCGGCGGCAAGCGGCGCCAGCGGCACCTTTTCGATCTGCTCCAGCATACGGCTGGTGACGAAGCCGCGCAGTCCGGATTGCTCGACCGCCGCCAGCGTCTGCGGCACCAGCCGGCCGACGAAGCGCGACAGGTCGGCGGCGCGGTTCGGGTCGGCCAGCCAGTCCGCGACCAGCGCGGAAAAGTCGACCTCGGCGAGCTTTTCGCGCACCGGTTCCGGCGCCAGGAAATTGACCTCGATGAAGCGGCCGAGATTGTCCGCGATGCGGTTCTGGTTTTCCGGGATGATGGCCGTATGCGGGATCGGCAGGCCAAGCGGCCGCCGAAACAGCGCCACCACCGCATACCAGTCGGCCAGCCCGCCGATCGTCGCCCCTTAGGCGAAAGCGGCGACGAAGCCCAGCCACGCATGCCGGCTCTCGAGCGATTTCGCCACAGCAAAGACCAGCACGCAAAACGCAAGTGCTGCGGCGGCAACGAATTTGGTGCGCCTGAGCGCTGAAAGCTTGGCATCGGCATCGGCGTCGAACCGGACGGATGCGACAGATGCAAATGCCGGGGCTGGTCGTGACATGGTGGGCCGCTCCTGATCGATTTATGCGAACTTATCTAGTGTCGCTTACTCAGAAAGCGCGCCGCTGGTTCCGGTGCGCGCAATCGTGCACGCAAACTTGACGCCGCAATTCATCTATTATGCAGCGCCAGTCTGGAATTGTTCCAAACTATGGGCCATATTGACGCCAACCACTGTTATGTGAGGACACAATGCGGCTTACCCGTCAGACCAACTACGCCATGCGCATTCTGATGTATTGCGCCGCCAACACCGAGCGGTTGAGCCGCATCCCCGAGATCGCCGCCGCCTATTCGGTATCGGAACTTTTCCTGTTCAAGATCCTGCAGCCGCTGGTCGAAAACGGCCTGATCGAAACGGTGCGCGGCAGGAATGGCGGCGTCAGGCTCGGCCGCGCGGCCGAATCAATCAACCTGTTTGATGTCGTGCGGGTGACGGAGGAAAGCTTTGCCATGGCCGAGTGCTTCGAGAACGACGCCGCCGAATGCCCGCTGGTCGACAGCTGCGCCTTGAATTCGGCATTGCGCGAAGCGCTCAACGCCTTCTTCGCCGTGCTGTCGCGCTACACGATCGCCGATCTGGTGGCGGCGCGCCCGAATGTGCGACACCTGCTCGGCATCGACATGCTGGTGCAAAGGGCGCCGGCCGCCTGATTTCTCTGATTGCCTAAGCTGCCGATTGCGGCAATACGAACGGCATGTTTGCGGCCGGCAACACGCTAACCTTCAGCCGGCAATCGAAGACCTTTTCGATCAGCTCGTCGCTGAGCACCCGTTGCGGCGAACCTGTAGCGGCGAGCTTGCCGCGATGCATGACGAAAATCTGGTCGGCATACATCGCCGTCAAATTGAGGTCGTGCAGGATGGCGACCACGCCGCCGCCGCGTCTGGCGAAATCACGCGCGATGTCCATGATAATCAGCTGGTGTTTGATGTCGAGGCTGGACACCGGCTCGTCGAGGAACAAATAGCGCGGCTTGCCGTCGAGCACCGGCGCCCACACCTGGCACAGAACACGGGCAAGCTGCACGCGCTGCTGTTCGCCGCCGGACAGCTCCTGGTAGAAGCGGCCGGCAAAGCCGTCGAGGTCGACGCGAGCCAGCGCCCGTTCGGGCAGGCGCTGGTCTTCGCCGGGCAACGCGCCGGAGCGCCCGCCGACCAGGCCCAGCCTGACGATCTCACGCACGGTAAACGGGAAGGACAGCGTCGTCGCCTGCGGCAGCACCGCGCGCACCGTCGCCGCTTCGACCGGTTTCATCGCCGACAGATTGCGGCCGTTGACGGTGACCTCTCCCGAATAGCGAAGGTCGCCGGACAGTGCTTTGAGGAAGGTCGTCTTGCCCGAACCGTTGGGGCCGACGATGGCCGCAATTTCGCCGGGCCGCGCCTCGCAATCGACATTGGCGACAATGCGCTTACCGCCGATCGCCACCGAGACATCCCGCGCTTCGATCATAAGAACCCCTTAGAGACTGTTTCGAAAATCGCTCTGGCGAGCCATATGGTGGTGGTTTCGAGAACCGGAGCGCAGCGGACATTTGGGTCCGTGAGCACCGGAAGCGCAGAAAACGCCATCAGATGGCCGCCAGAGTAGAGTTCCCAAACAGTCTCTCACAGGTCGATGACGCCGCGCTTACGCAGCAGGATCCACAGGAAGAACGGCGCACCGGCGACCGCGGTGACGATGCCGATCGGCAATTCGGCAGGCGCCACGATGGTGCGGGCAACGGCGTCGGCCAACAGCAGCAGCGCGGCGCCGAGCAGCGCCGATGCCGGCAGCAGGTAACGGTTGTCGGGGCCGATCAGCAGGCGCAGCAGATGCGGCACGACGATGCCGACGAAGCCGATGCCGCCGCTGACCGCGACGGAGGCGCCGACCGCTGCCGAGACGCCGACGATCGCGGTGTATTTCAGCCGCTGCACCGGGATGCCGAGATGGCCGGCCGTGGCCTCGCCCAGCGCCAGCGCGTTGAGGCCGCGCGCCAGGAACGGCATTGCCGCCAGCGCCAGCACGATGACCGGCCCGACCGAGCCGATCTTTTGCCAGGTTGCGCCGCCCAGCGAACCGAGCTGCCAGAAGGTCAGGTCGCGCAATTGCCGGTCGTCGGCCATGAAGATCAGGATACCGGTCAGCGCCATGGCAAGCGCCGCCAGCGCGATGCCGGCGAGCAGCATGGTGGCGACCGAGGTCCGGCCCTGCCGTGTCGCGACCTGATAGAGCAGCAATGTCGTCGCCAGCCCGCCGCAGAACGCGGCCAGCGGCAAAGCCATCGTGCCGAGCGCCGAAGTCAGCGGCGCCAGCATGGTCGAGCCAAGCACGATGACGGCGACCGCACCGAGGCTCGATCCGGCCGAAACGCCGATCAGGCCGGGGTCGGCCAGGGGATTGCGGAACAGCCCCTGCATGACGGCACCGGACACGGCAAGCGATGCGCCGATCAGCACGCCCAGAATGATGCGCGGCAGACGGATGTCATGGATGATCAGGCGGTCGCGGGCGCTCAACGCCGCATCGCCGGGCGGCGCGCCGAACAGCCAGTCGCGCATGACGCCGATGGCCGAGGCATCGGATGCGCCGGAGGTCAGCGACAAAAGCACGGCGATAGTCAGCCCGACGCAGAGCAGCACGATGACGAGGTGGGCGCGCCGCGAGCGGTCACCCTCGGCGGCCGTCACCATAATTCCCGCCGCACCAGCGATCGAATGATCGGCCATCGCGCTCAATCCGTGCCCTGGCCGCCATAGAGCGAGACGGCGAGGTCGTGGATGGCGTCGGCCGTGCGCGGGCCAAAGCCGAGCAGATAGCCGCCGTCCATGCGGATCAGCTTGCGGGCGGCACCCGCCGGCGTCGAAGCCACGGCAGGGTTCGAAAACAATTCGTCATCCGCGGTTGCCGGCCCGGCATTGTTCATCATCAGGATCGCGTCGGGCCTGGCGGTGATGACTGCCTCGTCCGACAATTGCTTGTAGCCGGCAAAGCCGTCGATGGCGTTGATGCCGCCCGCAAGCTTGATGATGCCGTCGGCGGCGGTGTCGCTGCCGGCGGCAAGCAGCTTGCCGCCCTGCATCGACAGCACGAACAGGATGCGCTTGCGATCCTTGATCGAGGCGGTCTGCTTTTCGGCTGCCTTCAGCGTGGTGTCAATCTGGGCCGCCAGCGCATCGGCCTTGGCCCCGGTGCCGAGCGCCTTGCCGACGATGTGGATCTTTTCGAGAATGCCTTGATTGTCGTAGCGCTCGGGCACCTCGATGAACGGGATGCTTGATTTCTTCAAGACGTCGACGGCTTCCTTCGGTCCGCTGCCGTGCAGGGCCAATATACCCGACGGATTGGCCGACAGCACACCCTCCGGCGACAGCTGGCGCATGTAGCCGACATCCGGCAGTTCCGCCGCCGCTTGCGGATAGCGGCTGGTCGAATCGCGCGCGACAAGACGATCCTGTTCACCGAGCGCGTAGACGATCTCGGTGATCGAGCCGCCGATGGCTACGATCCTCGAGCGGTCGGCGAAAGTCGCGATGTCCTCGGCGGCTTGAGCCGGCATCAGCGCGGCGAACGCCAGGAAAACAGCGGCCGCAGGACCAGGCGCCGACCTGGAGACCGATGCCAGCCTGGAGAAAAGAACCATCGTCGTTTTCCTCAGGCTGCGGTCGGGCTTGGGATACGCGGCAGGTTTTCGGCCAGAAAGCGCCAGTCTTCGCGCTCGCTTTCGCCTTCATGCCGCTTACCGAAGAACTGGATGATCATCTTGCCGTCAGCGCCATAGACTTCGAGCGACGTGACATGGCCGTCCTTGGTCGGCTTGCGCACGGCCCACACCTCATCGATGTGGTCGGTCCGCAGGTGCAGGTGGAAGGTCTCGTCGAGCACGTTGAGCCATGGTCCCATCGGCTTGATCGAGGCGACGGGGCCGGAATGGATCTGGATGCAGCCGCGATTGCCGACAAAGCACATGATCGGCATGGCGCCAGCAGCGGCGTGGTTGAACATGGCGTTCACGGCATCCTTGTCGACCAGCCAGGCATAATCCTGGCCGACCATACGCACCGCCTGGCGGCGACTGATCTTCAGTGTCTTCAACATGCCAAAGAACTGGTGCACATCGGTCAGTTGGCTCCAGCGGTCGCGCAGATCGTCGATGCTCGCCGGGTTGTCCGCAGGCTCGGTCTCGTCAGCCGTGCCCGCTGAAATCGCCACCGTCGGCTCCTGGTTCGGCGATTCCAACCCGGCCACCAGCTTCTGATAGGCGTAGAGGTTGGAGGCTGGCCTGAGATGCACCTTGTGCATCGCCTCGCCTGCGGTGTCGAAGAACTGCAGGCTGCGTCGGATGTCGGCGCCGTCGCGCTTTTCCACGGCGAAGCCGTGCGCCCAGACTTTCGGGAAGATGCGCAGGTCGATGTTTTCGCCGAGCACCATGGCATTGTGATTGCCGGTGACGACCTTGTCGTAGACGCCGATCTTCTCGTGCACCGCGCTTTCGTTGCGGGTCAGCGCCATCACTTCACCGACAGCTTCCAGGCCAGTCAAGAGGTCGTTGACACGCGGCTCGACGCGCACGACGCCGTCGCCGCAATGCGCGGCGACCAGTTCGGCCTCCGAAATACCGAGCTGGGCGGCGAGATCGCGCTCGCGCATTTTCGGATTGTCTGCCCGTGCCCGCCGGATCTCGTGCGGAGCGGGTTTTACGCGCTGGTCCATTTCTACCACCTACTTGTTGAGGATGAGCTTGCCCTGCCGGGTGATCTTCAGCCGGTACAGCGCACCATGATGCTCGATGCCGATCTCGTGCTCGCCCTGGAACAGCGTGTTGCTTGACAGCGTTCTCACGGCCGATTGGACCCGGTCGAAACGGACGGAATTTTCGTCGGAACGGCGGACGCGATAGCGAAAGTCGCTGGGATTGTGCGTGTTCATGGGTTCGCTCCCTTTCCTGTGCCGGGCATCTGGCTCGGCGCCTGCGTGAAATGCCGATTCAATTCTTGACTCGAATGGTCATGTTATCTAGCAGTGCAATACCGGAGTAAATGAGTCAACATTTAAGACGCCGGACGCGATGAAAAATGCCAGCGAGCCCCAAGCCAGCCAGCATCGAACATGGATTCTTGGAGTTGCAGCATGGGGTTGGCGAATTGGGGACGGCTGGCGGGCAGCGGCCTAACACACTGTTCTATGACAAGCAAAATGGCCGCGTTGCTGGCCGGCGCGGCGGCGATCCCGCTGCTCGCCACACCGGCCGGCGCCCAGCAGGCCGCCCAACCGGCAACTGACCAGCAGCAGACTGACCGGTCTCAACAGCCCGAAAAGACAAAGCCGGCGGGTACCACGCTGCTCGACAAGATCCTGATCCTCAGCCGTACCGGCGAGACGGCGATCGAGTCGCTTGCTTCAGCCAGCCATGTCGACGAGGAACAGCTCGAGCGCCGCATGGCGACGACGCCCAACGAGATGCTGTTCGGTGTGCCGGGTGTCGCCGTCCAGGCCGACGCAAGGCGTGTCAGCTCCAGCATCAACATCCGCGGCCTGCAGGATTTCGGCCGCGTCTCCGTCATCGTCGACGGCGCCCGCCAGAATTTTCAGCGCTCGGATCACGGTACGCAATCGACCTTCTACATCGATCCGGAACTGATCAAATCCGTCGATGTGATCCGCGGCCCGGTCGCCAACACCTATGGCTCCGGGGCGATCGGCGGCGTCGTCTTTTTCGACACCAAGGACGCGCAGGATTTCCTCAAGCCGGACGAGACCTGGGCGGCATCTGCGACCGGGCGCTACGAAACCAACGGCGAAGGCTGGACCACCAGTGCCAGCGGCGCCTATCGGATCAACGAGAACTGGGACGTGCTCGGCAATATCGTCTACCGCGACTATGACGACTACAAGCATGGCGGCGGCGCCACTGTAGCGGGCACCGGCTTCGACGTCTTGAGCGGCCTCCTCAAGACGACCATCCGCCCCAGCGAAAACAGCGAGCTGAAGCTCGGCTGGATCGGCTCGAACGACGGATGGACCGAGACCAGCGGCAGCGCGCCGGTGAACGACGCCGACCTGAAGGCGAATACCTTCACGGCCCGCTACAACATCACCGACGAAGACAAAAGCTGGCTCGATCTCCACATCAACGTCTCCTACAACAAGACTAAGCTCGATCTGACGACCCTTGTCGCGCAAAACCGGTTTGATCCGGTCACCGGCCTGCCCGTGGTTTTGCCGGCGGGCTCGAAATCGACGTTCGACATCGGCACCTCCGGCATCGACATCTGGAACACGTCGAGATTCGAGACCGTCGGCATTGCGCATGAGCTGACCTATGGCGGCGACTGGGTTGGCGACGATGTCGAGACAGGCGGCACGGCGGGCGGCGACAGTTTCTACACGCCCTCGGGCAACAGGAACGTCTCCGGCGCTTTCGTCCAGGACAAGCTCACCTGGGACTGGCTCGAGGTCATCGCCGGGCTGCGTTACGACAGCTACAAGCTCGACAGCGATGTCGGCGAAACCTCGGGCAACCGGCTGTCGCCACGCATCACAGTGGGCGTTTCGCCCTTCGAAACCGCCAGCCTTTCCGGGCTGCAATTCTACGGCACCTATGCGGAAGGCTACCGTTCTCCGTCGCTGTCGGAGACCCTGATCAGCGGCAATCATCCGGCAGGCGTCAGCTTTCCGTTCCTCCCCAATCCCAATCTCAAGCCCGAAACCGGCAAGACCGTGGAATTCGGCGTCAATTACAGCACCAACGGCGTCATTGAGGCCGAAGACGCGTTGCGGCTGAAGGCGGCCTATTTCAACAACAATGTCGACGACTACATCGACGGCGTGACCCTATCGGCGTTCGACCCGACCAGCGGCTGCCCGTTCGGTCCGGGCATACCGATCTGTTTCCAGTATCAGAATTTCGCCAAGGCCAAGATCCACGGCTTCGAGATGGAGGGCGTCTATGACGCCGCCTGGGGCTTTGCCGGCCTGTCCGCCTCGATCACCGACGGCCACACGATTTCCTATGAAGGCGAACGGGCGGACCTTGTCACCGTCCCCTCCTCCCAGATCACCGGGCAACTCGGCTTGCGCTTTCTCGAGGACCGGCTGACCATCGGCGGCGAAGTGCAATACAACGGCAAGCCGCAGGGCAACCCGGTGGCCAGGGACTACACGCTGGTCAATGCCTTCGCCAGCTACCAGGCGACCGACAATTTCAAGGTCGATTTCCGCGCCGACAATCTGTTCGACGTCAAATACGCCAACCCGCTGAACGCATCGACGACGAGCGTCGTCTACGAGCCCGGCGTCACCCTGAAGCTGGCGGCGACCATGAGGTTTGGAGGCTGACGACAATGACAGGCATGACGGCATCCCTTCGTCTGTTCGCCGCGGTGCTGGCAATATTGCTTGCGGCGGCTCCGGCGTGGACACAACAGCAAGTGCCGGCGCTTTTCCTCGAGCTCAACGGCGCGCAGCCTTCCGACAAGGGCTGCCGCCTGACGTTCGTGGTCACCAACAATCTCGGCGCCGGTCTGTCCAAGGCGGCATTCGAGATCGCATTGTTCAATGAGGCCGGCGTCGTCGATCGGCTGACCGTGCTCGATTTCAAGGAGCTGCCGGCAGGCAAGACCAAGGTGACGCGTTTCGACCTTGCCGGCACCGATTGCGGCAAGGTCAGCCGCGTGTTGATCAATAGCGCCACGGAATGCGCCGGCGCCGAGCCGAATGCCTGCATGCGCGGGCTGAAGGCGCAGACTAGGACCGGCATCGCCTTCGGGGTCTGAATTTTGGGACTGGAACCCGCCTTCGCACGAAACGCTGTGCCGTGGCCGCTAGCCGGTTTCCTGCCGCCGGAGCCGGATGATCCGGATTTCGCCATCCCGCGCGGGGCGCTGCGTGTTTCGCTGCGCGACAGGCCGGAAGACGGTTACATCGTCGATGCCGACGGCGACTTGCCTACGGTGCCGGCGGAGCCATTGCGGCAGGCACGACGGAAGCAGCGGCGCCGCAACTGGACGGTGGCGATCACCTGCTCTTGCGCATTCCACGTAGCGGTGGCGCTGGCCTTTCTCACGCTGCCGGACGATCGGCCAAAGATCGAAGGTGCCGACCAGCACGGCGAAATGCTGCTCGGCGCCGATCCGCAGCAGGCGGCCGGCGATGCCGCAGATGACCCGGAAGTGGCCAACGTAACGATGGTGACCATGCTCGAGGCCAAGCCCGTCGAAACGGTCGAGGCACAGGCGACCGCGGCCGAGGAGACGCTCCAGCCGGTCACTGACGCGGCCGAAGCATCGGGAACAGAAGTGGTCGAGCCGGTCAGCGAGGCCGCCACGGAAACTGCTGCCCTTGCCGATCGCACCGAGCCAGCACCTGCCCAACCCGTCCAGCCTGCCCGCCAGGATCCGTCGCCCGACATTCTCGCGACCGACAGGCTGGTGCCTGCCGACGACAATGCCGTGCCGCCGCCAGTCGGCGCCGCCGAAACGGCCGAGCTTGTCGAGACAAGCATGCCGGTACCAGCCGCTCCGAGGCCAGCCGAAACAGTTCAGACGACCGAGACAGTCGGCGCGGCGGAAGAACCGAAGCCGGACAGGCCGAAGCCCAAGCAGCCGAAGAAGGCAACCGCGCAGAAAAAGCCGGCCGGGAAAGCCGAACCAGATGAGCCTGAAAAGCCGACCCTGCGCAAGAAGTCGGGCAAGGCACTTGCCAAAGCCGATTCCAAGAAGAGAAAGACCGGCTCCGGCGGCCGTGACGAAACGGATGTCGCGCGCGGCATGGCCGACGGCAGGAAGGACGGCAAGCTCCTGACCGCCAGCAGGGGCGGCAAATCAGGCATCGGCAATGCAGCCGTCACGAACTACCCCGGCAAGATCAGGTCAAAGCTGGTGCGGGCCTTCAATTCGACACGCACGCGCGCCACCGGCACAGCAACCGTTGCCTTTACCGTCGGCTCGAATGGCAACGTCCGGTCGGCCAGGCTGACGGGCAGTTCGGGTGTTACCGCGCTGGACAAGGCCGCACTCGACGCGGTCCGCCGGGCATCTCCGTTTCCGCCGATTCCAGACGGAGCCGGTCGCTCGGCCTGGCAGTTCGAGGTGCCGCTCGGTATCAGGTAGCGACCGTCCCCATGCCGGCACCAAAGTCGGCGCCGCCCCTGCCCGCGACACGCGAGCCCTGGCGAAACCCTACGCAGCGGCCAGCAGGCTGGCATTGCCGCCCGCCGCCGTGGTGTCGACGCAGACGGCGCGCTCGTGCGCATAGGCGGCCGGATAATAGACTTCGCTGATCAGCGGCACGATCGGGCCGGCGCGCTCGGCGATGACCTTGCGCACGATGCGCGCGGCCTCGGGCGTGCCGGAAAAGGCAACCACGTCGACGCGCAGCGAGCGCGCTTCGACCGGGTCCGGACGGCCGTCGATCGCCGCCAGCGGCAGGCCCTTGCCGGTCAGCGCCGACAGTGCCGCCGGCGCGCCTGGGGCGACGGCGAGCACCGCATTACCGGCGGCCAGCGCCTGGATCGCCTGGGCAAGCAGCGTATCCGCGTCGGGACCAAGGCACAGCACGCGGCCGCGCGGCGACAGCGACAGCGTGTTGGCCTCGCCGGTCGGCCCGGGCAGGTCGACCTGGCCGAAATCGATCGCGGCTGCAGTGCCGATGGCCGCGGCACCCTTGCCGCGCAGATATTTCCTCAGGATGGCGACACGATCTGGACGCGTCGACCAGCCGCCCAACGCCGGGTCCGGCAGATTGTCGGCGAGCTCGGTCGCCGTCACCTTGCGGCCTTCGGCAAGATGGGTGCCGGCCTCCGGTCCCTTGCGGAAGCGCCGGAGATAATGTGGCCCGCCGGCCTTCGGCCCGGTGCCGGAAAGGCCCTCGCCGCCGAACGGCTGCGCGCCGACGACGGCGCCGATCTGGTTGCGGTTGACGTAGATGTTGCCGGCATGGATGCCATCGACGAAATGCTGGGCGCGGCCTTCGATGCGGGTGTGCAGGCCGAAGGTCAGGCCATAGCCCTTGCGGTTGATCGCGGCGATCACCGCATCGATCTCGTCGGCATCGAAGGTGGCGACATGCAGCACCGGGCCGAACACCTCGCGCTCCAACTCCTCGATGCCCTTGACCCGAAAGACGTGGGGCGCGACGAAGCGCCCGTCCTTCGGCGCTTCGAGCTTGGCGATCAGCCGGCCCTGCAGGCCCATTTTCGTGCAATAGTCGCGGATCGACGCCTGCGCCTCGTCGTCGATGACCGGGCCCACATCGGTCGAGATCCGCCAGGGGTCGCCGAGGCTGAGCGCTTCCATCGCGCCCTTCAGCATCTCCAGCATCTTCTTCTCGACGTCCTTCTGCACGTAGAGCATGCGCAATGCCGAGCAGCGCTGGCCGGCACTCTGGAAGGCGGAGGCGAGGATGTCGCGCACCGCCTGTTCCGGCAGCGCAGTGGAATCGACGATCATGGCGTTCAGGCCGCCGGTCTCGGCGATCAGCATGGCGTCGGGCGCGGCGGTGTCGGCGAGCTGCTTTTCGATCAGCTTGGCGACCTCGGTCGAGCCGGTGAAGCAGACCCCGGCAATGCGCGGATCGGCGGTCAGCGGGCTGCCGACCGAGGGACCGTCGCCGGGCAGAAGCTGGATGACGTCTTCCGGCACGCCGGCCTCGCGCAGCAGCTGGACGGAGCGGAAGGCGATCAGCGGCGTCTGCTCGGCCGGTTTGGCGATGACGGAATTACCGGTGACGAGTGCCGCCGCAATCTGCCCGGTGAAGATGGCCAGCGGAAAATTCCACGGCGAGATGCAGGCGATGGCGCCGCGCGCCTCGGTGCCCGCCTCGGCATTGGCGGCCTCAGCCGCATAGTAGCGCAGGAAGTCGACCGCCTCGCGCACCTCGGCAACGCCGTCGGCCAGTGACTTGCCGGCCTCGCGGGCGGCCAGCGCAAAGAACTCGACGGCGTTCGCCTCGTAGAGATCGGCTGCCCGGTTGAGGATGGCGGCGCGCTCGGCGACCGGGCGTCTTGCCCATGCCGGTTGTGCCTCGACGGCGATGCGCACGGCGGTTTCGACCTGCTTGGCGCCGGCCTCGCTGACCGTGCCGACCACTTCCGAAGGTTTTGCCGGATTAACGACCGGACGCTGCTTGCCGTAGCCGGCGGCGCGGCTGACCGGCTTGGCGTGCCAGCGCTCCGGCCCGGCGAACTCGGCCCTCGCCTTGTCGATCGCAGCCAGCGTCAGCGTGTCGGTGATGTCGAAACCCTTGGAATTGCGCCGGCCGGGGCCAAAGATCGCCGACGGCGGCACGATCGCCGGATTGGCGGCGGGGCCTTGTTTCTCCACCGTCTCGAGCGGGTCGCGGGCGATGTCCTCAGGCTCGACCTCCTCGTCGGTGAGCTGGTGGACAAAGGAGGAGTTGGCGCCGTTTTCGAGCAGCCGGCGGACCAGGTAGGCGAGCAGGTCGGAATGCGCGCCGACCGGCGCATAGATGCGGCAGCGCGTGCCTTCGGCCTTGCGCACCGTCTCATGCAGCGCCTCTCCCATGCCGTGCAGCCGCTGGAACTCGAATGTATCGCGGTCCGTCGTCATCGACAGGATGGCGGCGACGGTGTGGGCGTTATGTGTGGCGAATTGCGGATAGATGCGATCGGTCATCGCCAACAGCTTCTTAGCGCAGGCCAGGTAGGAGACGTCGGTGTTGGCCTTGCGGGTAAAGACCGGATAGCCGTCGAGCCCGAGCGTCTGCGCCCGCTTGATCTCGGTGTCCCAATAGGCACCCTTGACCAGCCGCACCATGATGCTGCGGTCGTATTTCCTCGCCAGTTCGTAGAGCCAGTCGATGACGAAAGCGGCGCGCGGGCCATAGGCCTGCACGACGACGCCAAAGCCGTTCCAGCCGGCCAGCTCCGGCTCGGCCAGCACCCGTTCGATGACGTCGAGCGACAAATCGAGGCGGTCGGCCTCCTCGGCATCGATATTGAGCCCCATGCGCGAATGGCGCGCCGCCAGCGCCAGCGACAGCAGCCGCTCGGCCATGACGGGCAGCATCTTTTCCTTCTGCGTCACTTCATAGCGCGGATGCAGCGCCGACAGTTTTACCGAAATGCCGTGGTTCTGGCGGATGTCGGGGCCGTTGGCGCCGGCGTCGAGCGAGGAGATGGCGTCGGCATATGCCTTGAGGTAGCGCAGTGCGTCGGCCTCGGTGCGGGCCGCCTCGCCCAGCATGTCGAAAGAATAGAGATAGCCCTTCTGCGTCATCGGACGGCCGCGCCTGACCGCCTCGGCAATGGTGCGGCCGAGCACGAACTGCTCACCCATCTCGCGCATCGCCGCCGCCACCGCCTTGCGGATGACCGGCTCGCCCAGCCGGCGCACCATGGCGCGCAGCGTGCCTTCGATGCCGCCCTCGCCTTCGTCAAGCACGCGGCCGGTCAGCATCAGCGCCCACGTCGACGCATTGATGAAGATCGAGCTCGAGCCGCCCGAATGCGCCGACCAGTCGTGCGGCGCAATCTTGTCGGCGATGAGGTCGTCCATCGTCTCGGTGTCGGGCACGCGCAGCAGCGCCTCGGCCAGGCACATCAGCGCCACGCCCTCTTTGGTCGAGAGGCCATAGGCTGACAGGAAGACCTCCATCAACCGCGGATCGGACGAGCCGCGCACCGCGCGCACCAGATCGGCGGCACGGGCCGAAATCGCCTTGCGGTCTTGCACGAACAGCCCGGCCGCCTCGGCCAGCCGCCTCACCGCCTGGTCTTCGTCGGGCAAATAATTGGCACGGATCTGCTGGCGGATGGTGTCGAGCGCTGGCATGGCGGTCCTGTAGAGCGAGCATAAGGGTGCGGGCCGGCGGTCACCGGACCGAATGGCGCAAGCTAACATAAGTGCGGATTGCAGTCGGTCCAAAGAAGTCGACAGAACAGATCGATCGATCTATCATTAGGACTGATCACCTCCAATTCGACCAGGAATCCAGTGACAGAAGACCAATTGGACCGGATCGACAGGAACATCCTGTCGGCTCTGGGCAGCAATGGCCGGCTTTCCATGTCGGAACTGGCGGCGAAAGTCGGCCTGTCGAAGACGCCGGTGCAGGCACGGGTCAAACGGCTGGAGAAGGACGGCTTTATCAGGGGCTACCAGGCGATCGTCGACCGCGAGCGCATGGGCGAAGGCCATGTCGCCTTCGTCCAGGTGAAACTGTCCGACACCCGCTCGGCCGCGCTCGACGCCTTCAACCGCGCCGTGCAGGCGGTGCCGGAGATCGAGCAGTGCCACATGATGGCATCGAGCTTCGACTATCTGCTGAAGGTACGCACCACCGACATCGCCGCCTACCGCCGCGTGCTCGGCGAGCGCATCTCTGCCCTGCCGCACGTCGCCCAGACCTCGACGTTTGTCGCGATGGAGACGGTGAAGGATCGATAGGCGCTCACCGAGCTCGTCAGCTCATCCGGCTCGTTCAAGACGCTCCTGAAATTGCTCCTCGATCGCCTTCAGGAAATGGTCGGACGTCGATGTCCATCCAAAGAGTATCTGCACGAGCGTAATCGAGGCGTCATGGTTGCTCCGTGGGGCGTCCAATGCGATCGGTTCGCTCGTGCAATCCGTCAGCAGGATGCAGTGATAGTCCCTGAAGAAGGCATCCCGAATTGTCGACTCCACACACACGCTCGTCGTGCACCCAGTCACGATGAGCTGTTTGATGCCTGCGGCCTTCAGAACAGCATCGAGTTCGGTCTCGTAGAAGCCGCTGAACCGGGTTTTGTAGAGGACAACATCCCCCGCCTCCGGCTTGAGGTCGTTGACGATATCTGTTCCCCAGTTGTCGCGGATCAGAATCCGGCTCTCACTGCCATCCGGCGCTGTCATTTTCTCACCGACCCCAAAGATCTGGAGATGTCGGAGACGATTGGGGGCATCCGATGTCCCGAGATCTGAAAGATCGGAATGATACCCCATCTTCAGATAGATGACGGGCAGTCTCAACTTGCGAGCGGCCGCTGTTACAGTTGCAGTAGGGCCGACAGCCTTTTGAATCCCGGAGATATTGATGCCGGCTCTGTCGAACATCCCGCCTTTCGAGCCGAAGTCATTCTGCATGTCCACAACGAGAACTGCAGTCTTGGCGGGGTCAATTGAAACAGGTTGAGGTTTTGCGTCGATGACAAGTGGCTGCATTTTTATCCTCCCACAGCCTGAGGTATCGCACTTTGCGCCTTTGTTATCATGAGCAGCGACCCTGCATCGTGTCAACGTTACTTGGCGGCCCAAGACGATGGTCCGCTCTTGTCGCAGACTAACCCGGCCTCACTCCGCCAGCGTCTTCAAAAACGCCACCAGCGCCGCGCGCTCGCGGTCAGAGAGCTGCAGCGGGTGGATCTCGGATGTGCCTTCGACACTTGCCAGCGCCTTGGAATAATGCGCCACCACTTCGTCGAGCGAGGAAAACTGCCCGGCATGCATGTAGGGCGGCCGGGTGGCGGCGCCGCGCAGCGACGGCGTCTTGTAGGCGCGGACGAGTTCCGGCCCGGTCTTGACCATGAAGCGCAGTTCGCGGCAGGCGCTGGCATCGCCGTCGCGAAAGGCGCCGAAACAGTTGAACGGATCGGCCTCGACTTGGCGCACCGCATCGACGCGGCCGCGATCCGGCGGCAGGCCTGCGACCGGCGGCACGCCGGTGTTGTGGAAGCTGCCGTCGGTAAAACGCGGGCCGTTGTGGCAGGTCACGCAATTGGCCTTGCCGATGAACAGCTTCAGGCCGAGGATTTCCTCCGGCGAAAAGGCGGCGTCGCCTTTCGGCTCGGCGCCCGCAGCCAGGTCGATGGCAAAGCGGTCGAAGCGTGTCTGCGGCGGCGCGATCGAGCGCTCGAAGGCGGCGATCGCCTTGCCGATGTTGGCAAAGACGCGGTTGACCTCCTCGGCTTGGCTGGCGGGCATGGCGTTCCAGGCCGCCTTCTCGGCATCGGTGCCGAGCGGGCTGGCATTGGACGGCACGCCCGAAAGGTTGGGCAGCGGCCCGAAGATGCGCTCGTAGCGCTCGCCGAACCGGGCCTTGATGTAATGCGCGAAGGCGGCGCGGTTGCCGGCCTGCTCCAGTGGATTTTCGAGCGGTGTCAGCGCTTGCGCCCACAGGCTGTCGCGCCGCCCGTCCCAGAAGAACCAGGGATCATGCGCGACGCCGGCCAACGGCATGGTACGCCGGTTGGTGCGGCCGACGCCGACCGCTTGCGGCAGGTCGTCCTGGAACTGGCGGTCGATCTTGTGGCAGGTCGAGCATGATACCGTGCCGCCGCCGCTCATCCCGGTGTCGAAAAACAGCGTCGAGCCGAGTGCCGCGGCGGCCGGCACATCGGCGAAGCGATTGGTGGTGTCGGGCTTCAGCGGCGGCAGCTTGGACAGCGCCAGCGAGGCGATGGTCTGCTTTTCGGCATCGGAAAACTCCGGTCTGCTGCAGCCGGCGAGCACGGCTACCATCACCAACGCGAGAAGGCTGGAAAACCGGCTCATCAGTGCCTCACAGCACCACGTTGAAGACGACAGTGTCCGAACCGGCCGCAGCGGAAATGGCAAAATGCAACTGCCACCACCCGCTCATCGTGAATTTGACGCCGTCGATGCGATAGTGCCCCGCGCCGAGGTAATCGGTCGCCTGCGGGCTGGTTGGCAGGCCGTGCTTGTGCCGCGGCATGCCGCCGGAAATCGTTATCGCAGCACCTTCCACAGGCGCACCCTCGACGGTTTTGAGCGTGAGCAGCCAGGATTCCAGTTCGCCCTGCCGGATGACGCCTTTCTCGGGCTCGAAAGTCGCCACGAACAGCTTGTTCGCCGTCGTCTTGGAATGGACGACGTCCGAGCTTGGTTGCGGCGCATGCGGCGCCGTCAGATAGACGATTACCAGCACGCCGGCGAGCAAGGCAGCCAGGCCGAGGCCTCCAAGAAGATAACGCCATAACGATGCCAAACCCATTCCTGTTCTGCGGATAACGTTTCGCTGGGCAGATCGCGTCCCACGCCCCTGTGGGAAATCGCGCCCAGTGCAAGAATCCGCCGTCGCCGAGCATGGCGCTGCCGGCCGCAAAAAGCTACAGCACCGCAATTGCAGGATGGAGGAGTGCTTCATGGCAGGAAACGGCATCGCCTCGATCGGCGAGTGCATGCTCGAGCTTTCGGGTCAGGCCGGGCCAAACTGGCGCATGGGCTTTGCCGGCGACACGTTCAACACTTTATGGGCGCTGCATGCCTTGAGCGGCGAGCGGCCGGCGACCTATGTGTCGGCCTTCGGCGACGACCCGTTCTCACGCGACCAGATCAAGTTCCTGGCCGAGAACGGCATCGGTATCGGCGCCAGCTCGGTGATAGCGGGCGCCCGCCCCGGCCTTTATGCGATCACGCTGACCGGCGCCGAACGTTCTTTCACCTATTGGCGGGCCGATGCGGCCGCGAGGCAGCTGGCTTCCGACCCAGCCGCTCTGCAGAAAAGCCTTGAAAACCAGGCGCTTGTCTATTTTTCCGGCATCACCTTGGCAATCCTATACGAGGATGCACGCAAGGTGCTGCTGACGGCCGTGGCCGAGGCGCGTGGGGCCGGCTCGCTGATTGCCTTCGATCCCAATTACCGGCCGCGGCTATGGCGCCGGCGCGAGGAAGCGCAGGCCGCGATCCTCGAGGCGCTCGCCGTCGCCGACATCACGCTACCGACCTTTCCCGACGAGCAGATGCTGTTTGGTGATACGACACCGCAGGAAACCGCCGAACGGCTGCGAAAGCTGGTCGGCGAAGTCGTCGTCAAGAACGGCGAGGAACCGGCGCTGATCGCGCAAAACGGAACCTCGCAATCGGTGCCGGCGGTGCACGTCGCCACCCCGGTCGACACCACCGGCGCCGGCGACTCCTTCAACGGCGCCTATCTCGCCGCTCGCCTTGCCGGCCATGCGCCGACTGAGGCGGTGCAGCGCGCCCATCGCGTCGCCGCCGCCGTCGTGCAGGTGCGCGGCGCGCTGGCGCCGTTCGAGACGCTCAAGGCTGCGTTCGAGGCAACTGCTATCTGACCTTGATGACGACCTTGCCCTTGGCGCGTCCTGTTTCGACATAGGCCAGAGCGTCATTGGTCGCTTCGAATGAAAAGACCCGATCCACAACCGGGCGGATCGCGCCGGATTCGATCAGGGCGGTGATTTTGCTCAGCTGATCGCCCTCCGCCCACATGAAAAGGAACGAAAACTGCACACCACGGCGCTTGGCTTTGGCCCGAATTCCACGGCTCAGGAAGCGCAGCACCAGCTTCAGCATCAAATTCAGTCCCTTTTCCCTGGCAAATTCGGGATCCGGTGGACCGGAGATGGAGATGAGCTTGCCACCCGGTTTCAGCACGCTCAGGGATTTTTCCAGTGTTTTGGCGTCCTGGCTGTTCAAGACGACATCGTAGCCCGACAGAACTTTCTCGAAGTCGTCTTTCCTGTAGTCGACGACGACATCGGCGCCGAGACCTTTGACCAGATCGGCACTCGCCGCGCTCGCGGTTGTCGCAACGGTCGCGCCGAGGTGCTTGGCCAGTTGGATGGCGAATGTTCCCACGCCGCCGGAGCCTGCCTGAATGAAGACCTTCTGTCCCTTCTTCAGGTTTGCCCTTTCTACGAGCGTCTGCCAGGCGGTCAAACCGACCAGGGGAATCGAGGCCGCCTCTCCCATGCTGAGATTCTCGGGCTTCAAGGCTGCGTCGGCCTCATTCACGGCAATGAATTCGGCGAATGTCCCAATCCGGCCATCGCGCGGCCGCGCATAGACCTCGTCGCCGGCTTTGAACTTGCTGACTTTCGATCCCACGCGGATAACCTTCCCAGCCACGTCGTGGCCCAGGATGAAGGGCCGGCGATAGGGCAGGATGAGCTTGAATTCTCCGGTTCTGATCTTGGAATCGAGCAGGTTCACCCCAGCGGCATGGACCTCTACCAGGACATCGCTGTCCTGGAGCTCCGGCTCCGGCATTTCGGCCAGCCGCAGGGTGCCCTTTTTATTATACTTATCGACAACGAATGCCTTCATGGCAGTTACTTTCTAGGAATGTCTGTTGCTGTTCGGGACGAAACAAGCCGAACGTTTTCAGCTGCATACCCGCCCTGCGGCAAGGCCTCAGCCTCGAGGAAGGACAGGGCTTTCCGGACAAAATCGGCGTAGTTCTGAAATACCCCGCCATGCCCGGCATCCGGATAGATGACCAGATGCGCCCCCGGGATACGCGCGGCGAGATCGTAGGTATTGCTGCTCGGCACCATCCTGTCCTGGCCGCCATTCGCAACTAAAGTGGGAATGCGGCTGGTGCTCAGGTCTTGTGGCGCCTGCAGTCCGTAGGCCTTGATCGCCTTGAGTTGCGCGCCGAACGCGCTCAGCGATACCGCTTTGTCCCGGTTATTCCGGCGCTCTTTCAATCGTTGCAGAAATGCGTTTGCGGCGCGGCGGCCATTCGGCGTTCTTGTGAAGAAGAGATAGTATTTCGGATCCCGAAAAGTCAGCGCGCCCTTGATCATGTCCACGATCGTCAGCGGCGTCACCTTGTCGATGCCTTGCCCACCGGCCGGCCCCGTGCCAGCCAGGATGAGTTTGCGCACAAGCTTGGGCTCGGTCAGCACAATCTCCTGCGCCACGAAGCCGCCGAGTGAAAAGCCGAAGAGATCGACTTCTTCGAACCCCAGCGCCCGGATAAAGGCGATTGCATCCCGCGCCATGCCGGAAATGGTCGACGGAGTTTTGCCTCCCGAAGCACCGATGCCGCGATTGTCGAAGGCAATCACCCGCCGGGTCGCAGCGAGGCCATCGACAATGCGCGGATCAAAATTGTCCAGCTGAGCAGCCAGATGGTTGAGCAGGATCACCGGCACGCCCGCCCTGGGCCCGAGTTCCCTGTAAGCAAATGCTGTGCCGCCGACATCGATCGAGAGCGTTGGCGCGTCCCGGAATAATGCCGGTGAACGCGGCGGCCATGTTTGGCGCCTCCGTCTCGTAGGGCCTGGCCAAATGTGTTGTGGTTGCTAGTCGCATGTGCGTGAAATCCTCCGCCTGTTCAGACCGGCAGTCGGAACTGCTGGCGCAGGCTCTTGTCGAAAATCCCCGCGGGGGCAAAGCGGCGCAGCAGGCTGACCTGGCGCGCTGCCTTGCCAGCGGTATAGCGCCGTCGCGGACGGGCATCGGTCGCTGCCTTGACAACCACATCCGCCACCACTTCCGGCCGATCGGCTTTGGGCATCACATCGCCCAGCAGCGCCTTGAGCCCGGCTCGAGCCCGATCGTATTCCTTCAACAGCGAATCCGGCTCGATGCCGTTTTGGTCGAAGACGGTGCGGACGAATGCCGGCTCGATGACGGAAACGCGGACGTTGAAGGCGCGCACCTCGTGGTCGAGCGATTCCGAATAGCCTTCGAGCGCGTGCTTGACTGCCGAGTAATGAGCTGAGTATGGCGCGGGTACCAGTCCCAGGATCGAGCCGATATTGATGATGCGTCCTTGGCCGCGCCGCCGCATCGAGGGCAACACCGCATTGGTCATCCGCATGACGCCGAACAGATTGACGTCGAACAGGGCTTGTACCTGTGCGACCGAGGATTCCTCGGCGCCTCCCAGCAGACCGACGCCGGCATTGTTGACCAGGAGGTCGATCCGGCCGGTCTGCGCGAGTACGGTGGCAACGAGCGCATTGACGGCCGCATCATCGGTCACGTCGCATGCCAGCATGGTCACTCCATTCGGGCCATTACTGGTATTGCGGCGACTTGTCCCGAAGACAGTGAACCCCGCCCGCGCCAAGGCCTCGGCGCTGGCGCGGCCGATGCCGGAGGAGGCTCCGGTCACGATTGCGGTTTTTTCAGAATTCCCATTCATTTTTGATGTTCCAGGTTCGAGAGGTCTAGCTTATTTCCACGAATTGAATTATGGTCGTAATATCAGATTATGAGCATAATGCAATAGCAGGACAGGAAAGAAAGACCATGCGCTACGAAAAGGGCCGAAAAGACGCGTCACGCAGCCGGATCATGGAGGTCGCCGCCGAACGTTTTCGATCTGACGGCATCGCGGCGTCCGGCCTGGCGACCATCATGAGCGACGCCGGGCTGACGAACGGCGCCTTCTATCCGCACTTCCAGTCCAAGGCGGAGCTCGTCCGTGAAAGCCTGGCGGCGGCGTTGGACGCGCAGTCGCATCAAGTGCAGGAAGCATTGGACGCCGGCGGCCCGGAAATGGCCATAGAGGCCTATCTATCGGCCGAGCACCGGGACAATCCTGGAAAGGGCTGCGCTTCGGCCGCGTTGTTGCCGGAAATCGCGCGGCAGCCGCCTGAAACGCGGGCCCTCTACGCCGAGCGCATTCAATCCCTGGTGCGCCAGATAGCCGAAGCTCTGCCGCCGACCAATGATCCAGAGGGCGCTGCGTTGGGCATGTTTGCAACGCTCATCGGCGCGCTTCAACTCGCGCGCGCCGTGGAAGGGACGGAATTGTCGGATCGTATCCTTGCGGTGGGAGCAGCTGCCGCAAAGGCGCTGATCCGGCCGGTTCAAGACGAGGTGGCCTCCTGAGGGAGTCCGGACTATTCGGCCGGCTCGAAACTGCCTTGCACCAAGACTGTCTCCACCGGCCCAAGCGGATTGATGATCCGGCTCTCCAGGACTTCGATAAGTTTGCGTCCAACACCAGCCATATCCACGAAATGAACTCCGATCTTTGCCGGCAGGAAACGTGCCAGCCGCGTGCTGTCACGGCTGACGATGTGGACGTCGCGGCCCGGTGTAAGACCCCGCTTGCCGAGAGCGTGCAACGCTCCCAGAAGGCCGAGTTCGTTGGCGCACGCGAGGCCCGTCGGCGGATCTGACGACGCCAGCAAGCGATCGAACCAGCCCGCGCTCGATTCCATGGTGAACATGCCATGGCCGATCAACGATTGGTCGATCGGAATACCGGCCTCGGCCATTGCCCTTCCATACCCGGAAAGACGCATGGCACTCGTCTGGTCCTCCGGAACGAGAAGTTGCAGCGCAATGCGTCGACAGCCCATATCCATGAGCCGCCGGGTCGCCTCGTAGGCAATCTGTTCATTGTCGACATCGACATAGGGATACGCGATATCCAGGTCGGTTCTTCCAAACGCGACGAATGGCATGCGTTTATCCAGCAGCAGCCTGACGCGCGGATCAGCCGACACCAGGCGCGTGATGATCAGGCCGTCTGCGCTGCGCGCCTGAAGCTGCCGCTGCACACTCTCGACGGGATCGTCGTCGGGAGTGGTGGAATAGATGGACAGACTATAACCGGCTTGCCGCGCCGCCAGCGTCATGCCTTCGATTAAAGGAAGCTTCAACAGATCGGACAGATGGTCTCGTGTCTCCATCGGGAGTACCGCCGTCAGCGTCTGCGTTCGACCGGTTTTGAGCGCGCGGCCATGATGATTTGGTAAATAGCCGACCCGCTTAGCCGCCTCCTTGACGCGGGCTATGGTCGAGGGCTGCACTTCCGGCCCGTCCTTCAGAGCGCGGGACACCGTGGTCACCGACAGGGAAAGTTCCGCGGCGATCTGCTTTAGATTGGCCATTGTTCGCCCGACTTCATTTGCGAAAGCGCCGGCTGATTTGCTGACCGCCATAACGTTGCTGAATTCGACATCCCGGTCAATCCAAACTCCCATAGGAAGCAGCTTGACTCTAGCGTATTCAGGTGCAATCGTAACGTTACGATTATAAAATAATGGCTCTTTCAAGCAATATTCCATAAAAGTTGGGGAGGAGAACCTATGTCCTGGCTACGCATTTCCTTAACAGCATTCGCAATCTCCGCTACCCTGCCCGTGCATGCGCAGACGGTCACCATCACGACCGCAGGCGGCGATTATGGCAACGCCATAAAGGAAGCCATGTGGGGCCCGGCTGCAAAAGAGCTCGGCTATGATGTCCGCGAGGAGACGCAGAGCGACGGCCTGGCCGCCCTGAAGATGCAGGTTACCTCGGGTGCAGTCACGACCGACATCGTCCACCTGGGTTCGCCGGAAGGCGCGCAGGCTGCCGCACAGTCGCTGCTTGAGCCACTCGACTACAAGATCATCGATCCGAAATCCGTGCCGGACGGTGCGAAGTCCGACTACTGCTATCCGTTCGACTCCTATGGCACCGTCATGTCGTGGAACACCAAGACCTATGGCCAGAACCCGCCGAAGACGTGGGCGGAATTCTGGGATGTTGCCAAATTTTCTGGCCGTCGCGCGTTGCGCGCCAATGCGCAAGATTCGATCGAGATCGCGCTTCTCTCCGACGGCGTGGCACCGGCCGACGTCTATTCCGTGCTCAGCACGCCGGAAGGGCTAGAACGCGCCATCAAGCGGCTTGAAGCGATCAAACCAGATGTCGCCGTGTGGTGGACCTCGGGCGCCCAGTCCGCGCAGTTGCTGAAAGACGGTGAGGCGGATTTGGTCATTACCTGGAACGGACGCGCCCAAACCGTGAAAGCAGATGGCGGCGCGGCTGACTACACCTTCAAGGGTTCGGTCATCGGCACGGACTGCCTTGGGGTGCCGAAGGGAGCGCCGAACAAGGAAGCCGCGATGAAGCTCATCGCAGCGATGACGCAGCCCGCGCGGGTTGCCAAGCTGACCGATTTCATTGCCTACGGCCCCGTCAATCCTGCGGCATATGAGGGTGGCCTTATTCCCGCGGACCGTCTGAAGACCCTTGCGACCGCGCCTGAAAATGCTGGCACTTCGGTGTTTTCCAATTCAGAATGGTGGGTCAAGAATGGCGAGGCTGCACAAAGAGCCTTCGATGAAATGATGGCCCGCTGACCCTCAGCTCTAACGCATGTCGCGCAAAAATGTGCAGCGCGCGACAACGACATGCATGAAAACAAGAACCTAAAGCGCGTCGCGTGAAGCCGGTCGAACGCGACGCGCTTCAAGGCTGGAGCACATGATGAAGTCGCTCGCGATCACCATCGAAAGCGTGCACAAGGCTTATGGGTCCTACGTCGCACTGGATGATGTTTCGCTCGACATCCAGGCTGGCGAATTCCTCACACTGCTAGGGCCATCGGGATCGGGCAAGACCACGTTACTCATGGCTCTGGCCGGTTTTGTCCGGCCGGATTCCGGTAAACTTTTCTTGGGTGATCGAGACATCACCCGCCTGCCGCCCAACAAACGAGACATTGGCATAGTATTCCAGAATTACGCCTTGTTTCCCCACATGAATGTCCTGGCGAACGTCGCGTACCCGCTGGTGCTGCGCAAGGTACCGAGAGCGGAGGCGCGTCAGCGGGCGCTTGATACCTTGGCCCGCGTGAAGCTGGATGGTCTGGCGGAGCGCAATGTTGCCGCACTATCCGGCGGCCAACGTCAACGGGTGGCATTGGCGCGGGCTATCGTCTTCGAACCGCGCGTGATGTTGATGGACGAGCCGCTGTCGGCACTCGACAAGAACCTGCGCGAGACCATGCAGTATGAGATCCGGCGTCTGCATGATCATCTACGGATCACCACAATCTATGTAACCCACGACCAGCGCGAAGCGCTGATTATGTCTGACCGGATTGCGGTGATGAATTCTGGCCGCATCCAGCAGATAGATACACCGCAGCGGATTTATGATCGTCCATCGACCCGCTTCGTCGCGCAGTTCATGGGCGAGGCCAACATTGTGGCCCCGGGCTCGGCACGCAGAATCGACGGCGCCGAAGCATCACGCGAAACTCTGATGATCCGCGCCGAAAGCTTCCATCTTGATGCGAAGCTCGTCGGGGGCGACGGAGTGGCTCTCGAAGGAATACTGCGCGCCAAAGCGTTCCGCGGCGAGAACTGGCTTTTGACGCTGGCGCTTGACGGTGGGCAAGAGGTTCTTGTCTGCATTCCGGCAGCGCTGGCCGGCGGCTGCGCCGAGCTTGCCGCCGGTCAGCGGATGACCGCCTATGCACCAGCAGCGAAGGTTCACGCGATACCGGGAGCGATGGCGTGACCGTCGTCCGGGATCCGGCGCTCGCGGCGGATGCACGGCGCGAGCGGCGGTTTTTTCTTTCGCTTTCGCTCCCGGCGCTGTTCATCGTTGGGCTGGCCGCGATACTGCCCATCCTTTGGATCATCCGCCAATCCTTCCTGACCACCGGGGGCGAGTACACCGTCGGCAATTACCAGAAGGTCCTTTCGAGCGGACTGACATGGTCGGCGCTCGTCACGACCCTCGAACTATCCTTGGGTACGCTGGCGGCCTGCATTGTTCTCGGCACCCCTCTGGCGCTGGCTCTGGCCAGCGTCAGACCAAGGGTGGCCAACGTGCTCATGGCGTTCGTCATGCTGCCGCTGTGGACCTCCATTCTGGTGCGTACCTATGGTTGGCTCGTGCTCTTGCGGCGCGACGGCCTGATCAACGCGGCTTTGACCGGCTCAGGCCTGACGGCGGAGCCATTGCCGCTGGTCTACAACTTCACGGGAACGCTCATCGGCATGGTGCACTACATGCTGCCGCTCTTTCTGCTGCCTGTTTATGCTGCGATGCGCGATATCGACCCAAATCTCATTCGCGCGGCAGCGAGCATGGGAGCCACTCTCCGACAGGTCGTCCGCACAGTCATCATGCCGCTTTCGGCGGGCGGCATCTTCTCGGGTTCGATCATCGTCCTCATCTACGCCATAGGTTTTTTCATCACGCCGGCGGTGCTTGGCGGCGGCAAGGTAAATCCGCTCTCTACCCGGATCGAGCGTACACTATCGACCTTTCAGGACTGGGGGTCGGCGAGCGTCCTGGGCATTCTGCTCCTCGTTCTCATGGCACTGATCGGTGTGATGTTGCTGGCGGCACGCCGCCTGGTGGCCCGGAACACAGCCGAAGCCTCCCATGCTTGAAGCCTATCCGCAAAACAGGCTCGCCCGCATTTTGCTCTGGAGCTTTGCCGCTCTTGTCATGGCATTTCTGATGTTGCCGACGCTCGTGGTGGTGCCGCTTTCCTTTTCGGCGTCGAATCTCCTCGAGTTTCCGCCGCACGCCTACTCGTTGCGCTGGTATGAGAACTTCTTCGGCTCGGCAACGTGGATGGCCGCGCTCAGAACGAGTTTGATCCTTGGGACATTAACGGCGTTGATCGCCGTGCCCTTTGCGCTGCTCGCCTGCATTTCAATGAATCGGCTGGGCGGAAAGACCGCTGCGGCGATCCAGAGCGTCCTGCTGACCCCCTCGATCACGCCAGGTATCCTGCTTGCGATCGGTCTCTTCTTTGTGTTGGCCGCACAACATCTGATCGGAACGCTATTCGGTGTGCTGGTCGGACATGTGGTGCTGGCCGTTCCGGTCGCCTGCATTGTGTTGCTACCCGCTCTCGCCCGCTTTGACTGGAACCAGGTTCAGGCGGCGCGCAGCCTCGGTGCAAACTGGGCCAGGGCCATTGGCGGAATAATCGTTCCGCAACTTCGGATCAGCTTGCTGTCGGCGACATTGATGGCGTTCCTGACCTCACTCGACGAGTCTGTGATTTCGATCTTCGTCGCAAGTGGTCGCAACAGCACGATGCCGAAGCTCATGTTCCTGTCGCTGCGCGATCAGATCGATCCGACGATTGCGGCGATCTCGACATTGTGGACCGTCATCGTCGTCGCCGTGGTCCTGATTGTGACCCTTCGCCAAAAGTCCTGACCGAGACTGGAAACATGCCCACCAATCACCACGCAGCCGACGATCTGACGGATCATTCGACGGACATCCCTCAGGTAGGGTTGGCCATCATCACCGGGTCGGCAAACTGGGGACTTGCCTTCCCGGAAGATGTCGAATTCGATGGCGTGCGCACCTTGCGGCGCGACATGAGTTTTGAAACGCCTTTCGGTCGTACCGACAACTGGAAGCTGCTCGAGTTCGATGCGTCGATCACAGCGGAAGGGAGAGCAAAACGCGCGCTGTGCATGTATTCGCACGGCAATCCCCGCGACCGTATCGACCATTCCTGCCATCGCCGCGCGTTCTGGGTATTGATGCGGGCGGGTGTACGGCAAGTTCTCGCCTGCTCGACTGTAGGCGCCGTCAACAAGGCGATCCAGCCGGGCGACATGGTGGTGGCCGCCGATATCATCGAACTGACGCAGACCCCGTTTTCACTGCTTCCCGACCGCCAGAGTTTTGACTGTTCGGGCAAGCAAATCGTGTGTCCAAGATGTGCGGCGGTTCTGGTCGAAACGGCCCGCCGTCATTGGCCAGCCGAATGCCGCGTTTACGGCATCGAACAGCAGTTGGTGGCTGCCCATTGTTATGGGCCCCGGCTGACAACGCCAGCCGAAGCGTTGGCGTATCGGGGCATGGGTGCGGATGTACTCAACCATTCCATCGCCCCTGAAGCGACCTTATCGCGCGAGATCGGCGCATGTTTAGTGCCTTGCGCGTTCGTGACGGCGGGTTTCAACGACTATATGGATCGCAATCGCCAGAAATTGCTGCAGGAGGACGTGCTGCCCAGTCTCTCCATGACAGCCTCGCGGGTCGCGCTGGAGACCGCCGCGCGACTTCCCGCTGACCCGGAATGCTCGTGTCAGGGCTTGAAGTCGCCTCAGCCGAAAGAACGCTCCAGCCGGTTCTGAGATAACCCGCCCGATAGCTGAAGCTCTGCCGCAGACCAGATCGCGCCGGTCATAGAACCATCGCAGCTCCATCAGGCAATCGTCGTCGACCTTGCGCGGCACGTAGTCGAGCGCGTTTCTGAGGAAGTGCACGTAGCAGCGCTGCCAGGCCGTTCGGGCAGCACTTCGCGGATCGCCGCCCTGAGCCCCGGATGGTCGTCGGAGACGACGAACTCGACGCCGGCGAGCCGCTTGAGCTCTGTCACGAACTCGCGCCGCTGTAGAGCGGGATTGAGATAATTGCTTTCGGTTATCCCGGTAAGCCTCATGGGAGCCGGTTTAGGGCCTCCGCGACTTTTACTCTCAGTTGTGCTTCGTCAAGATAGAATCTAGGATTCTCTCTGATCAAGCTGATATCGGAAGTGTATGAGTCAATGTCAGCAAAGATCTCATCTAGCACCCTAAAGTCATGATCTGGGATGGCTCGCGTCTCATCCTTAAATTTTTTTAAGTAAATTTCTACCAGCTTAGGAGCATCTACTTCCCCTGCGAGAAAGGTTTCAACCAACGCACGGTATTCGCCAGATACGCCGCTCATAGTCCGCCTCGCAGTTTTCCGGTCGTCAAGACTATTCTAGCTGCTTGGGACTGAGCTTCCATCCAGACAGGAGATTTCCTGAACTGTCGCGAATGACACTCAAGCCGGTTTGCGGGTCGACGAAGTGCGTTACTGATTGCCCTTGGTAAGTTCCTTGGATGGCCTGCGTCATCTCGGCCTCCTCGCGACGGTCGAGTTGTACGCTTCGGCAGCGGCTCTCCCGCCCTAAGGCAGCCTGAACCGGTATTCCGTCACATGGTGGTAGATCTGGCCCGGCCATAGCGTGGCTTGCGGGAAATACGGCCGGTTCGGCGCATCCGGCCAGATTTGCGGCTCCAGGCAGAAGCCTGAAAACGCCTTGTACTGGCGTCCGCCCAATCCAGGCGAGGACGGCGCCAGATACTGGCCGGTATAGAGCTGGACGCCCGGCTCGGTGGTCCAGAGTTCCATCTCGACGCCGGAATTCGCCCCTTGCGCCCATGATGCCTGCTTCAGCGGCCCCCGCGTCGAGGCAAGGCAGAAATTCTGGTCGTAGGGGAGCTGCTCGCCCTCGGTCTCCATGCGCAGCGGCCGCGCCTGGCGAAAATCGAAGGGGGTGCCGTCGACCGGCTTGACCGTTCCTGTCGGGATCAGATCCGCGTCGACCGGCAGATAGGCGCCGGCATTCAGCATCAGCCGGTGGTCGAGAATGTCGCCGGTGCCGCCGTCATCCAGGTTGAAATAGGAATGCTGAGTGAGATTGCAGAGCGTCGGCTCCTCGCAGGTGGCGGTCAGTTCGACGCTAAGCGTGCCGGGGATCTTCAGCCGGTAGGTGCAGGTCACGTCGAGCGCGCCGGGAAAGCCCATCGTGCCGTCCGGGTCATGCAGGGCCAGCGTGACAAAATCCCTGCCGTGCAGCGAAACCGCCCAGGCACGGCGCGAAAAACCTTGCGAACCGCCATGCAGCGTGTGCTTTTCGAGGAAATTGCGCTCGGTCTGGTAGCGTTTGCCGGCAAGCGTGAAGCGGCCGTCGCGGATACGGTTGGCGTAGCGCCCGACGACAGTGCCGAAGAAGGCGGTATCCGTCTCATAGTGCTCGAAACGATCATAGCCGAGCACCAATGGCGCCTCGTGCCCGGCCAGGTGCAGATCCTGGATGATCGCGCCCAGCCCGATGATGTTGGCGGTTAGGCCGCCGCCACGGATGGTGAAGCGACGGACTTCCTCGCCCGCCTGCGTCGTGCCGAAAACCTCGCCATCCTTCATTGCCATGCCCGCAAGTTCGTTGCTCGATGCCAGCCTGGCCTTTCCGAAGCGGCCCAGGATCGTTTTCGGTATTACCGCATGAGGCTTCTAGAGACCAAGTCCGCCGATGCAGACATATTTGGTGTCGAGATAATCCTCGATGCCCTGATGGCCGCCTTCCTTGCCGAGGCCCGATTCCTTGACGCCGCCGAACGGCGCCTCAGGCGTGGTGATGAGCCCTTCATTGACGCCGACCATGCCGTATTTGAGCCCTTCCATGACCCGGAAGGCCCGGCCGAGATCGCCGGTGTAGAAATAGCAGGCCAGGCCAAACTCGGTGTCGTTGGCGAGTCCTACGGCCGCTTCCTCGGTCTCGAACTTGAACACCGGCGCCACCGGGCCAAAGATTTCTTCCTTCATGAAGCGCATTTTCGGCGTGGCATTAGCGATCACCGTCGGCTGGAAGAACGAACCGCCGAGCGCATGGCGTTTGCCGCCGGCGACAACCTTGCCGCCCTTGGCGGTAGCGTCGGCAATCAGCTCCTCGACCTTCTCCACCGCCTTCTCGTCGATCAGCGGCCCCTGCTGGACACCGTCTTCGAGGCCTGAACCGACCTTCAGCCCGTTGCTAGCAGCAGCCAGCTTTTCGACGAACTGGTCATAGATGCCGGCCTGCACCAGGAAGCGGTTGGTGCAGACGCAGGTCTGGCCGGAATTGCGGTACTTGGCGGTGATGGCGCCAGCGACTGCCCGCTCGATGTCGGCGTCGTCGAAGACGATGAACGGCGCATTGCCGCCGAGCTCCATCGACACCTTCTTGACGGTCACCGACGACTTCTGGATCAGGATCTTGCCGACCTCGGTCGAGCCGGTGAAGGTGATCTTCTTGACCAGCGGGTTGGCACAGATCTCGTCGCCGATCTCACCGGCGGCGCCGGTCAGGATATTGATCACGCCTTTGGGGAAGCCGACTTCCTCGGCAAGCGCGCCCCAGGCAAGGCCGGAATAAGGCGTCTGCGACGCCGGCTTGACCACCGCGGTACAGCCGGCGGCAAGCGCAGGACCGAGCTTGCGGGCCAGCATCGAGGATGGAAAATTCCATGGCGTGATGGCGGCGATGACGCCGACCGGCTCCTTGGTCACCAGGATGCGGCGGTCCGCCCAGGGCGACGGCACGACGTCGCCATAGGTGCGGCGGCCCTCTTCGGCGAACCACAATATGTAGGACGCGGCCGAGCCGATCTCACCCTTCGATTCGAACAGCGACTTGCCCTGCTCGATAGTCAGCAGTTCGGCCAGCACGTCCTGATTGTCCATCATCGCGTCGTGCAGCTTGCGCAACAGCTTCGAGCGTTCGAGCGCGGTGGTCTTGCGCCATGTATGGAAGGCAGCGTCGGCGGCTTCGATGGCGCGACGCGTCTCGGCCTTGCCCGATTTCGGCACGGTTCCGATCTTGAGGCCGGTGGCAGGATTGTTGACGTCGACCGTCTGGCCTGAATCGGCCTGCACCCATTCGCCATTGATGAGATTGGCCTGCCGCATGAAATGGCTGGTTTTCTGAAGCATGATCTCGCCTCCGTTCGGCACCTGGCGGGCCGGTCGCTGATTTCGTGAATGGACGTGCGCGATAGCATCGCTAGAGCCACTGCTCTTAGCCCAGGGCAAGCCCCGCAAGCAATCACAAGATGGCATATAGGGTTTGGGCCAGCCAAAGCGAGAGGGCTGCAGCCGGGCTCTTATCCAAAAACATGGACGACCACTGTCAGCCAAAACGCCGTGGTCACGACCGCACTGGCGGTGGCGATGGTCATCTGGTTCGACGCCAGCGCCTGGCCGGTGTTGAACTGCACCGCGATGAGATAGGAATTGATGCCGGACGGCAACGCCGCAACCATCACCGCCACCTTGGCCGTCAATGGCGGCAGGCCGATCAGCCAGACCAGGCCGAGAACCAGCGCCGGCATCAGGAACAGTTTCAGCGCCGACAGCGCCAACGCCGGCCTTACATTGCCGGAGATGCCGAAACGGCGCAGGCTGAGCCCCATGGCAAACAGCGCCACCGGGGCGGCGGTGCCGGCCAGCGCGTCGCTCAGCCGCGTCGCAAGCACCGGCAGCGGCGCACCGGTGAAGCGCCACGCCAGCCCGGCCAGTATGCCGATGATCAGCGGATTGATGAATACCCTCCTGAGAAAGCTCCTGACGACGCGGAGCGGATGCACAGGCTCGCTGCCGCCGCGGCCGAACATCTCGAACAGGATGATTGAGGCCATCATCATCACCGGCAGGTGAATGGAAACGAGCAGTGACAGCACTTCGAACCCGGCCGGCCCGAACACGCCGATGATGAAGGGCGCGCCGAGCAGGACGACGTTGGAGTAGGACGACGACACGCCGCCGACGACCCCGGCGCGGGCGTCCCGCCCGAAGATGCGCGTAATGACCAGATGGCCGGCGGCCCAGGTGAGCGCGACCGCCGCGAAATAGGCGCCCCATAGCGACCACGGCGCGACGCCGTGGAAATCGGCCTTTACCATGGTCTGGAACAGCAGCAGCGGCATTGCCACGTTGATGGCGAATTCGGATACGCCCTCGCCGCTCGCCGGCTTCAAATAGCCGGTCAACCCGGCAAGATAGCCGAGCCCGACGAGACTGAAGACGAAGAGGACGGTTTCGGTAAGCGGAGACATTTTTCCCGTGATAGGCGAGCCCCGGCGGCGGCGCAATCGCCCTTCCCTCGCGAGATAAGGTAATCGGCTCGGTTTGCGCTGCCCCTCACCCTTACCCTCTCCCCGTGAAGGACTCCGTGAAGGACGGGGAGAAGGTCCCGGCAGGGGGTTGGGGACGGCCGACACCGAAAGAGGGCGCTTGGCACCGAAAAGATGCCCGAGAATCCTACCGACCTGCTCGACGCGCAGGCAGCGCGCCTGAAGAAGCCGAGCACGACGCGCTGCGCACCGGCGACCCGAGATCAGACGTCTCTGGATGAGGCCGAAGCCGCCTTCGAGGCGACACTCAAGGTCTTCACCCGCGAAAGCCAGCCGATGCAATGGGCCTTCGAGCAGAACAATCTCGGCGACGTCCACTGGAACCGCGGCAGCTATGGCGGCGGCAATGCCGAATTCCAAATGGCGATCGAATTCTTCGAGAACGCCAAGCAGGGCTTTACCGAAGCCGGCTACACACTCTCCATCCCGCTGACCGACCGCAAGATCGATCTGGTGAAGAAGCAGATAGCGAAGAAATAGGCGTTTCGGCCGCAGGTTGCACTCGGCTTGTCTTTCAGCCGACTTTGCCGTCCCTATATGCCGGTCACCGGGGACCTGCCTGCCGGTCACCCAAAAAGGATGTCCGATGCTTCGATTTGTCCTGGCGCTGCTGTTGCTTGCCGTTTCCGCCACAGCCCATGCGACGGAAGCCGGCTGGGCGCTGCTGCGCGACGGCGGGCATGTGGTGCTGCTTCGCCATGCCATGGTCACCGGCACCACCGATGCAGCCAATTTCGACCTCGGCAAATGCGCGACCCAGGTCAATCTCTCAGAGCGTGGCAAGCAACAGGCGCGCAAGATCGGCGCGCTGTTTGGCGCTCGCGCGGCACCGGTCGAGCGCGTGCTGTCCAGCCGCTATTGTCGCTGCCTCGAGACCGCCCGCATTGCTTTCGAAAGCGAGCCGGAGCCGTTCGCACCGCTTGACCTGCTGAAGACCGACGAAAAGGAGAAGGCCGCCCAGATCGCTGCGATCCTGGCCGAGATCCGCGGCTATTCCGGCTCCGACAATCTGGTCATGGTCACGCATCTCGAAAACATCAAGGAATTGACCGGCATCTCGCCGCGTGAAGGCGAGGCCGTGGTCGTCGCGCCGCAGGGCGACGGCCTGCGGGTACTCGGCCGCGTTACGTTTTGAGGGGTCGGTCGCTCCTCGCGTCGAGCGAGATAGCTGTTGCCGAAATGCCACTGCCACGAGAAGTCGTGGTTGGATTCCGATCTCATCTTGCTCTGCCTGGGCAGCCAGCCCATCTGCGCCCGGCGCATCAGGCCTTTTCCTGCCCGGAAAAACCGATTAGACAGCCCAAAACACATGCGGACAGATTCCGCCCGCAATCGAAGGAAAAGCCCTTGTCCACCACGTTCGACAAAGTCGCCAAGATCATCGCCGACACCAGCGAGATCGATATCGAGACGATCACGCCCGAAAGCCACACCATAGACGATCTCGGCATCGACAGCCTCGACTTCCTCGACATCGTCTTTGCCATCGACAAGGAATTCGGCATCAAGGTGCCGCTGGAAAAGTGGACGCAGGAGGTCAATGACGGCAAGGCTTCGACCGACGACTATTTCGTCATGAAGAACCTGTGCGCCAAGATCGACGCGCTCGTCGCCGCCAAGAACGCCACGTGAACACAGCGCCTGACGCGCCCGACCCACAACAGCCCGCCATGAACCCCCACGACGTCGTCATATCAGGCATCGGCCTTGTCTCGTCGCTGGGCGAGGGTCCGGACGCGCATTGGGCAAAGCTCGTCCAGCCGCGCCTTGAACCGGTTCTGGAGGCCTCGCGCTTCTCGCCCTATACGGTCCACCCGCTGCCGGCGATCGACTGGAACCTGCAGATCGCCAAGCGTGGCGACCAGCGGCAGATGGAGACCTGGCAGAGGCTCGGCACCTATGCGGCCGGCCTTGCGCTCGACGATGCCGGCATCAAGGGCAATGACGAACTCTGCTCGACCATGGACATGGTGGTGGCCGCCGGCGGCGGCGAGCGCGACGAGGCGGTCGATGCGGCCATTCTCGCGGCATCGGAAAGCCGCAATGACCGCGACGTGCTGCTCAACGAGAAGCTGACCACCGAATTGCGCCCGACGCTGTTTCTGGCGCAGCTCTCTAACCTGCTCGCCGGCAACATCTCGATCGTCCACAAGGTGACCGGCTCCTCTCGCACCTTCATGGGCGAGGAAGGTGCGGGCGTTGCCGCAGTCGAGACGGCGGCTGCGCGCATCCGCTCCGGCCAGTCGACGCATATATTGGTCGGCGGCGCTTTCCAGACCGAACATTCCGACATGCTGCTCGGGTATGAACTGGCCGGCTACCTGCATCGCGGTCCGTGGCGGCCGCTCTGGCAAAGGCAAGGTGCCGAAGGCGGCGGTGTGGTGACCGGATCCGGCGGCGCGTTTCTCGTCCTGGAGCAGCGCGAGCACGCGGAAAGCCGTGGCCGCAAGATCTATGCGGAACTCGGTCCGGTCCTGTCCGGTCGTGCCAGGCGCCGGCGGGGCGAACTCGGCGGTGAGATCGCCGCGCTGCTGAAGCAAGCCGCATTGCCGCACGGCGAGTTACTGGCGATCTCCGGCGCTTCGGGCGCCCATGCCGCGACCGCCGCCGAGAAATCGGCGCTCGACGCCAATCCGGCGATCGCCGCACGCGGCTTTTCGACGCTGACCGGCCACATGAAGGAAGCGCAGTTCCCCTTTGCCGTTGCGCTGGCGGCCTTGGCTGTCGACCGCAAGGCCGCCTACCCTGTCTTCGACGCCACAGTCGAAAAACCGTTTGCCGGCGTCCCGAAGACCGTCCTTGCAACGGCGATCGGCTATCACCAATTCGAGGGCATGGCGCTGATCAAAGCCGCCTAGAGCATCGGACCGAAAAGTGTGACGCGGTTTTCGGGCGATCCGATGCTCCAAGAGAAACAGGTTTTTGGACAACAAATGGCCAATCTGAACGACCACATGGGCAGGCCGATCGTCGCCGTCACCGGCATCGGTGTGGTGACGTCGCTCGGTGTCGGCAAAGCCGACAATTGGGCGGCACTTACGTCAGGCAAATCCGGCATCCATCCGATCACCCGCTTCCCGGTCGATCATCTCAACACCCGCATCTCCGGCATGGTCGATTTCCTGCCGTCGAGCTCCAAGGGCGCCAGTCTCCTCACCTATGAGCTTGCCGAAACCGCCGCCCAGGAAGCGATGTCGGAGGCGGGCCTCGATGCCGGCGATTTCGGCGGACCGCTGTTCCTCGCTTCGCCGCCGGTCGAGCTCGACTGGAGCGAGCGCTTTTCGCTCTACAATTCCGACACACACGACACCGGTGCCGAGAGGCTGCTGCGGGTGGCGCGCGGCCTCAGGGAACTCGACATCTTCGAGACCACGCAGTTCGGCTCGATCGCCGACCGGCTTGCCGACCGTTTCGGCACGCGCGGCCTGCCGATCACGCTGTCGACCGCCTGCGCTTCGGGCGCCACGGCGATCCAGCTCGGCGTCGAAGCGATCCGCCGCGGCGAATGCGACAGGGCGCTGTCGATCGGCGCCGACGGCTCGGCGACCGCCGAAGCCTTGATCCGCTTCTCGCTTCTGTCGGCGCTCTCCACCCATAACGACATCCCCGAAAAGGCCTCCAAGCCGTTCTCCAGGGATCGCGACGGCTTCGTGCTGGCCGAAGGCTCGGGCGCCCTTGTGCTGGAATCGCTGCAGGCTGCACTTGCCCGCGGCGCCACCATTCTCGGCATATTGCGCGGCTGCGGCGAAAAGGCCGACGACTTCCATCGCACCCGCTCCAAGCCGGACGGTTCGCCGGCGATCGCGGCGGTGCGCGCCGCCCTTGCCGATGCCGGCCTGAGCGAGGACGGGATCGATTATGTCAACGCCCATGGCACCTCGACGCCCGAAAACGACAAGATGGAGCATTTGTCGCTGTCGACGGTGTTCGGCGAGCGGATCTCGTCAATGCCGGTCTCGTCGAACAAGTCGATGATCGGCCATACCCTATCGGCTGCCGGTGCTGTCGAAGCCGCATTTTCGCTGATGACGATGTGCGAAAGCGTCATTCCACCGACCATCAACTACGACAATCCCGACCCGGCGATCGTGCTCGACGTGGTGCCGAACACCAAGCGCAACGCCGAGGTCGGCACCGTCCTGTCGAACTCCTTCGGCTTCGGCGGCCAGAACACCTGCCTTGTCATGGCGCGGGAACCGGTCTAAGCGACCGTTCCGCTCTAGCACTGTTGTCGTGCGCATGGTCCTTTCCGAAACGGTTCTCGGTCCTGCGCAACCTGGGATCTGGCATGCGCGCATTGCAACTTATCGAGGATCGCCGGCTTGAAACGGTGGACCTGCCGCCACCGCCGCCGCCTTCGCTCGGCGAGGTGACGCTGCGCATCAAGGCCGTGGCGCTGAACCATATCGACGTCTGGGGCTGGCGCGGCATGGCCTTCGCCAAGCGTAAGCTGCCGCTGGTCGTCGGCGCCGAGGCCTCCGGCGAGGTCGAGGCGGTCGGCCCCGGCGTTTCCAGCCTCCTGCCCGGGCAATTGGTGTCGATCTATGGCGCCCGCACGTGCGGTCTTTGCCGCGCCTGCCGCGAAGGCCGCGACAATCTCTGCGAGCATGTTTCGGGCGTTCACGGTTTCCATCTCGACGGTTTTGCGCAGGAAAAGATCAACCTGCCGGCGCGCCTGCTCGTCGCTGCCCCGCCCGGCGTGAGCGAAATCGGCGCGGCGGTAGCGCCTGTCACCTTCGGCACGGTCGAGCACATGCTGTTCGACAATGCCCGGCTGCAGCCCGGCGAGACGATACTGATCCATGCCGGCGGTTCCGGCATCGGCTCCGCCGCGATTCAGCTGGCCAAGAAGATGGGCTGCACGATCATCACCACCGTCGGCTCGAACGACAAGATCGACAAGGCCAAGGCGCTCGGCGCCGACCACGTCATCAATTATCGCGACGACCGTTTCGAAGGCGTCGTGCGCAAGCTGACCAAGAAGAAGGGCGTCGACGTGGTGTTCGAGCATGTCGGCACTGACACCTTTGCCGCCTCGATGCTGTGCCTCAAACGCGGCGGCCGGCTGGTCACCTGCGGCTCGACCTCCGGCGTGTCGACACAGATCAATTTGATGCAGTTGTTCCAGCAGCAGTTGAAACTGCTAGGCTCGTTCGGCTGCCGCATGGAAAATATGGCCGACGCCATGCAGAAGATGGCGGCGGGCCTGGTCGCGCCGGTGATCGACACCGAGGTCGGCTTCGACGGCATCGATGCCGCGCTGAAGCGCATGGAAGGCCGCGACGTCTTCGGCAAGATCATCCTGCGCGTCGGCTGAAATGATCGGCAACGCCTTCAGGAAGATCCGCAGGGACGTGGGATTCCGCTATGGCAGGCGGCTTCGCCAGTTCAACTACTGGCTGGTCGCGCGGGTCGCCATGATCATCATCTCCGCGCTGCGGATGCTGCCGCCCGACAGCGCGCTCAATTTCGCCGACCGCGCTGCCCGCCGCATCGGCCCTTGGGTAGCGCGCCATCAGGTTGCTGTCGACAATTTGCGCAAGGCCTATCCCGAAAAGAGTGATGCCGAGATCGAGGCGATCGCTTCCGACATGTGGGGCAACATGGCCCGCCTCGCCGCCGAATATATCTTTCTCGATGCTCTGTTCGACTACGATCCGGCTGCGACGAAGCCGGGCCGTGTCGAGGTCAAGGGCGTGGAGCATTTCGTGCGCATTGCGGGCGAGGACAAGCCGCATATCGTCTTCACCGGGCATCTCGGCAATTTCGAGCTGCTGCCGGTGGCTGCGGCGACCTTCGGCATGAACATCACGGCGCTGTTTCGCCCGCCCAACAACCCTTACCTCGCCGACTACATCCTCTCGACCCGCCGTTCGAGCATGGGATCGCTGCTACCGTCTTCGACCGGTGCCTCGTTCGCGCTTGCGGCCATCCTGGAGAAAGGCGGCAATATCGGCGTGCTGGTCGACCAGAAATTCACCGGCGGGCTCGAGACGACATTCTTCGGCCGCCCCTGCGAGAGCAACCGGGTTCTCGGCACCCTGGCGCGGCACTACGATTGCGATGTCTATCCGGCGCGCTGCGTGCGCCTGCCGAACAACCGTTTCCGGCTCGAGATCGAGGACAAGCTCAGCTTGCCGCGCACCGCCGGCGGCAGTGTCGACGTCCGCGCCACCACCCAGCTTCTCAACGACGTGGTCGAGCGCTGGGTGCGCGAAGACCCCGGCCAGTGGATGTGGTTCCACAAGCGCTGGGAGATCAGCGGCCGCAAAAAGCGTCGGCCGGCGACAATGCGCGACAAAGCCGCCTGAGCGCACCATCTTTTTGGGTACAAGCCCTATTTTGTTCCTGCTTTGTGCCGGCAGCTATGCTACTAATTTCGGTATGGTGCTATTTGGCCCCGGCGAACCCGCTGCTCCGGCGGGTTTTTTATTGCGGGCCGAGGAGCAGGCCCTAATTCGTCACGAGGATCCGCGTATTGCCGAAGCCGGCTTTGCGCACCATCGAATAGAACGCGGCGGCGTTGCTGGGGTGGAGGCGCACGCAGCCATGCGATGCCGGGCGCCCCAATTGCCGGATCGCGCCGGTGCCGTGGATGGCATAGCCGCCGCGGAAGAACACCGAATATGGCATCGGCGACATGTCGTATTTGCGCGAATACCACATCCGGGCCGTCCGCTGTGGACGATAGCTGCCGCGCGGCGTGACGTAGCCTTTGCGGGCGGTGGAAACGCTCCACCGGTAATACGAAAGCCCGTATCTTACCGTCATCGTCTGTGAGGAAATATCGATGTTCGCGACCAGGCTGGCCGCCCGGCTCTCGAACGACGAACCGAACAGCATCGCCATCAATGCCGCTGCCATGAGAACAGTATTTTTCATGCAATCAAACCCCTTTGATGCCCCTTGCCTGCCTGCCGTCACGCTGTTCCCCAGCGTTTTGATGGCAAGCCAGCGAGCTAACACCTACTCCCTGACGATTTCACCAATCCAAAGCAGCGAATTTGAACGATTTCCCGCAATAGTTGCCGTAACGACACGCAATCGCCTGGCAATTCGCCATCGGGCTTGCAAAACCGCCTCATCCGCTGCTCAATTCGCCGAATGAACGAACCGAACGAACGGCTCCTCAAGGCTATCGATGACCGAGCCGATGATCTGGTTGCACTGACTGCGGATCTGATCCGCTTTCCGACCATCAATCCGCCCGGCGAAGCCTATCGGCCGTGTGCCGAATATATCGGCGCGCGGCTGAAGAAGCGTGGTTTTGAGATCGAATTCATTCGTGCCGAAGGCACGCCCGGCGACACTGACCGTTATCCGCGCGTCAACGTCGTCGCCCGTTTCGATGGCCGGGCGCCGGGTGCTTGCGTGCACTTCAATTCGCATATCGACGTGGTCGAGCCCGGCGACGGCTGGAGCCTCGATCCGTTCGCCGGCATCGTCAGGGATGGCAAGGTCTATGGCCGCGGTGCTTGCGACATGAAAGGCGGGCTTGCCGCCTCGATCATCGCCGCTGAAGCCTTCATGGAGGTTTTTCCCGATTTTCCAGGCGCCATCGAGATTTCGGGCACGGTTGACGAGGAGTCCGGCGGCTTTGGCGGCGTCGCCCATCTGGCCAAGCTCGGCTATTTCTCCAGGCCGAAGGTCGACCACGTCATCATTCCCGAGCCGCTCAACAAGGACCGCATCTGCCTCGGCCATCGCGGCGTCTGGTGGGCGGAGATCGAGACCAAGGGCGAGATCGCGCACGGCTCGATGCCGTTCCTCGGCGACAATGCTGTGCGCCATATGGGCGCCGTGCTGCGGGCCTTCGAGGACGAATTGTTTCCGGCTCTCGACCGCAAGATGACGCGCATGCCGGTCGTGCCCGAAGGCGCAAAACGCTCGACCATGAACATCAACTCGATCCATGGCGGCCAGACGGAGGATTTCCGGCCCGGCCTGCCCTCGCCCAACGTGCCCGATTCCTGCCGGCTGACCATCGACCGCCGCTTCCTGCTCGAAGAGGATCTCGCTACGGTCAAGAGCGAGGTGACCGAAATCCTGGAACGGCTGAAGCGCGAGCGCAAAAAGTTCGATTACGAAATCCGCGATCTGATGGAGGTGCTGCCGCTGATGACCGAGCGCGATGCGCCGGTGGTTAAGGCGGTCGCGCAAGGCATCATGGAGATATTCGACCGCGAGCCGGATTATGTGATTTCGCCCGGCACCTACGACCAGAAGCACATCGCCCGCATCGGCCACATCTATGACTGCATCGCCTATGGCCCGGGCATTCTCGACCTCGCCCACCGGCCCGACGAATGGGTCGGCATTGCTGACATGCTGGACTCGGCAAAGGTGATGGCGATCGGCCTCGACGTGCTGCTGAGGGGCGCCGGCCCGCGATGATCCGGCCATGGGCGGAAAAACATTCCTCCCGGCGTCTGCGGACGGTACGAAACGCAATTTACTCGGCGGCGAATTCACGCTTCTATCGCCCGGGTTTGAGCACGTGTTTTAGATATGGGGAGTTGCACGATGAAATTGTGGAAAACCATCCTGGCCGCTGCGGCGCTGGTGTTGGCCGCCGGAACCTCGGCAATGGCCGCGCGCACCGACCTGGTCATCGGAATTACGCTCGAACCCCCACATCTCGACCCGACCGCGGGTGCCGCCGCGGCGATCGACGAGGTGCTCTACGCCAATGTCTTCGAGGGCCTGACCCGCATCGGCCCGAACGGCGAAGTGCTGCCCGATCTCGCCGAAAGCTGGAGCATTTCCGACGACGGCAAGGCGTACACTTTCAAGCTGCATACCGGCGTGAAATTCCATGACGGCAGCGACTTCAACGCCGACGACGTGAAATTCTCGCTCGATCGTGCCCGCGCCGACAATTCCGTCAACGCGCAAAAGGGCCTGTTCGCCGCCATCGACAAGGTCGAGGTCGTCGACCCCACGACGGTGACGGTCACGCTGAAGAACCCGCAAGGCTCGTTTCTCTACAATATGGGCTGGGGCGACGCGGTTATCGTGGCGCCTGAGACAGCCGACACTAACAAGGAAAAACCGATCGGTACCGGCCCGTTCAAGTTTCAGAGCTGGGCCAAGGGCTCATCGATCACGCTGGTCAAGTCGGACAATTACTGGGGCGCCCCAGTATTTCTCGACAAGGCCGAGTTCCGCATCATTCCGGATGCTGCCGCCGCCGTTCCGGCGGTGCTTTCCGGCGACGTCCAGGCCTTTCCGTTCTTCGACCCCGACAGCGTCGCCCAGGTCAAGGACGACCCGCGCTTCAAGGTGGTGATCGGCTCGACCGAGGGTGAAACCATCCTGTCGATCAACAACAAGAAGCCGCCCTTCGACAAGCTGCAGGTCAGGCAGGCGATTTCCTTTGCGCTCGATCGCAAGGCGATCATCGACGGCGCCTCGGCCGGCCTCGGCGTGCCGATCGGCTCGCACATGTCGCCCGCCAGCAAAGCCTATGTCGACCTCACCGGCCTCTATCCGCATAATGTGGAGAAGGCCAAGGAATTGCTGAAGGAAGCCGGCCTGGAGAACGGCTTCAAGGCGACGCTCAAGCTGCCGCCGCCCTCCTATGCGCGGCTTGGCGGTGAGATCATAGCCTCCGAGCTTCGCGAAGTCGGCATCGATCTCGAGATCATACCGGTCGAATGGGCGCAGTGGCTTGATCAGGTCTTCACCAAGAAGGATTACGACCTGACCATCGTTTCCCACACCGAACCCAACGACATCGATATCTATTCGCGCAAGGACTATTACTTCAACTACGACAATCCGGCTTTTAACAAGATCATTGACGAGCTCAACCTTACCTCCGACGAGGCCAAGCGTATGACGCTGCTCGGCGAGGCGCAGAAGGTCCTGGCAGATGACGCCGTGGTCGGCTTCCTTTACGAGCTGCCGAAGGTCGGCGTCTGGGACGCCAAACTGCAGGGCCTGTGGGAAAACGCCCCGATCCAGGCCAACGACCTGACCAAGGTGAAGTGGACGGATTGAGGCGCTGACAGAAGGGGCGAAAGTTGCACTCCGTCACACCCCCCTCTGTCCTGCCGGACATCTCCCCCGCAAGGGGGGAGATTGGCAGTTTCCACGCCGGCGCTGCCCTTACAACGCTAGTGGTTGGCGAAAGCAGCGGTGAGGGCTCAATCTCCCCCCTTGCGGGGGAGATGTCCGGCAGGACAGAGGGGGGTGGGCGGGAACGATACCCTAGCCCGATCTTTGCGTCCGCACCGGTCCCCTCATGACCGCCTACCTCCTCAAGCGCCTCGCCATCGCCGTCGTCACGCTGGTTCTGGCCTCCATGGTGGTCTTTGCCGTGCTGGAGATCATTCCCGGCGACCCGGCGCGGCTGATGCTTGGCCTGAACGCCAGCGCCGACCAGATCGAGTTGCTGCGCAACCAGATGGGTCTCAACGCTCCCGTCGTGCTGCGCTATCTGCATTGGGCCGGCGGCTTGCTGAGCCTCGATTTCGGCCGTTCCTACACCTATTCGGTGCCGGTCATCGATCTGGTCCGTGAGCGCCTCGTCGTCTCTCTGCCGCTGGCGCTGATGGCGCTGGCGCTGTCCACCATCATTGCCATTCCGGTCGGACTGTTTTCCGCCAGCCGGCGCGGTCGCGCCGGCGACACGATCGCGATGGGTGCCGCCCAGCTTGGCGTCGCCGTGCCCAATTTCTGGTTTGCGCTGATGCTGATCTATCTCTTCGCCGTCTGGCTGCGACTGGTGCCTGGCGGCGGCTTTCCCGGCTGGGGCGCCGGCGTCTGGCCGGCGCTGAAATCGCTGCTTCTGCCGGCGGTCGCTCTCGCTCTGCCGCAGGCGGCGATCCTCGCCCGGGTCACCCGCTCGGCGCTGATCGAAGTGCTGAACGAGGACTACATCCGAACCGCCCGCGCCAAGGGCCTGCCCTATCGCCTTGTCTTGTGGCGGCATGCGCTGCGCAACGCCATGATCCCGGTGGTCACCATTCTAGGCCTGCAATTCGCCTTCCTGCTTGCCGGCACCATCATCATCGAGAACGTCTTCTATTTGCCCGGCCTCGGCCGGCTGGTGTTCCAGGCGATCAACCAGCGCGACCTGATCGTGGTCGAGAGCGTCGTCATGCTGTTGGTTGCCGCCGTCATCGTCGTCAATTTCATTGTCGATCTCTCCTATGCGGTGGTCGATCCGCGCCTGAGAGGCAGGCAATGACGCTGCACATCGATATCCCCGACGAGAACCTTGCCGGCATCCTGGCCAAGGCGTTTCGAAACCGTTCGTTCCTTGCCGGCTTCGTCATCACCGCACTGGTGGCCGCGGTCGCGATCATCTCCTTCTTGTGGACGCCTTACGACGTCACCAGGCTGGTCATTTCCGACAAGACCCAGGCGCCGTCGCTGGCGCACTGGTTCGGCACCGACCATTTCGGTCGCGACATCCTGTCGATGATCATGGTCGGCGCCCGCAACTCGATTGCCGTGGCGCTGGTGGCGGTCGGCATCGGCATGGGCGTCGGCGTGCCGCTCGGCGCCTTTGCCGCGGCACGCGGCGGCTTCGTCGACGACGTGCTGATGCGGCTGAACGACCTGGTCTTCGCCTTTCCGGCGCTGCTTTCGGCAATCATGATCACCGCCATCTTCGGGCCGGGCGCGTTCAACGCCATCATTGCCATCGGCATCTTCAACATCCCGGTGTTCGCGCGCGTCGCCCGGGCCGGCGCCCTGGCGATCTGGCCGCGCGAATTCATCCTCGCCGCCCGCGCCGCCGGCAAGAGCAGGACGCTGATCAGCATCGAACATGTGCTGCCCAACATCGCCACGCTGCTGCTGGTGCAAGGCACCATCCAGTTCGCCCTGGGCATACTGGCCGAAGCCGGGCTTTCCTATGTCGGGCTCGGCACGCAGCCGCCGATGCCGAGTTGGGGCCGCATGCTGTTCGACGCCCAGACGCGCATGGTGGTGGCGCCCTGGATGGCGATCTTTCCGGGCATGGCGATCGTCGTCACCGTGCTCGGCCTGAACCTGCTTGGCGACGGCATCGCCGACATTCTCGATCCGAAGTCGCGGCGTCAGCGATGAGCCTGCTCGAAATCGACAAGCTGTCGCTGACCATCGGCGACACCGCTATCCTCAGAGACGTCGAGCTTTCCGTCGCGGCCGGCGAAGTAATGGGGCTGGTTGGCGAATCCGGCTCCGGCAAGTCGATGACGGCGCTCACGCTGATGCAGCTTCTGCCCTGGGCGGCGCACGCCAGCGGACGCATCACCTTCGACGGCATCGACATCCTTGCCGCCAGCGAGGACCAGATGTGCGCACTGCGCGGCGACGACATCGGCATGGTTTTCCAGGAGCCGATGACGGCGCTCAATCCGGTCAAGACCATCGGCGAGCAGGTCGCCGAGGGTATTCGCTGGCACACCAGGGCGAGCCGCGCCGACGCCGAGGAACGGGCGCGAAAGATACTCGACCGGGTCGGCCTGCCGGCAGCACAATTCCCGCTGTCGCGTTATCCGCACGAACTTTCCGGCGGCCAGCGCCAGCGCGTCGTCATTGCCATCGCCTGTGCGCTGAAACCCAAGCTGCTGATTGCCGACGAGCCGACGACGGCGCTCGACGTGGTGCTGCAGGCGCAGATCCTCGACCTGCTGCGAGACCTCGTAGCGGAAAACCGTATGGGTCTTCTGCTCATCTCGCACGACCTCGCCGTGGTGACCGAGATGGCGGACCGCATCACCATCCTGCGCCATGGCGAGGTAATGGAGGCCGGCGATACGGCGCGCATCCTGTCCGAACAGCTTCATCCCTATACCCGCCAACTGGCGCAGGCCTCGATGCATGTGCCCGCGCGGGCCAAGACACACGAGGGCGGCCGAGCCAAACCGCTGCTTCAGGTAGAAAACGTGACGCGGGACTATCCGGGACGGCGCATATCGCTGTTGAAACGCGCGGCTGCCATCCGGGCCGTCGACGATATCTCTTTCTCGATGGCGCCCGGCCAGTCGGTGGCGCTCGTCGGCCGTTCCGGCTGTGGCAAGTCGACGCTTGCCCGCATGGTTCTGGCACTGGACAAGCCGACATCAGGGACAATCCGCTTCCGTGGCGACACCCTCACCGGCAAGAGCGAGGCGGAGCTGAGGCCGGCGCGGCGCGACATGCAGGTCGTGTTCCAGGACCCGTATGGTTCGTTCGACCCACGCCAGAAGGTCGAGAGATTGGTGGCCGAGCCGCTGCATGTGCTGGAGAAGAAGCCGGCGCCCGCCGCGCGGCGCGAGATGGTGGCGCATGCGCTGCACGAGGTCGGCCTCTCACCAGGCGACATGGACAAATACTCGCACGAGTTTTCGGGTGGCCAGCGCCAGCGCCTGTCGATCGCCCGCGCCATCATCACCCGGCCGAAGCTGGTCGTCGCCGACGAGCCGGTCTCGGCGCTCGATGTCTCGATCCGCGCCCAGATCCTCGATTTGTTCGCCGAGCTCAACCAGAAGCTCGGCATCGCCTATCTGTTCATCACCCATGATCTGACCGTCGCCCGCGCCATCACCGACGAAGTGATGGTCATGCACGACGGCAAGATCGTCGAGCGCGGCAGGACGAGCGAAGTGCTCGACCACCCGCAATCCGAAGCCGCCAAGGCGCTGGTCGCCGCCGCTCCCGATTTGCATCGGGCAATTGCGAAAAGGCTGCAGGAACAGGGGTGAGCAGCTTCGCGACTCAAAGCCCGTTTGCCCACTATCCGTTGGATCCGTTCGACTCCTTGAGGTTTCCATGAGTACTCAGATACCGTGGGTTGAGAATACCGAAATAGCTTTGATTAGAATCGAATTGTATTCGGTTGTGATTGAAGCGTTATCAAGGGATTCTGGAAATTGGATTTCCATTGGTTTAAACGTTGACTTTCAAATCTATCGCTCGGATGAATTTTCAAAGTACGGTGTTGTAAAACACAGTGGCTCACTGCCAATCCTTTGGAATCTGATTGGGGCAAGCATCGTTTCAGTTGAATTCGATCAAGGTACCCTCGAGATAAAATTAGACGTCGGCGCATACATCTCTGTCGAAATAGAAGCTGAAAGACTGGAGCAAGTTACTTTCCGCCGCCTTGGGTCAAACGCACTCGAGCACCTTCCCTGATCGGCAAGTCTGGCTCCGGGTCAAAATTGTCGGAACTACGGTGACAGAATTGGCACTGCACCCGGTAATTCTGTGACAGGAATTACGGTGACAGGCAAACTCGCCCGCCAGGATGTCACGCTGGGAACGCTCACCCACACACCGCGACCAGCGTGCGCGATGCTTCCGGCCAGACGCTGCGCACCCAATATCTGCCGGTGCAGCTCGACTTCGGCACGGTTGCCGCCCCGCTGCAATACACGGCCGCCAACAAGCTGCTCTCGGCTTCAGGCTTCATCACCTCGACCATCTACGAGGCCGACGGCCAGACCAAGGAGATCACCTATGCCAATGGCGTAAAAACGTCCTTCATCTACTCGCCGACCCGGCGCTGGGTCACCCGCGTCACCACCGCCAAGGGCGCCACGATCCTGCTCGACGACCAATATGCCCGCGATCTCCTCGGCCGCATCACCGGCACGACGGGGCTGACGGCTTCCGACAGCTGGACCTATGGCTACGACAAGGCCGACCGGCTGACCCTAGGCGATAATCTCGGCAACAACACGCTCGACGAGACTTTTGTTTACGCCGCCAACGACAATCTGACCTCGCGCACGCGGGTTGCCGGCACCTATGTTTACCCGGCGGCGACAGCGCCGCGTCCGCATGCCCCGACCGCGGTCGGCGTCAAGACGCTCACCTACGACGCCAACGGCAACATGACCTCCGACGGCACCAGGACGCTCGCCTGGGACGAGGCCAACCGGCTGAAGACCGTCACCCAGGCCGCCAGCACCGTGTCGCTGTTCTATGGCCCGGATGGCAGCCGAGCCAAAAAGACCTCATCCGTCGCCACCACGCTCTATCCCGACGCCTCGGTCGAGATCAATCCGGCGACGCCGGGGGCAGAAATCTACACCCGCTATCCCCATCCCGACGTCAAGGTCACCGGCACGGTAAAAGCCTTCCTGCACCGCGATCACCTGGCCTCGGTGCGCATGGTCACCGATGCCACCGGCGCCGTCGCCGAACAGACCAACTACGCAACCTACGGAGAACGCCTCAACACCGGCTTCCAGACGCAGAAGAGCTACATCGGCGAACGCTTCGACCCCGAGACAGGCCTGCTCTACCTCAATGCACGGTACATGGACCCGCTGCTGGGGAGATTCATCTCGCCCGATGACTGGGATCCGACGCTGCCGGGCGTCGGCACCAACCGGTATGCCTACGCCCAGAACGATCCGGTCAACAAGAGTGATCAAAATGGGCATGCCACTCCGACCTCACCGCGAGATTCAGATGCTGATGCGCCCACAGCTGGCGGCGGCAACCAAGCAGGTGATGCCACAGATCACAAGGACGGACTTGCAAATGCTGCCAAGGATGCGGAAGATAATTTCCCGGGGGTAACGGGTAAGAAGAAGGCATCTCAGGGCTCAGTCAAGGTTGCTGGCCCAGCGATCGCTCCAACACAAGCACGTGTGCCTCCGGATGCGATCTTCCCAGGCGCTAATTGGAGATGGAGCCCAGACGCTCCCAATTCGAGGGGTGGCACTTGGACTACCAAGGTTGGCGATACGCGCTATAGTGCCAGTTGGGACGTCAAAGACCAGCACTGGGACGTACAAACCCAGCCTACAAAACAAAACCCATTGGGATCTCGTCAAAGATACAGCAGATGGGGTGTCCCGCTGTCGAAAGAACAAGCTCACACTCGTCCACCTGGACCATTTCGCGGTCCTTTCGAAGGACCAATGCTAGTTGTCCCAATTGGTCCGCTAATGGAGATGATGAAGCGGGGGGGTGAAATGTGGGGCTGGACAGATCCAGACTACAGATCGTGAGGACAGATTAGATTTATCACCCATAGCCATCCCAGGTGTTAACAATATGCTCATGATGACGATGCAGCAACAAGAGGAATTGGGATGGACAACAATAGATCTCCCTCAAACGTGAGCCGTAACTATGAATTTTCTGAGCAAAACCGATTGCGAATCGTTGATTCAAAGACGCCTAGGAGGTAAAGGAGAAGACGTTCGTACGTTATTAACCCGCGGCGGTTCAACAAAAATAAGTGATATCGATAAATTTTACGTTTCAAATAGAATTTTATCTACTTATCGTATTATTTTAGAAGAAAATAGTAGCGCGTTCGATGAGTGTATAGCTTTCTTTGACAGTATCGGTGTATGGCCGTATCAACAAGACGAGAAGTTATCTCAGCTGCTATGGAGACACTACACAAGACATTTTCCCGCTGAGCGTCCAGGAATTGTCTTTTCGAGATTTGAATTCGAAAAGATTTATGCATTTTTCTGTGTATCATTCTATTCAGGATGGGACTCGGCTCTTATATTTAATGAATTCAATTGGATTTATTTCTCACACGACGAATACATGCTGTGCAGATTTGAAGACAAAAGCATAGAGGATTTTCTGAAGAAGTAGACCGGTAGAATTCCGGTAAATCCTCATGAATTACGGTGACACCCATTAGCCGGCCCCTCGTCAAGGGCGCGCAGAACGTTTTGGCGACGTCAGCCGCCAATTTGCATCTTTCTTTTCCTTCCCTCAGCGGCAGGTTTTGAACCGCACCCGTTTCTTCACGCTTGGCTGCGAGAACGATCGCGCCATACACCCGTAAGGATCAAGCACTCATAGGGATCAAGGGTTGGTCAGGCCTTGCGGCTTTCCCTCGCCACCGGCGGCCAGAGCGCCGACACCCGCTTCGTCTCGACCGCCACCTACAACACGGTCTGCGGGCTGCCGGCGGCGAAGACCGACTTCAACGGCCTGATCAAGACCTTCACCTACGATCCGTTCTGCCGGCCCTACCAGGTCTCGCAGAGCATCACCGGCGCCTATGCCAAGACGCGTTTCGAGAACGAGGGCAATCCGGCGACACAGGCATTGGCCAAGCTGACGCCGCTGCCCAATGGCGCCGGCGAGGATTTTACCCGCTCCTATTATGACGGGCTTGGCCGGGTCTACCGGGTGGAAACGCCTGGGGAGACGGTGGCCGGCGCAAAGCGCATCGCCGATACCGATTTTGACCTGCGTAGCAATGTCCTGCGCACCGCCTTCCCGCGCTTTGTCGGCGACACAGCGCAGTGGACGACGAACAGCTACGACTGGAACGACCGGCTGGTAAAAACCCTCTATGCCGATGCCAGCCAGGCCATCTTCGCCCACAGCCTCGACACCGGCACGGGGACTAATCCGCGGCTTTACGCGGTCACCCAGACCGACCAGATCAATGCGACGACCACGCGCCAGTCGAAGAGCGTGTCCTCGACGCGCGGCGATGTCGTGCAGATCGTGCGCGATCTCGGCGGGCTTAATCTGACGGAGGGCCGCAGCTACGATGTCCTTGGCCGGCTGGTCGGGGTCAGCGATCCCGGCGGCTCGAACTGGTCCTACAGCTACGACATGGTCGGCAACCGGCTTTCGGCAACCGATCCCGATCTCGGCTCATGGTCGTACATCTATGACGCCGCCAACCGGCTGACCAGCCAGACCGACGCGCGCGCCACCGTCTCCGCGCTTGCCTACGACCAGATGGACCGGCTGACCCTGAAGACGGCAACGCCCTTCGGCGGCAGCGCGGTGACGCTGACGCAAAACACCTACGACCAGGCAGCGGCCGGCTTCTACAATGTCGGCCAGCTCACCACCTCCACCAACCCTGCCGCCACGCAAAGCAACAAATATGACGGCTTCGCCAAACTCGCCCGCCAGGACGTCACGATCGGCACGCTGACCCACACCACGACCAGCGTGCGCGATGCGTCTGGTCAGACGCTGCGCACCCAGTACCTGCCGGTGCAGCTCGACTTCGGCACGGCGGCCGCCCCGCTGCAATATACGGCCGGCAACAAGCTGCTCTCGGCTTCAGGCTTCATCACCTCGACTATCTATGAGGCCGACGGCCAGACGAAGGAGATCACCTATGCCAACGGGGTGAAGACGTCCTTCACCTATTCGCCGACCCGCCGCTGGCTGAACCGCGTCACCACGGCCAAGGGGCGCCACAATTCTGCTGCTGCCTCAGCCTTGCGACTTCACCACATCGGCCGGGCTGATGTCGAGCAGTTCGAGGGTGCGGCGCAGCAGCTGCATCTCGCTCCCGGCAAGTTGCGAATCGGCCTTGGCGATCTCTGCCATGTGGCGGGCGAGCAGTTTGCGCCGTTCGATGTCGAGGTCGCGAAACTGAGCGATGGCCTGCGAGCCGTTGGTCTCGTAGCCGAACTCGTTGAGATATTCGATGACGCTGTCGATGCTGGTTTCGGGAATGCCGAAGGCGTCCCGGCAGATGCGCCTGAAGGCGGTCATTTCGCTTTCGCTGACCGATCCATCGGCCAGGATCATGCGGAACAGCATCAGCAGCTCCGCCGACAGCACCGGATCGTCCGCCACCTTGCGCACGCCGGGGTCGCCATCGAAGATCGAGCGTATCTGGTCCAGCAATCCCATCGCCGTCAGCCCCTTCCGATTCGTCGGGAAGGTAGCGCGGAATCGGCTTTGCGCAAACGGGGTCGAATGGTGGAACCCGCCATATTTTCTCGCCGGAAACTGCCGGCCAATCCGATAAGCCCGCTGCGTGGGCTCATTGGTGTGTGACCGCGCGACTGATACTATGCCGCTGTACGAATCATGTTGAGGAGGGACCGAACATGAATCTCAGTGCGCCTACCCAGCTTATTTTCATCATATCCCTTGTCATCGCCATCATCGGCGTTCTCGCCGCGCTTGGCGTTCTTGCTTTCATCCCTTTGAATGCCGCGTGGATTGTCGTCATCGCCTACATCGTGCTGGCCGCCGGCTGCCTGATGCGCGGCGCTTAAACAATTCAGAATCTCAGGCAACTCGGAGCGCCCGGCCAAAAGCCGGGCGCTTTTGATTCTGCAGGATGGTCTGTTAGAATTCCTGGACGAGGGAAAGCACATGCCCGCCAGCGAAGACGGCAGCCGCCACGACGGCCCAGGGCTCGATCGGTTCGAGATGGTGCGGCGCGCGCCCAGTCATCGGCTTCAGGGCGCCGTCACCGACATATGCGGCTTTCGCGAAACCATTCCAGGCCATTTCCGCGCCGTCGAATATGCCTCGCTGACCGTGCCGCTGGTCATCAGCTTTGCCGAACCCTTTGCCATCGGGCTCGGCAAGGACCCGAGCGACAATGACCGCTTCGCCAGTTTTGCCGCCGGCCTTTATGCCGGCCCGGTGGTGATCGAATCCTTCGGCGGCGCCTGCTGTGTGCAGATCAATTTCACCCCGCTTGGCGCCCGTCGTTTCTTCGGCCGGCCGATGAGCGAACTGACTGACCGCATGGTCGGCCTGGATGACGTGCTCGGCGTCGAAGGCATCGCGCTTCGCGAAAGGCTTGGCAATGCGCCGGATTGGAGCTCACGCTTCGCCATCGCCGAGGCCTTCGTCGCGAACCGGTTGGCAACCGCAGACCGCACTCAAGCCGACATAGTCTGGGCCTATGAGACGATCGTCTCGACGCGTGGGCGGATCCGCATCTCGACGCTGGCCGAAAAGCTTGGCTGGAGCCGCAAGCATCTTACCGGAAAGTTTTCGGACGCGGTCGGCACCGGCCCAAAAACGCTGTCGCGAATTGTCCGCTTCAACCATGCGCTTGGCCTGTCGAGACAGGCCAGCAGCGATTGGGCCGACATCGCCGCCGACTGCGGCTATGCCGACCAGGCGCATCTGGTGCGCGAGTTTCGCGACCTCGCAGGCGTCACGCCGACGACTGTCGCCGTGAGGTAACATTTCTTCAAGACGCGCGACCGGCCTTCGCCCAGACTGGGTTGATCGACCAACACAGCGAAGGAGATCAGCCATGCCGAACACCACCGAAGCACCGCGGCTTTACCCGGCGCTACGCTACAGAAATGCCGGCAAAATGATCGACTGGCTATGCGAGGCCTTCGGCTTCAGCGTCCGCGCCCGCTATGGCGAAGGCGACGTGGTGCACCATGCCGAACTCGCATTCGGCTCCTCGATCATCATGCTCGGCACGGCCCGCGACGATGCCTATGGAAAGATGGTCGGCGCGCCCGGCTCGGGCGGCGGCAAGTCGATCTATGTCGCGGTCGCTGACGCCGACGCGGCATACGCGCGGGCAAAAACCGCCGGCGCCGAGATTCTGGAAGAGCTCACCGACCGCGACTATGGCAGCCGCGAATTCATCTGCCGCGATCCGGAAGGCAATGTCTGGTCGTTCGGCACCTACTGGCCGAAGGCCGACGAAGCCGCCAGCTAACGCGCCAGCCCGAAAATCGCGTCGCAGTCGAGGTGGGTTTCCAGTTCGGCTGCGATCTCGTCCAGTGCCCGGTCGACCTCGGCGCGGTAGTCGATGCCGCCGCCCTTGACGCCGAGGCTTTCGAGGAATTTCGCCCGGAAGGCATCGGCGGAAAACAGACCGTGCATATAGCTGCCCAGCACCTTGCCGTCGGCCGAGATAGCGCCGTCATCGATGCCGTTGATGACGGCGGACGGCCGCAGCGCGTCGGGACCGGTGGTGCGGCCGAGATGGATTTCGTAGCCCTCGAGCGGCAGATCGAACGGCACCGAGCGCGCGCTGACATTGCGCACCGTCTTTTCCGGTTCCATCACCGTTTCGACGTCGAGCAGGCCAAGCCCTTGCGCCTCGGTAACGCTGCCCTCGATGCCATCGGGATCGCGCACGACATGGCCGAGCATCTGGAACCCGCCGCAAACGCCGACGATATGGCCACCGCGTTTCCTGTGCGCGGCGAGGTCGCGGTCCCAGCCGTTCTCGCGGAATTTCAGGAGATCGCCGATCGTCGACTTCGAGCCGGGAATGACCACCAGCCCTGCATCTTCGGGCAAGCGCTGGCCAGGCGGCACGAACACCACCTCGACCTGCGGTTCGGCCTTGAGCGGGTCGAGATCGTCGAAATTGGCGATGCGCGAGAGCACCGGCACGGCGACCTTCAGCGCGCGCTTCTCGCCTGACGCCAGCCGTTCGAGCACGACGGAATCTTCAGATGGCAGCCGCGCCGCCGCCTTCAGCCACGGCACCACACCAAAACAGCGCCAGCCTGTGAATTTTTCGATCGCCTCGATGCCATCGTCGAACAGCGAGACATCGCCACGGAACTTGTTGATGAGATAGCCGACGATCATGCGCCGGTCCTCGTCCGGCAGGATCAGGTGGGTGCCGGCGACCGAGGCAATGACGCCGCCGCGATCGATATCGCCGACCAGGATCACCGGCACGCCGGCGCGCGTCGCAAAGCCCATATTGGCAATGTCGCGGCTCCTGAGATTGATCTCCGCCGGCGATCCCGCGCCCTCGACAATGACCAGATCGGCGTCCTCGCCGACCGTCGCCCAGGAGTCCAGCACCGCGTCCATCAGCCTGCCCTTCAGCGCCTGGTAGTCGCGCGCCCGCGCCTCGCCGAACACCTTGCCCTGCACGACGACCTGAGCGCCGACATCGGTCTGCGGCTTGAGCAGCACCGGGTTCATGTGGACGGTCGGCGCCACGCCGCAGGCGATTGCCTGCAGCCATTGGGCGCGGCCGATCTCGCCACCGCCTGAACCGCCGGGAATATCGGCGACAGCGGCGTTGTTCGACATGTTCTGCGGCTTGAACGGCCGCACTTTCAAGCCGCGCTTCTTCGCCGCGCGGCATAGGCCGGCGACGAGCACCGTCTTGCCGACATCCGAACCCGTGCCCTGCAGCATGATCGCTTTGGCCATATCAGCCCCTGCCCTGCGCAACGGTTCCGGTGATCGTCGACTTGGCCGCCAGTGGCCCACCGCGCCAGAGATAAAGCGCCAACAGCGGCTCCCTGCCGGTGCGCATGGCGTGGCTGACGCCAGAGGCATGGTGGATCACCTCGCCCGCCGATCGAAGGTGAAAACCGCCATCGCCCATGCGCCATTCGGCGCCGCCGGTCAGCGGGATATAGATCTCCTCCGCGACATGATGATGGTCGGGGTAGACGATGTCGGGTCCAAGGATCAGCAGACCGCCCGCGACCTCTTCATTGACGAAATGGCCGCGTGTGCCGAACACCTCCAGCCAGCCGTAATTCTCCACGAAAATCCCGCCGAAATCCGCCTCGCCATAGGTCTGGCCCCAGTGCAGATCGCCGCGACGCTCCGCAACCAGCCGCGCCAGCGGCTTGGCCGCAGCGGGAGCGAGTTCGACGATACGGTCAAGCTGGACGAGACAAGGCAGTGCATGCGGCTCGAGCGGCCGACCCGGCATGTCCCAGCCGACCCGGGTCACGGCGTCGCGCACCAGCGCATCGTCAAACGTCTGGAGATAGGCCTGGAAGCGTCCAAGCAGTTCGTCGAAATTTGTCGTCACACATTGCTCCAAAGCACATTCGCGCACAGCGGCTGCCCAGATAATTGGATCGAGACGGTCGGGTTGCGCGGCGGCATCATTGGTCTAGATTGGACTGCGCGCAAAGCCAAAAACGACAGGCCAGCAGGCCGGAAACATCAGGGAGCACGCCATGGACGCCGCTGTCGATGCGGGCACCAGCCAGTTCGAACTCAACGAGGACCAGCGCGCCATCCAGGAGATGGCCGAGGCCTTCGCCGCTGACCGCGTCGCGCCGAATGCGCTCGACTGGGATCGCAACAAATATTTCCCCGCCGATGTGATCCGCGAGACAGGCCCGCTCGGCCTTGGCGGCATCTATGTCCGCGACGATGTCGGCGGCTCAGGGCTCGGCCGGCTCGACGCCGTGCTGATCTTCGAGGCGCTTTCGCGGGCCGATCCGGCGTTTTCCGCCTTCATCTCGATCCACAACATGGCGGCATCGATGATCGACCGCTTCGGCAGCGACGAGCAGCGCCGGCGCTTCCTGCCGAAGCTGACCTCGATGGAATGGCTGGCAAGCTACTGCCTGACCGAGCCGGGCTCGGGCTCGGATGCGGCGGCGCTGAAGACGCGCGCGGTCAAAAGCGGCAGTGACTATGTGCTGAACGGCGTCAAGCAGTTCATCTCGGGTGCCGGCGACAGCGACCTCTATGTCGTCATGGCGCGCACCGGCGCCGACGGGCCGAAGGGCATTTCCACCTTCGTCGTGCCGAACGATGCGCCCGGCCTTTCCTTCGGCGCCAACGAGCACAAGATGGGCTGGCACATGCAGTCGACCCGCCAGGTCGTCTTCGAGGATTGCAAGGTGCCGGCCGAAAATCTTTTGTCGGCTGAAGGCGCCGGCTTCGGCATCGCCATGGCCGGGCTCGATGGCGGCCGGCTGAACATCGCCGCCTGTTCGCTCGGCGGCGCGCAATCGGCGCTCGACAAGGCGCTCGCCTACACCGCCGAACGCAAGGCTTTCGGGTCGAAGATCAACCAGTTCCAAGCGCTGCAGTTCAAGCTCGCCGACATGGAGACCGAACTGCAGGCAGCGCGCGTCTTCCTCTACACCGCCGCTTCGAAGCTCGACCACAAGGCGCCGGATGCCTCGAAATGGTCGGCGATGGCCAAGCGCTTCGTTACCGACACCGGCTTTAATATCGCCAACGACGCCCTGCAGCTGCATGGCGGCTATGGCTATCTGCACGATTACGGCATCGAGAAGCTGGTGCGCGACCTGCGCGTCCACCAGATCCTCGAAGGCACCAACGAGATCATGCGCGTCATCATCGCTCGCGCCCTGATCGGACGGTAAAGCCAGCAAATACCGGGAGAAAAACGATGACCACCATCGCCTTCATCGGCCTCGGCAATATGGGCAATCCGATGGCCGCCAATCTGGTCAAGGCCGGGTATGCCGTCCACGGCTTCGACCTGGTGCCGGAAAACCTCGTCATCGCCAGGGAGCACGGCGTCGTCATCATGGCCAATGCCGTTGCAGCGGTGAAGGATGCCGATGCGGTCATCACCATGCTGCCGGCGGGCAAGCATGTGCTGTCGGTTTACGCAGACATCGCGGCCAAGGCGAAAAAAGGCGCGCTGTTCATCGATTCCTCGACCATCGACGTCGAGTCGGCCCGAAATGCCCATGCCATCGCCGCCAAGCATGGGTTGCTGTCGATCGACGCGCCGGTCTCCGGCGGCACGGGCGGTGCGGCAGCCGGCACGCTGACCTTCATGGCCGGCGGTTCGACGGACGCCTTCGCCAAGGCCGAACCAATCCTCAAGCCGATGGCTGGCCGCATCGTTCATTGCGGCGACGACGGCGCCGGACAGGCGGCGAAGATCTGCAACAACATGATTTTGGGCATTTCGATGATCGGCGTTGCCGAGGCCTTCGTACTGGCGGAAAAGCTCGGCCTGTCGCACCAGGCGCTGTTCGATGTCGCCTCGACGTCGTCCGGCCAGTGCTGGTCGCTGACCACCTACTGCCCGGTGCCCGGCCCGGTGCCGACATCGCCCGCCAATAATGGCTATAAGCCCGGGTTCGCGGCGGCACTGATGCTGAAGGACCTGAAACTGTCGCAGGAGGCCGCACTGAGCGCCGGTGCGGTAACGCCACTCGGCGCGGAGGCAGCCCAGCTTTATGCGCTGTTCAACGCGCAAGGAAATGCCGGCGCCGATTTTTCCGGCATCATTAATTTCCTCCGTGGTGACCCGGTATAAGCTCCAAGTTCACAGGTTTTCGATCTGCCCAAAGCGGAAAGTCGGCAAATTTAGGTTTGCTTAAGCTCTTGCTAACCCTGCAGTAACGATGTGCGTTTAAAACGGATTGCGAGGCGGACATCCGCCCGGCGCTCCGGATCAGGTCTCGCGTACCGGAGCCCGTAAGTTTCGCAAGTGTATTGTTGGCGAAGCGCCATGCGTATCTGGCAAAGCCGCGTTCCGATGGAGCGCGGTTTTTGCATTTTCACCATGTCGTCGGGCTATATTCCGATTGCCGCGTCGCTGACGCGGCCCTTCCGTGCTGTCTCAGTCGTCTAATCGCGGACCAAAATGCAAGCCCAAATTTGTATTGAGGCGTCGTTTGCCGGGAGCACGGTCGTCTTCGCG
>NZ_JAMYTD010000013.1:0-149541 GCF_040322255.1 Mesorhizobium sp. M0166 | reverse complement strand
CGCCGACACGCGGTTTCACCTCGCCATCCTGCGCGCTTCGGGCAACGATCTGCTGGTGCCGCTCGGCGTGCTGATCGAATCGGCGCTCGATCACCTGTTTGTCTTCGTCACGCGCGAAACCAGCGACCAGCAGCATGCGCAAAGGCTGCACGAGGCGATCGAGAAGAACATCCGCCTGCAGCGGCCCGCCGCAGCCCGCGCCGCGGTACACAGGCTTCTCGCCAACACCGACGATGTCATCGGCCGTTCGCGGCGGTGATTTAGGCGCCGAGGCGGGCGCCAGCCTGGCCCTGCTTTATGTTAGTGATTGGCGAAAGCAGAAGCGTCATCCGATCTCCCCCCTTGCGGGGGAGATGTCCGGTAGGACAGAGGGGGGTGGGAAGGATCGCCAACTTGGCCCTCAGCATTCCAATCGAGATTCAGCATGAGGACTTGACTGCGGCTGGTTCACAGGTCGGCGGGACAGCACCCCCCTCTGCCCTGCCGGGCATCTCCCCCGCAAGGGGGGAGATCGGCAGCTTCGCCGACGGCGCCCTGCTGCGGCATGTTTGAGCGCAAGCTCGCGGCGGTGAAGGAAATCGCGTTTTTTGTGCGACCGCAGCGTATTTTGTTCTTGCTTTGTGCCGGCAGCTATGCTACTAATCTGGCTATGGTGCTGATTGGCCCCGACGACCCGCCCAACGAGGCGGGTTTTTTATTTCTGGCTTTGAAAGTTTCGGTGTTGCCGAGGACTGAGGGACAGCAAGGCAGGGCAATCGCATAGGGAGTCCCCCTCATCCGGCCGCTTCGCGGCCACTCTCCCCGCTGGGGAGAAGAGCCCTGGCATCAACGCAGGCGACCTCCTCTCCCCTTGGGGAGAGGTCGGATTGTCCCGAATTGCCCTTCGCAATTCGGTTGGCAATCCGGGTGAGGGGGCTCTTGCCGACGTGCGATGGCACTGCCTCAGGGAGGTCGGCAGCTTCGCCGGTGCGCTTACCCCGGAATGTTGCGTGGCCGAAAGCTGATCGGCCGCCTCAGATCGTCTGCTTTTTGCCATCCCTGGTCGGCATGAGATCGACGCCGTTGACCTTGCCGATATGCGTGGCCAGCATCGGCACGTACTGGTCGGCGGGGCCGGCCGCGAAGGCGCCGGCGAAGGCGTTCTTGGTGGCGTTGCCGAGCGGGTTGGCGATGCCGGCAGCACCTGCCATCGATTCGAGATAGGTGAGATCCTTGAAGGCGTTGGCGATGGTGAATTTGTGCGCGTCGCGGTCGCCTTCCAGCGTCCAGCGCATGAAGGTCTGGTAGAAGCCGCAATCCATGCGGCCGTTGCGGATGACGCTGTCGAAGCGCGGCGGCGAGATGCCGACCTTCTGCGCCAGCGCCAGCGCCTCGGAATAGATCGCGGCGTAGCCGAGCGAAATGAAATTGTTGAGCAGCTTCATGCGATGGCCGTCACCGGTGTCGCCGATATGGACGATGCGCCCGGCCCAGGTTTCGAGCACCGGCTTCAGCCGGGAAAAGACCGCGTCGGGCGCGCCGACCATGGCGTCGAGCGTGCCTTCCCAGGCCTCCTTCGGCGTGCGGCTGAGCGGGGCATCGACATAGTCGACGCCGAACCCCTTGAGCTCGGCGGCCAGCGCCACCGTCGAGACAGGATCCGAGGTCGAGCAGTCGACGACAACCGATCCCTGCTTCAGGCCTTCCCTGAGGCCGCCTGGGCCGCGGATGATGGCTTCGACCTCGCGCGAGCCGGTGACGCAGATGAAGACGATATCGGATGCCGCCGCGACGTCGCGCGAGGTCGCCGCTTCCCTGGCGCCGCGGCCGAGCAGGTCTTCGGCCGGCGTGCGGTTCTTGCGGCCGAGAAACGTCAGCGGATAGCCCTTGTCGACGATGTTCTTCGCGATCCCATGGCCCATCAGGCCAAGCCCGATGAAGCCGATCTTTTCGCTCGCAGCGGTCGTGTTCATGTCGTTTCGTCCTATTTTGCAATGATGGATGACGGCGCTGCACCTTGCCGGCGAATTGTTGAAGCGGGTTTTTGCCGCATGCCATGGCAGGCGATTGCAGAGTTCGATATTGTCTGACAATACACATGAATTCCAGGGAGAGCAAAATGACGAAGCGGATCATGTTCACCGGCGGCAGCGGCAAGGCCGGGCGCCACGTCGTGCAGTATCTGGTCGAGCAGGGCTGCCAGGTGCTCAACATCGACACCAAGCCGCTCGATAATCCCAAGGTGCGCACGCTGATCACCGACATCACCGACAGCGGGCAGGTGTTCAATGCGCTGTCGAGCTATATGGGCCTGCATGAATTCGACCCGTCGCTGCGCACGCAGCCGGTCGATGCCGTGGTGCATTTCGCGGCGATCCCGCGCATCATGATCACGCCCGACAACGAGGTGTTCCGCATCAACGCGCTCGGCACCTACAACGTCATCGAGGCGGCGGTGAAGCTCGGCATCCGCAAGGTGGTGATCGCCTCCAGCGAAACGACCTACGGCCTGGTCTTCGCCAATGAGCCACGCGATCCGACGCATTTCCCGCTTGACGAGGAGTACGACGTCGATCCGATGGACAGCTATGCGCTGTCCAAGGTCGTCAACGAGAAGACGGCGCGCGCCTTTGCCCTGCGCAGCGGCTTCGACATTTACGCCTTGCGCATCGGCAACGTCATCGAGCCGCATGAATATTCGCTGTTTCCGAAATGGTTCGCCGATCCGGGTTTCCGCAAGCGCATTGCCTGGAGCTACATCGACGCGCGCGACCTCGGCCAGATCACGCTGCGCGCCATCGAGAAGGATCGGCTCGGCTATCAGGTGTTCAACGCCGCCAATGACGACACCTCGTCCGACCTGCCGACAGCCGAACTGCTGAAGCGGTTTTATCCCGATGTGCCGGTCAAGGGTGAAGTTGGCGAATACGAGACGCTGCTCTCCAACCGCAAGGCGCGGGACATGCTCGGCTTCCGGCCGGAGCACAGCTGGCGGAAATATGTCAAGACGACCTGACGGGCGCAGCTGATGCGGAGCCGGCACTGGGCCAGCACCGAATTGCTGGTCACGACTCCAGGCTCAGGAACCGCTACGGCCGATGCGCCCGCACCCGACGTTCAGGTGTTCGCCGTCGGGTTCATCCACACGATTTCCCAGACGTAGCCATCTGGGTCTTCAATGTGGCGATTATACATGAAGCCAAGATCCTGTGCCGGGTTGGGATCGGCGCGACCGCCCGCCGCAACTGCGCTGGTCAGTGTTGAATCGACGGCGTCGCGGTCATCGACAGTGAGGACGATCATTGCCTGGCTATCGCGCCTTGCGTCGCCGATTGGGCGTGTAGTGAATTCGCGGTAGTGGTCATGGGTCAGCAGCATCACCCCGATCGTGTCCGAGAACATGATCGAGGTGGATTTCTCGCCCGAAAACTGCGGGTTCACAGTGCCGCCTAGCGCCACGTAGAACGCCGTTGACGCCGACAGGTCACGGACAGGCAGGTTCACGAAAATCATTTTGGGCATCGATTTCGCCTTCTCCAGGAATGCGCGCTGCGCTATTACTTAGTAGATGCAATGTATCTTGATTGCAAGATACATTTTGCCGAGGGAATATTTGCCATGGATCGCGCCGAGGCCGCAGCTAAGGAATGGACCCGCGAGCGCCCCGATCTTCCGTTGTTGCCTGTTGAAACGGTAGGTCGTCTGCTTGATGCCGCCGCGCGGGTTATCCGCGATCACATGAACCCGTTGCTCAAAGAAGCAGGCCTGAATGTAGGTGAGTTTGATGTGCTCACGCCGCTCAGGCGCGCCGGTGAACCGTATATGCTCTCACCTACTCAGCTCTACGAATCGGCAATGATCTCCTCGGGCGGCATGACGAGCCGCCTGGACCGGCTGGAGCGCGCCGGGCTGGTTGAACGACGCCCCGATCCCGCCGACCGGCGCGGCAAGCAAATTGCGCTGACGACTGGCGGCAAGCGCGCGATCGACGATTTGATCGGTCCAATGGTGGCGCTGGAAGAGCAATTAATCTCCGTGCTGACGCTGGCGGAGCAGGAAACTCTTAACGCTCTGCTTAAGAAATTGCTGACAGGCCTTTAAATTAGAACGATTTCATCGTTTCACGGAACGCCGAACCGATCTATCTTTTTGTTTTGACGCAAATTCCGGACGGAAAACCGTTTCACACTTTTCCTGGAATTGCATCAGGTGGCAGTCAGTCACCTCTGCCTCTGAATCAACGAGTCCCGACCCTACTTGTCTTTCCAGAATTCGGCCTGGAGTTGCGCCGCTTCATCGGCAAGCAGCGGGCCGATGACCTCAGTCGGACGCTGCCCGGCTTCGAAGACGATCCTGCAGGGCAGGTCGAGTGTGGGATTCTCGACATGTGCGCCCGTCAGCCGCTTGAGGTCGTGTTCGCTCTGCCCAAAGACGACCCGTCCGATGCCCGCCCAATAAATCGTCCCGGAGCACATCGCGCAAGGTTCGGCCGAAGTGTAGAGGGTGCAGGAAGCCAGTTTTTCGAGACTGATATTCATCCCCGCCCAGGAGGCCAGCAGCCTTTCGGCATGAGCGGTGCGGTCGCCCCCGCCGGCTTTGTAACCGTTGGGCTGCTCGCGCAACACATTGCCGTCCTTGTCGGCGAGGAGCGAACCAAAGGGATGTTCGCCGGCATCGCGGGCTTTGCGCGCGACGTCGAACGCCTGACGGAGCAGGCGCTCATCATAGGGGCGTTGTGGCATCGGCAGATCCTCCGCCGCTTGACCATAGTGCCGAACAATCCGCCGACACAAGTCGGCGGCCTAAAGCGCGTCGCGTTCGACCGGCCTCCATGCGACGCGCTTTAGGTTCTTGTTTGATGCATGTCGTAATCGCAAAACCGCTGCACACTTTTGCGCGACATGCATTAGGACTCGTTGCGACTAGGGCGTTGAGCCAGCCAGATGCTGCCGATGACGAAAACGACGCCGGCGATTTGAGGCAAGGTCAGCGTCTGGTCCAGGAATACCCATCCAAGCAGCACGGCGGTCACCGGGCTGAGGAAAAGCAGCGACGACACCACCGCAGATTCCAGTCGCGCAATGCCCCGGAACCAGAGGACGTAAGTCAGCGCCGCGCCGACCAGGCCGAGCCACGCCAGTCCAAGCAGGTTGGCCGCAGTCGGGAACGGGATGGGTGGTTCGAAAAGCACGACCACCGGAACGAGAAGGAGACCGCCGGCAGTCAGTTGCCATGCCGTGAAGGTAAGCAGCGATACTGGCGGTTGCCACTTACGGGCCAATACGCTTCCGAAGGCCATGGAGGCCGCCCCGGCGAGGCCGGCGGCAACGCCGACTAAATCGAGCGTCGCGTTCGGGGTCAGCACCAGCAATGCAACACCGGCGATCCCGACAAGGGCAGCGACGATCGCTAACGGTCGGACGGCGCTGGCAAGCAGGGCAGCGGCAAGGAAAATCACGATCAACGGCTGGACCGACAGTACCGTCGCCGCGACCCCGCCAGGAAGCCGGTAGGCGGCGACAAACAACATGCTCAGGAAGATCGAGATGTTGAGGGCTCCGAGCACGAAACTGCGCAGCCACCAGATGCCCGTCGGCAGTTTCCGGACGATCGCGAGCAGCAGCAATCCGGCGGGCAAGGCCCGCAGCATCGCAACCGTCATCGGCGAGAGGTTCGGCAGGAACTGCGTCGTGACAATATAGGTGCTGCCCCATATCGCGGGTGCAATGGCTGTAAGCAACAGATCGGAACGGTGCGTTTTCATAAGATTTCCAGAACTTCGGCAAGAGGGCGGCGCGGCTTTTGCGGCCAGTTTCCGGGCGTGGCGCGGCCGACCGCGATGAGCATCACCGGCACTTCATTCGTTCCAAGGCCAAACTCGCGGGCCACGCCTTCGGCATCGAAGCCTCCCATAGGACCAGCGACGAGCCCCAGCGCTTCGGCTGCAAAAATCAGCGTTGCAGCGCCAAGCGTTGCCGAGCGCACGGCTTCGTCGCGGGCCGCTCGAGGATCGGCATATTGGGTGCGGGCGCCTTCCTGCCAGCCCGAAGCCATATCCGCCGGCATGAAGCCGGCTTCGACGAAAGGACGCAGCCTGGCATTGAGGGCAGCGTGGTCGGGCAGTACGCCGCAGATGATGAAGGTGACGGCTGCGTCCTGCACCTTGGCCTGGCCGTGGGCCACGCTGCGCAACCGTGCCTTTGCTTCCGGCGTCCGCACGGCGATGAACCGCCAATTCTGAAGGTTGTAGGCGGTTGGCGCGCGCGTTGCGAGGCGTGCCAGTTCCTCGACCTCGGCATCCGTCAACGCGTGCGAGACATCGAACCGATTGGCCGACATGCGTCGCTCGATAAGGGAGATTGTGGGGTTGGTCATCATGTCATTCCGAAATTGAGTAAGCCGTTCGGGAAGCAGATATGGAATTTACCAACAGACGATAATATGTGAGAAATGAAAGACATTGTTTACTGGAAGAGAATGGTGCGATGGATCGCCTGACTGCGTTGCAGGTTTTCCGCCAAGTGGCTGAACTGAACAGCTTTGCCGAAGCCGGGCGGCGGCTCGGCCTCTCGCCTCCGGCGATCAGCAAGAACATCGCCGAGCTGGAGGCGCATCTGGGGGTACGGCTCATCAACCGGACGACGCGGCGCATGGCGCTGACCGAAGAAGGCAGGATCTACCTGGAGCATGTCACGCAGGGGCTCGATGCGCTGGCCAGGGCCGACCAGGTTCTCGGCCCGATCAAGACGGCGCCGAGCGGGACGTTGCGGGTCAGCGCGCCGATGACTGTCACGTTGACGCGGCTTTCGGCTGCCATTCCCGCGTTTCTATCGCGCTATTCCGATTTGAAGCTCGATCTGCATCTTGATGACAGGCGCGTCGACATCGTGCGGGAGGGATTTGACCTGGCCATTCGCGGCAGCGACAATCTCGAGGATTCCAGCCTGGTCGCCAGAAAGCTTGCTGTCATGCCGCACGTGCTTTGCGCAGCTCCGGCCTATTTCGCGACGCATGGCCGGCCCAAAACGCCTGCCGATTTGAAGGCGGCCAATTGCATCCGGTTCAGCCTCTCGGGACATGCGGACATATGGGAGTTCTGCAAGGACGGCCGCAGCGAGCGGATCGCCATCGACGGACGATATTCGGTCTCCTCGAGCCTTGCCGTGCGCGATGCGTTGCGCGCCGGCTTCGGCGTCAGCCTGATCCCCTATCCCTATGTCGAGAGCGATCTGAAAGCAGGCCGGCTGCAATCGGCCCTGGATGACTGGGAAAAGGTCGAAACCACGCTCTACGCGGTCTATCCGGCACGGCAGCATCTCGCCCCGAAAATCCGCGTCTTCCTTGATTTCCTGATCGAGGAATTCTGTCGGGACAAAGAGAAGCCGTTCGTGCCGCTCCGGCGTGAGCGCTCGGCAAAGCGCGGTGTCGGCGAGGCGACGGACGCGGAAAGTCAAACGGAGATATTGCCGTCGATTTCATCTCCTTGACATGCCTCCAAATCCGGACTTTGTGGAGCTATGCAGGACGCGAAGCCGAATAAGCGAAAGACAGCGGCCGAGGCGTTCGCCGAACGCACCAGCGGTGTCCGCCGGGCCGATGCGGCACGCGTGCCGGGGTCGAGCGTGCATGCGTCGCTGGCCAACGAGATCGGGCTGAGGATCGTGCGCGGCGACTATCCGCCGGGAACCATCCTGCCCAACGAAGCCAAATGGTCGGAGACTTTCGACGTCAGTCGCTCGGCGGTGCGCGAGGCGATCAAGATGCTGATGGCCAAGAGCCTGCTTGCGTCACGCCCGAAAATCGGCAGCTGGGTCGAGCCGAAGGAACGCTGGAACCTGCTCGATCGCGATGTGCTGGCCTGGTATGCGACCTCGCCGGACCGCGAGGTGTTCCTGAGAACCGTGCAGGAATTCCGCCACATCATCGAGCCGGAGGCCAGCGCTTTTGCCGCGATGCGGCGCACCGACGAGCAGATGGCCGAGATCAGCCAGGCCTGCCGCGAGATGGGCGAAGCGACCAACCTGCAGGAGCGGACGCGCGCCGACACGCGGTTTCACCTCGCCATCCTGCGCGCTTCGGGCAACGATCTGCTGGTGCCGCTCGGCGTGCTGATCGAATCGGCGTTCGATCATCTGTTCGCTTATACCACGCGGGAACTCGACGATTTGCAGCATGCGCAGCGGCTGCATGAGGCAATCGAGAAGAGCATCCGCCTGCAGCGGCCGGACGCGGCGCGCAATGCGGTGCGCAAGCTGCTGGCCAATACCGACAGCGTCATCAAGTCCCGGTAGCTGCCGTTCGGCTACAGGCACTCAGTCGATGGGTGCGGTCGCCAGATGCCGCTGGGTCAGCCCGATCAGCAAGGCCTGGTCGCGGGCGGCGTGCTCGGGCGGGTTGACGACGGCATCGCCATTGACGATCGCTGCCCAGAAGCCACGCATCTCCTCGACGAAGGCTTCTGCATAGCCGGCACGCAAATCGTTCTTCGACAGCGTGTGACCGTCCGCGGTCGTCACCGTCAGCCGGGTCGGATGATGGTTGAGCCAGGGCGAGGGGAATTCGAGCTCCAGGCTGGCATCGTCGAAAAACAGCGTGATCCGCTCCTTGTAGTCGGCGAGCTTGGGTACGGTGAGGTGGGTCATGGTCCACAGTGCCTGCCCGTCCAAAAGCTTGACGGCGCCGTGGCCGCCGTCGCCATTGGCGAAGATCTGTGCGCCGACGACCTCGCCGTCCGGCACGCCGAGCGCATCGAGCAGGCCATGGACGGCATTGACGTCGTGAATCAAGGCCGAGCTGTAAGCGCCGGTAAATCCACGGAAAGCGAGATCGGTCAGATGCACGCCGACGGCCTCTTCGACCTGGCGCTTCTGCCTGGCGGCGACGGCGGCGATCATGTCCTTGGGTATATCGGTGCCGCGCCTGTAGGGCTGATGGGCAATGAACGGCCAGGCGTCGGGATCGTTTACCTCCACCGAGACCGAACGCAGTGTGCTTGATGTGCCTGGCAGCGAAGCGAGCGCCAGCCGATAGCTCGGGTCGAAGCGCTTCATGTAGCCGACTTGCATGACTTTCCTGGCGGCATCGCGCGCGGCGACGATCTCCAGGATTTCCGCCGGCGAATAGCAGAGCGGCTTTTCGCAAAAGACATGCAGGCCGCGCGCCAGCGCCGCCAGCACCTGTTCGTGGTGCAGCGGGTCCGGTGAGCCGATCACCACCGCGTCGAGGCGCTGGTCGAAGAGCTGGTCGATCGTTTCGAAATTGGCAACGCCATGGGTGTCGGTGACGAACTGCCGCGAAATCCTCGAGGGATCGGCGACCCCGACGACCTCGAACAATTCACCGAGGCGCAGCAGATTGGGGATATGCTCGACCTGCGAGATCATGCCGGCGCCGACGACCCCGACGCGTATCCTGCTCATGCCATCATTCCCCGCAATGTCCTGATGTCAGCTCAAGGCGCCGCAGGCGGCCGGTTGCCGATCTGGGCGAGCAGGCCGGCAATCTCCGCCTCGACCGCTTTCAAATCCTCGCCGCCCGACATGATCGAGATGACCTCATCGCGCGAAATCTCGGACTTGGCGTAGGTGCCGCGATTGCGGCCGCGGTTGAGCAGCGTGAAGGTGTCGCCGACCGGATAGGCATGGTGGATGTTGTGGCTGATGAAGATCACGGCCAAGCCCCGCATGCGTGCTTCGATGATGAACTTCAGCACCATCGCCGCCTGGTGGACGCCGAGCGCGGAGGTCGGCTCGTCGAGGATCAGCACGCGCGCGCCAAAATGCACGGCGCGGGCGATCGCCACCGACTGGCGCTCGCCGCCCGACAGCGTGCCGACGGCTTGCGTCGGATCGCGCACGTCGATGCCGATATCGGCCATCGCCTGCCTGGCGATGGTGTTGGCGCGCTCCTTGTCGATGCGCGAGAAGGGCAGGCTGCTTTTGGTCGGCTCGCGGCCGAGGAAGAAGTTGCGGGTAATCGACATCAGCGAGATCATGCCGAGGTCCTGGAATACCGTTGCCACGCCGAGCTCCTGCGCGTCGCGCGGGCTGCGGAAGGTGACCGGTCTGCCGTCGACCAGGATTTCGCCCTTGCTCGGCCGGTAGACGCCCGACAGAACCTTGATCAGCGTCGACTTGCCGGCGCCGTTGTCGCCGAGCAGGCAGTGGACCTCGCCCGGATAGACCTTGATGTCGATGTCCTGGAGCGCGCGCACCGAGCCGAAATTGACGCTGACGCCGCGCAGTTCCATTGCCGGTTCGGTCGTTCGGGCCGGTTCGCTCATTTGGGCTGGCGCAGTCATTTGCCACCTCCGCGGCCGAGCGCCTTCAGCCTGATGTAGTTGTTGACCAGCACGGCCATCAGGATGACGATGCCGAGGAAGACCTTGAACCAGTCGGTGTCGATGCCGGTGTAGAAGATGCCCATCTGCACCAGCCCGAAGATCAGCGCGCCGAACAGCACGCCATAGACGGTGCCGTAGCCGCCGGTGAGCAGCACGCCGCCGATGACAGCGGCGATGATCGCCTCGAATTCCTTGAGCAGGCCGCGCGTGGTGTCGGCGGAGCCCGCCTCCATCACCTGGATGGTGGCGAGCAGCGTCGCCGCGCAGGCGGTGTAGACGAACAGGCTGATCTTGACGCGATCGACCGGCACGCCGACGTTGCGGGCTGCGATCAGGTCGCCGCCGGTAGCGAAGATCCAGTTGCCATATTTCGTCTGGGTGAGCACGTAGCCGGCCAGCGCCGTCAGGCCGAGCCACCAGACGATCGACATCGGAATGCCGGCGACGAAGGGAATGCCGTCGCTGCGGGTGGCGATCCAGCCTTGCGCGCCCATCCAGTGGAACAGGCCGGTGAGCAGATGACCGTTGAAAATGCCGGCCGTCGCCGGGTCCGGTGCGCCTTCGAGGATGTAGGGGATCTGGGTGCGCCCGGTGACGGCGCGGGTGATGCCGATCGACAGTCCGCGCAGGATATAGAGCGTGGCGAGCGTGACGATGAAGGAGGGCAGGCGCGTCTTCACCACGATCAGGCCATTGAGATAGCCGGTGAGGATGGCAACGGCGAAGGCACAGGCGATGCCGCCCCATAGCGGCAGGCCCCAGTACTTCACCGTCAGCCCGATGACGACACCGGCAAAGCCGACCATTGAGCCGACCGAAAGGTCGAACTCGCCGGCGATGATGAGGAGTGCCGCCGCGGTGGCGACGATGCCGAGCTCCGCCGACAGCGTCAGGAAGGTCATCGATCCCTGCAGCGAATAGAGGTTCGCCGCGCCTGGCAGCAGGGCAAAGATGATGATCGTCGCAAGCAGCCCACCGGCAGCACCGGCTTCCGGCCGGCGCAGCCACTGGGTCAGCTTGCCGGTGCTGGCCAGCCGCTCGTCGGCGCCGGCGGCCCGCTTCGACGTCATGCCGAAGCGGTCGGCCGCCTTCAGTTCGCCCGGAGGTATCGCCTTGTCTTCCACGACCGCCATTAGGCTCTCCAATCGCTCAATTCGCAATCTTCGAACGGATCGGGAGAGCGCTTGGCGCATTCTCCCGTTCCGTCGGAGCGCTTGCCTAGCGGATGCCCTCTTTGGCGAGCGCCAGGATCGCCTTGGCTTTTTCCGGCGAGTCTATGAACAGCGGTCCGGTATAGGCGTTGTTCTGCGGCCAGAAGCCATGCGTCGCCTGCTCGACCAGATAGATCACCGGCAGGTAGCCCATCAGATATTGCTGGGCGTCCATGCCGAAGCCCATTTCGCCGGCGACGACAGAGTCGAGGACCTCCGGGCTGATGTCGAAGGTGTAGAGCTTGAGCTTGCCGAACAGTTCCTTGTCGCGGAACATCGGGATCAGCGGGTTGGCGGCGGTGGCGCCGAGCGCGAAGACGGCCTGCGTATCGGGATGCGCCGACAGATAGGCTTCGGTGCGGCGCTGGATATCGGCGGGATCCGGCGCCACGGCCAGAACCTCGGTGCCGCCGCCGGAGGGCTTCAGCCCGTCATTGAGGCCTTGGCAGCGCTGGTCGAGGCTGACATTGCCGACCTCGTGGTTGATGCAGACGACCTTCAGCGTGCCTTCCTTGGCCAGCCGCTCGCCGGCCTTCTTGCCGGAATCATATTCGGAAACGGTGCCGACATAGAGCGTCGTGCCGAGCTCGGCGCCTTCCTTCTCGCCGGAATCCAGAACCACCATGGGAATATTGGCGGCAAGCCCGGATTTGACCGATTTGCCGAGTGCATTGGCGTCGGCGATGGAGACGGCGATACCGTCCGGCTTGGTGGCGATGGCGGCGTCCAGAAGCCGGGCCTGCTCGACCACGTCGAAGACCTGCGGCGCGTAATATTCGACCTTGGCGCCGGTGAGGGCGGCCGCGTCATCGACGCCGCGCTTGACCACCGACCAATAGGGATCGGACGCCGACCCGTGCACCACGAAGGTGATGCGGACGTCCTTCGGATCCTTGAGGCCCGCGGCATGCGCGATACCTGTCATCAGGCCCGCCGAGACGAAGGCGCCCAATGCCACTTTCAGAAGAGCTTTCATCTTATTCTCCCATTTATCGTTGCAGTTCCAATCCCTTGTCCAATCCCTCTGGCGCCGTTTTTCCGGCCGCGACGATCGGCTCATGTCGCGGATCGGGTGGCCGCTTTGCGGGCCTTTGCCGACGCCAATCGCTGTTCGCCCGCGCTGCTGCCGCGGGCCGTTGTTGATGCTCGCCCGGCCGAGAGCGTGGCGCGAAGCTCCTCGCGCAACGGTTTCATGCCGATGACGTCGATTGGCTGTGCGGCGAGCCAGTCGCGAAAGCCCTGGTCGCGGAACAGCTCGTACTCTTCGGTGCGGACATAGGCGGAGCGCGGCTCGATCAGCTCGAGTTCACCGGGCGCGTTGCAATGCAGGCAAAAGAAGGTCAGGCCCTCGCGCACACCCTCGATGAGCGCTTTGTAAGCGGGCCCGATCGGCCTGGAACGCGGCCGGCCCCAGGTCGTCTGGATGGCGGCGTCGAAAATGGCAAAGCCGCCGGCGCGGGCCAGCGCCACGCCGCGCTGGAACGCCTCCTCGGTAACCCCGACCAGATTGTCGTTGGGGGAATAGGCGGACAGGGTCTTGGTCAGCAGCACGGGCAGCTGATATTCGAGCCCGAGCTTGATGTAGATGTCGCAAAATTCCGGCGACAATGCCGCGCCCATATGCGCGTCGAGATGGGTGACGTCGATGCCGGCGCGATAGGCGGTGTCGATCTGGGCCCGAAGCTCGGCCTCGACCGCCTGCGGCACCGCCTTGCGGCGCGTGGTCGCCACATCGGGCCACAAGAAGCCGAACTCGTCGGTCAGGCCCGCCGCCCGCGACGGCGCGGTCAACGGCCGCCATTTGTAATGCTGCTTCTCGCTGTTCAGTGTCAGGTGAACGCCAAGGTCAAGGGCAGGGTTGGCTGCAGCGCTCTCGGCCATTTCGAGGAACCAGGGGCACGGCACCATCACCGCGCCGGAACTGCAGACACCCAGCCCGCTCAATTCGAGGAAGGCGCTGTTGGCGCCGTGGCACATGCCGACATCGTCCTCGTGGAGCACGATCCGTTTGCTGGAGCCGGCGGCGTTCACGAATGGCCGCCTTCCCGCCGGCATACCGGCTTCGGGGGTCTTCCAAAGTGTGTCCCGTCTTTCATGGAACCAACCGTTTGCCCAACTGGCCGGAATGGAACGCCGAAACCTGCCTTTCCGACAGGGCCACTTTGGCGAATTCGGATGGGTACAATTTGCCTGCCGGCTGAGACACTTAGCTGCCGATTTCCCCAATCAGGGTTCAAAACCAGTCATAGGAACCGTCTTCCGGGCGCAGATGGCTTGGTCGAATAGCGGCGGAGTGGTTCTTTCAAACTGTGCCGACAAGCCTACAGCTGTCCACACCATCAAGCGACCACATTATCAAGTGACCCAAACTACCAAGTAACTTGGAGGCCTGTCATGTACACCGCCGGCGAAGAGGAAATCGAAGCCATTGCCAGGGTGATCCGCTCGGGTGCGCTGTTTCGTTACGGCAAGGACAGCGAATGCGACCGCTTCGAGGCCCGCTATGCGCAGCATCTTGGCGTCGAGCATTTCGCGCTGGCCGCCAGCGGCACCTATGGGCTCGCCGCAGGCCTGATCGGGCTCGGCATCGGCCCCGGCGACGAAGTGCTGGTGCCTGCGCACACCTATATGGCGACCGCGACCGCGGTGCTGTCGGTCGGGGCCATTCCCGTTATCGTCGACATCGACGAGAGCCTGACCATCGATCCCATCGCCTTGCGCGAGGCTATCGGGCCGCGCACCAGGGCGGTCATCCCGGTGCATATGTGGGGCGCGGCCTGCAACATGAACGCGATCATGGACATTGCTGCCAAGCGCGGCTTGCTGGTGCTGGAGGATGTCTGCCAGGGCATCGGCGGCGGCTATGAGGGCCGCAAGCTCGGCTCGATCGGCCATGCCGGTGCCTATTCCTTCAACTACTTCAAAAACATGACCTCGGGCGAGGGCGGCGGCATCGCCACCAGCGACCCGAAGGTGGCGGAGCGGGCGCGCTGCGCCATCGACCCTTGCCATTTCTATTGGCAGGGCAGAAGCGACAGCATCAAACCCTTCGCCGGCATCGGCGCGCGTGCTTCCGAACTGATGGGGGCGATGCTCAACGTCCAGCTCGACCGGCTGGACGGCATCATCGAGGCGATGCGGGCCGAGAAGAAGACGGTGCTGGCCGGCACCCGCCACCTTAGCAATCTCGGGCTGACGCCGTCGCCGATGAACAGTCCGGACGACGATTGCGCCGCACAGGTGATGTACCTGCTGCCGAGCGAGCAGGCGTCGCAGACTTTTTCGAAGACCATTCCGAGCGTCGTTGCCGGCAAGACCGGCCGCCATAATTTCACCCAGTGGGACCAGGTGCTGATGCATGAAGGCGCGCATCATCCGGCGCTCAATCCTTACGCACTGCCCGAGAACCAGGGCCTGCGGTTGGATTATTCCGACGACCTCGGCAAGCGCTCGCTCGACATCCTCAACCGCACCGTGATGGTCGCCATGAACCCGGCGCACAGCGATACCGACATTCAGGACATGATCCACAACATCGATGCGGCGGCGCGGGTGGCGCTGGAGAATGCTTCGCTGGATGATGTCGAATTGCGCAGGGCGGCACCGGTTGATCTGCAGAAGTTCGATAGTGTGAACTAGACCAGATCCGGCGCGGTTTGCTACCCTGGGGCCGAGTTCCTTGTCCGGCGGCCGGGCGAGGATTCCGGTCGGCATAACCGGTAATCAAAAAATCGGCAGGCCCGTGTCGGATAGGCCGGGCTCCGCTCGTCCTAGGGGGCATCGATCACCAATACGGAGGAATAACGATATGCCCGGCACCGTACGTCTGCACCGCGTTCTGACAACCAGCCCGGAGAAAGTCTACCGCGCGTTCGTCGAAGCGGATGCACTTGCGAAATGGCTTCCGCCGAACGGCTTCACCTGCACGGTTCATCACTTCGAGGCGAAAGTCGGCGGTACGTTCAAAATGTCCTTCCGCAACTTCACCACCGGCGACAGCCATTCGTTCGGCGGCGAATATGTCGAGCTCGTGCCCAATGAGCAGCTGCGCTACACCGACCGGTTCGACGACCCCAACCTGGCCGGCGAGATCGAGGTGACCGTGACATTGAAGAAAGTGTCGGTCGGCACCGAAGTGAATATCACGCAGGCCGGTATTCCAGACGTCATCCCGGTTGAGGCCTGCTATCTCGGCTGGCAGGAGTCGCTGCGAAATCTGGCGAAGCTCGTCGAACCCGAGATCAACCAGTAAGATAAAGCTGCCCTGGCGGGTTGGCGTCGCTAACCGGAAACCCAGTGATGACGCCGTTCTTCCCACCCAACATGCGCTGGGGCCGGAAACGCGGGATCGGCGAAGCAGCCGACCGCGACGGCGATCCATTCAGGCTTTCGCTCGGGCTCCCAGAAGACGCTCGAGCCGCAGCCCGGGCAGAAATGGAAAGTGACGTGATGGCCGCTCCGAGCCGATCGCCTGTAGGTACTGGCGTTGCCTTCGGCTTCTACCTTGTCGCGCGCGAAGAAGGCCGCGACGCCGTATGTGCTGCCGGTCCGTTTCTGGCAGTCGAGGCAGTGGCATTGCGCGACCAGTCGCGGGTCTCCCTCACAGGAGATCCTCAGTTGCCCGCAGGCACAGGATGCGGTTCTCATGGCAGTCCTCACGGTCAGACGAATGCGTTGCTCCGCCAATTTCGGCGGTTAGCATGCTTCTGGTTTTCGGGGAGATTCGGCCTGTGAGTGGCTCCTTGCGCGAACGCGGCGAAGGACCAGGACCGATGCCGTATTTCTAATCGCCTCGGGCGAATGTTGCAACCGCGGTGAACGAGATGACGCGCTTGCCCTAGCTTCTGTCCAACCTCAGAAACGCGGCGCGCAGGGCAAGCACGGCGCGCAGGATCTGGCGTTCGTCCATTGCCGCATAGCCGAGCAGGAGGCCGTGCTCGGGTTCAGTAGAGTGATAGTTGATGGAGATGCCCTGGACGTCGAGCCCCTCCTTGACGGCGGCGGCAACCACGTCGCTGTCCTTATAGGGCCTGACGAAGGTCGCCAGCAGTTGCATGCCGGAATCGTTTTCCGTGACGGTCAGCCATTCGGCCAGATGCTCCTGGCACAGCTTGACGAAGTTCGCCTGCCGGCGCGCATAGAGCCGGCGCATGCGCTTGAGGTGCGTGGCGAAATAGCCCTGCGTGATGAAGTCGTTGACCGTTGCCTGCAGGATCAGCGGCGCGAATTGGCCGGTGATGCTCACTGCCCGGTCGAACGGCACCGACAGTTCGCGCGGCACGATCAGATAGCCGATGCGCAGCGCCGGGATCAGTGTTTTGCCGAAGCTGCCGATATAGACGACGCGGTCGGCATGATCGAGCCCGCGCAGCGCCGGCACCGGCCGGCCGCGGAACCGGTATTCGCCGTCATAGTCATCCTCGGCGATCCAGGCGCCGTTGCGTTCGGCGATGTCGAGCAGCTGCAACCGCTCCTCGATGCGCATGATGGTGCCGAACGGCCATTGGCAGGATGGCGTCACATAGATCAGCCGCGGCGGCGGCAGCTCCGGATCGGCAAGATGCCAGCCGCGCCGGTCGACCTTCAACGGTGCCAGCCTGGCGCCGCTGGCGAGAAAGGCGCTCTTGGCGCCGAGATAGCCGGGCTCCTCCATCCAGACATGGTCGCCTTCGTCCATCAGCACGCGCGAGACGAGATCGAGCGCTGCCTGCGCGCCGGTGACGATGATCACCTGGTCGGCGGTGCAGCTGATGCCGCGCGACAGGCCGATGGTCGAGGCAATAGCCTGACGCAGGCCGGGGTGGCCGGCAAAGGAGAGATAACCAAGCAGGCTCTCGTCGCGGCTGCGTGCATTGCGCACCAGAAGGCTTGACCAGATGGTGAACGGAAACGATGCCGTTTCGGGGACGCCCGGATGGAAATTGATGACGCCGGCATTGCGTGGCGGTTGCGGGCCGTTGACGATGGTCTGGCCACGCCGCGACAGCTTTTGCGGCGCTGCCAGTCCGGCGCGCAGCGATGCCAGGGGACGGTTCTGCTGGATCGGCGCCACCCAGGTGCCCGATCCGGCACGCGCCTCGATGAAACCTTCGGCAAGGAGCTGGTCATAGGCGGCGATGACCGTGTTGCGCCCGACCTTCAGATCTTCGGCCAGCGAGCGCGTCGACGGCAGCAGCGTGTTCTGCGGGATCTGGCCGTCAAGGATGAAGCGTCGCAACGCGCCGTAGATCTGACGATGCATCGGTTCTTCCGAAGCACGGTCGACCGACATGATGTCGAGGGAAAGGCGCATCTGGTCGGCCACGGCACTATCCCCCGACGAACCGGGCGGCGCGGGCGATCTTTTCCTCGTTGAGCCGGCAGACGGTGTCGAGCACCAGTCGCCTGGTTTCAGGGCGGATCTCGCGGCTGTTCTTCAGCGCGCGATGCACGGTGGCGGCGCCAAGTTCCGCCTTCTCGGCGATCTCCCGGATGGTGCAAAGCCGTTCCATGCCAAGCGCAGCTTCGAAAGCCATGTCGCTCCTCCTCGGTTGCATCAAGGCACGGCTTCCGGCCGGCCTCAAGCTTGAAAGTCGGGGTTTGAAATCCAGAGCCGGGATTCTGCGATCCGCGCCGCACAGGGAGCAAGACGGCGCGGATCGCCGGGCGCTTTCGCGTCGCTAACCCCATCGAGGCGCGCGCCCATCATGTTCCTCCGGCTAGCAATACGGTCCGGTCAGTCTGCCTGTCGCGTCGCCACTTCGAAACCGGCTTCGCGGGCGGTGGCGAGCAACGAGAAATAGCCTTTGCTGGCATAGGTCAGCGGATGCGCCTTGGCCGGATCCTGCTCGGCTTCGACAACGATCCAACCTTCATAGCCGCGCGTCGCGAGGGGTTTCAGCAACGACAGGAAATCGACCGAGCCATCGCCGGGCACGGTAAAAATGCCGTCCATTACCGCCGCCATGAAGCTCATGTCCTCGCGGCGTGCCCGTTCCAGCACCGCCCTGCGAACATCCTTGCAATGGAAATGCACGATGCGGTCGAGATGCCGTTGCAGCAGCGATTGCGGGTCGCCGCCCGAAAACAGGCAATGGCCGGTATCGAACAACAGGCCGACGCTTCGGCCCGTCGCCGTCATCAGCCTGTCGACTTCATCGTCCGTCTCGACAATGGTGCCCATGTGGTGGTGGAAGGCCATGCCGACCCCGAATGCGGCCATGCGGTCGGCGAGTGCGGTCAGTTTCTCGCCATAGGACGGCCAGTCGCTGTCGGCGAGGCGCGGACGCTCGGAGATCGGTGCGAAAATGCCGTCATGGCGACCGCGAGAGGTGTCGGCGTAGACGACGATCCTGGCGCCAAGGTCGCGCAACAGCTGCAGATGTGGGGTAATCGCCGCGAATTCCTCGTAGACCGTGCGGTCGAGAATGCGGCCATCATACCAGCCGGAGACGAGTTCCAGGCCATAGGAAGACAGGAGCGGCCCAAGCACTTCAGCCTGGCGCGGAAATTTGCCGCCGAGCTCGGTGCCGCGGTAGCCGGCCTGCGCGGTTTCCGACAGGCAGGTCTCCAAGGGCGTATCGCCGCCAAGCGCCGGAACGTCGTCATTGCTCCAGGTGATGGGATTGATGCCGATCTTGACCGTCATGACGCCAGGCTTTTGCAGGCTTGGGAATACAAGCCGAGCCTGCAAACTGGCGACAAAGAGGCCCTGTCACTAGGTCCAGTTCAGCCGAATTTGGCAGAACCAATGTTAACCCTAGTCCTCTTTGGGGCGCCCGAAGAGGGCACGCAGCTCGTCCTTTGCGTCCTCCAGCACTTTCTTCTGCGCCGCCGGCAGGTTCTTGCCGGCGCGGTTGATGTAGAAATTCAGCATCGACATGGCGGATTGAAACGGCCCTGCCTTGCGTCGATCGCTGTGCTCGGCCGATCGCTTCAAAGAGGCGGCAATCTTTTTGGGATCGTGGGATTCGAAGATGTGTTCCTCGAGGTCCAGCGCGTCGCTATGCTCGGTGACGTCGGCGGACCATTTCCGTTGAGCGGTCATGGCAAACTCCTTCCACTAGGTCGTTGCCGGGAAAACGCCTTGTGGCGCACCCCTGTTCCACCTCGGCCCGAATCCCTGGAGCCACGGATTTGCCTGTCGTGGCGCTGCTCGGCGATGCGAATGCGCCGATAGTGGTCAGAACCGCCGATTCAAGAACTGCGGACAGGAAACGCTCTTGACCCCAATCGTCTCAAGCCAGGCAGGAAGTTCCGGCATCGACAGTGCCTATGCCTGGATACGGCTGGGCATCTCGATGCTGCTGGCAACGATCGGCGGGGTCGGCATGTGGGCGGTGGTCGTGGTGCTGCCCGCCGTGCAGGCAGAATTCGGCGTTGATCGCGCCGCTGCCTCGATGCCCTACACCGCGACCATGGTCGGCTTTGCCGCCGGCAATGTGCTGTTCGGCCGCGCCATCGACCGCATGGGGTATTGGATCCCGGCACTGATTGCCGCGATCGCGCTTGGCGCCGGCTTCCTGCTGGCGTCGCTTACCAGTTCTATCCTGCAGTTCACCCTCGTCCAGGGCCTGTTGATCGGCGTCGGCTCGTCGGCGATCTTCGGCCCTTTGATCGCCGACATCTCGCACTGGTTCAACCGGCGCCGCGGTGTCGCGGTGACGGCTGCCGCGTCCGGCAACTATCTCGCCGGAGCGATCTGGCCGACGGCGATGCCCTATGTCATGCAGACCGAAGGCTGGCGCTTCACCTATGCCGCGATCGGCCTCGTCTGCCTGGTCACCATGGTGCCCTTGATCCTGCTGCTCAGGCGCGGCGCACCGCCCCAGGCGGCTCCGGGATCGCCGGGCAGCCGCGTGGTCCAGCCGATCTCGCTGTCGCCGGCGGCCTTGCAGGCGCTGCTCATCGTCGCCGGGCTCGGCTGCTGCGTGGCGATGTCGATGCCGCAAGTCCATATCGTCGCCTATTGCATGGATCTCGGCTACGGCGTGGCGCATGGCGCCGATATGCTGTCGATCATGCTGGCCGCGGGCGTTGTCAGCCGGCTTGGCTCGGGCTTCCTTGCCGATCGCATCGGCGGCGTGAAAACCCTGCTGATCGGCTCGGTGCTGCAATGCCTGTCGCTGTTGTTTTATATCCCGTTCGACGGGCTTGCATCGCTTTATGTCGTCTCGCTGGTCTTCGGCCTGTCGCAGGGCGGCATCGTGCCCTGTTATGCGATCATCGTGCGCGAATATATGCCAGCCAAGGAGGCTGGCCAGCGCGTCGGCATCGTCATGATGGCGACCATCTTCGGCATGGCTATCGGTGGCTGGATGTCGGGCTGGATCTACGATTTGACCGGTTCCTATGCCGCCGCGTTCCTCAACGGCATTGCCTGGAACCTGCTGAATATTTTGGCCATGGTGCTGCTGCTGTGGAAGGCCCGGCGCAGCGCTGCCGTGACGGCCTGAAGCACGGCGGTACGGATACGGTCTCTCCGGCCGTCGCTTGACAATAGCCGAAGGCTGCGCGACGCCAGACAAGGGTGTGGCAACGGGCCAGGTTGGCATGGCAGCAGCAGTGGCAAAAACGCTGAACATCGTCTCACGGTCGCGTCCGGGCGGTTGCCCGGCTTTGGGACCAATACGGTGATCAAGCCGCGCTCACGCCGCGGCGGCGGCCGCCCGACCATCGCCGATGTCGCCCGCAAGGCCGGCGTCGGCGCCATTACCGTATCGCGTGCCTTGCGTGAGCCGGGACGTGTCTCAGAAGATCTGCGCCGCCAGATCGAGTCCGCCGTGAACGAGCTCGGCTATGTGCCCGACCCGAATGCGCGGGCGCTGGCTTCGGCGCGCGCCGAGGTCTTTGGCGTCCTGGTGCCCTCGCTTACCAACAACGTCTTTGCCGAAGTGGTGCGTGGCATCTACGACAGCCTGTCGGACGGCCCTTTCCGCATCCAACTCGGCAACACTCACTATTCCGGCCTCGAGGAAGAGCGGCTGCTGCAGGTGTTTGGCCCGCAACGCCCGGCGGCGCTGATCGTGGCCGGCATCGACCAGACTCCGGCGTCGCGAAAACTGCTGGAAACGGCAGGCTGTCCGGTGGTGCAGGTGATGGAGACCGGGCCAGATCCGGTCGACATGATGGTCGGGTTCTCACATTTCGAGGGCGGCAAGGCGGCTGCGGAACATCTGATCGAGGCAGGCTATCGCCGGATCGGTTTCATCGGTGCGCGCATGGATCCGCGTTCGCAGCGGCGCCTGGCCGGCTATCGCGCAGCGATGGAGGCGGCCGGGCTGTTCGATGCGCGGCTCACCACCACGACGCCGGTGCCCTCCAGCGTCACCCTCGGCCGCGAATTGTTCCGCGACGCGCTGGCCAAGGTGCCGAGCCTCGACGGGGTGTTCTGCAACAATGACGATATCGCCCTCGGCGTGCTGTTCGAATGCCATCGCGCTTCGATCGCGGTTCCGAAGACGGTCGGCATCGTCGGCTTCAATGATCTCGACATGATGGAGGTAGCTTTCCCGTCGGTCACCAGCGTCCGGACCTATCGTTACGAGATCGGCCGGCGGGCTGTCGCCATGGCGCTTGCGGCGATCGAGGGCAGCAGGCCGGAGCAGCGGGTCGTCGACCTTGGCTTCGAACTCAAGCGACGTGAAAGCACGGCGCGCTGAAGCGAGCTTCAACGCAATGGCGCTTTACACTACGTCATGGTAGCGCTACCAGTTGTCGCCGGGCGGAACGTCGCCCCGAAGATGGTAGGCTGTTTATTATACATAAGCGACAGCTCACGCTTGTTTATTATGTATAATATGATAGTTTTTGCGGGACTAGCCGGAGCAACAAGGGAGGGGATCGGGTCGGCATTCGGCCACCTGAACGCGCAACGGGTACGGCGGGAGGTGCCGGGCCGGAAACGCGAAAATTCATCGGCGTAAGAACAAACAAAACTGCAACTGGGAGGAATATCGATGATCAAGTCACTCGTTGGCGGTATCGTTGCCGCCACTGCTTTCGTCATGCTGAGCTCGTCGGCGATCGCCGAACCTGAAATCGTCAAGGGGCCATCGGCCGAGCCTGACTGCTTCGCGCCCTGGTCGGCCGATACGCAGTTCTTCAAGTTTCCCAAGAAAGACGGCCCGTACCGCATCGCTCTGGCCAACGGCTACATCGCCAACACTTGGCGCATCCAGATGGTGCAGACGGCAAAGGCCTATGCAGCGCAGCCGGAGGTCGCGGCCAAGCTCAAGGAATTCAAGGTGGTCTCGACCGGCGAAGACGTGCCGGCCCAGATTTCGGCAATCAACAATTTCATCGATTCCGGCTATGACGCGATCGTCGTCAACGCCCAGAACCCGACCGCATTCGGCCCTGTCATCAAGCGGGCCAAGGAAGCCGGCGTGGTGCTGGTCGCCTTCGACAACATCCTCGACACCAAGGATGCCATCAACGTCAATGTCGACCAGAAAGGCCTTGGCGAATTGTGGGGCAACTGGCTGGTCAAGCACATACCGAACGGTGGCAAGGTGCTGGAAGTGCGCGGCGTCGCCGGCACGTCCGTCGACACCGATCGCCATAGCGGCATCCACGAGGTTCTCGACGCTTCCGGCAAGAAATGGGATGTCACCGAGGTCGTCGGCAAGTGGGATGACGGCGTTGCGCAAAAGGCTACGGCCGATGCCATTGCTACCAACGGCCCCTTCGACGGCATTACCGGACAGGGCGGCGATACCGGCATCGTGCAGGCGATGATCGATGCCAAGCATCCGTTTGTGCCGTTCGGCGGCGAGACGGAGAATGGCTTCCGAAAATTCTGCGCCAAGTTCGCCGCTGACGGGCTGAAATGCTCGTCGGCCGGCACCGGCCCGGCTCAGGTCGCGGTTGCCATCAAGACGGCGATTGCAGCACTTGAAGGCCAGGTCGTGCCGCAAGCGGTCAAGCTGCCGCTGGCGATCGTCGAGGATCCGAACTTCAAGGCAGGCCAGGATTTCTTCCCCGACCAATCCGACAATTTCTTCGTCGGCAATTCCTTCCCGACCTGCGGCATCAATTTCACGGCGCAGGAAATCATGGGCCAGAGCAAGGAAAACCAGTAAACTCCAACAGCCCGACGCCGCGGGAAATCCCGCGGCGTCGGCGCTCGACATCCTGATTGCCAAGCGCCTGGGGAGGGCCGATGGACGGTGCGGTTCCGCTCTTCCGGATGGAAGGCATATCCAAGCGCTATGGCGGCGTGCGGGCGCTGGAGAAGGCTGAACTGTCGGTCACTCCAGGCAGCATCCACGCCATTCTCGGCGAGAACGGCGCCGGCAAATCGACGCTGATCAAGGTCATGGCGGGCGTTGTCGCGCCCGACGAGGGCCGCATGATGCTGGACGGAAACGAAGTGAGCTTCGCTTCGCCGGCCGCTGCCAACCAGGCCGGCATCGTCTGCATCTTCCAGGAACTGTCGCTCGTCCCCGAACTCAGTGTTGCCGACAACATCGTCATTTCCGATCCGCCGAAGCGTTTCGGCATGATCGACCGCAAGGCGCAGCGCCGCATCGCCGAAGAAGCCCTTGCTCGCGCCGGCGCCTCCGATATCCATCCGCTGGCGCTGGTCAAGGATCTTCCACTTTCGAGAAGGCAGATGGTCGAGATCGCCAAGGCGCTGGCGCGCAAGCCACGCATCCTGATCCTCGACGAGGCGACCTCGGCGCTGACCGCGGCTGACGTCGCCAGGGTTTTCGCCGTGTTGAAGCGGCTGCGTTCGGAAGGGCTGGCGCTCCTCTACATATCGCACCGCATGAACGAGATCGCCGAGCTGGCCGACCAGTGCACGGTATTCCGCAATGGCCGCAATGTCGCCAGCTATGCGGCCGGCACCAAGAGCGACAACGAGGTCGTCGAACTGATGATCGGGCGCGAGTACAGCCACATTTTTCCGCCCAAGCCCGCGCGGGCGGCTGCTGCAGCCACGCCGGTTCTGGAGGCGCGCAGCCTGTCCTGGACGGATCGGCTGCACGATGTCTCGCTGTCGGTCGGGGCGGGCGAGGTGGTCGGCCTCGGCGGCCTCGATGGCCAGGGCCAGCGCGAATTGCTGCTCGCCTTCTTCGGTGTGCTGCGCGGCCTGTCGGGCCAGATCCTGATCGACGGCAGGCCGGTGGCGATCGCCAGTCCGGCCGCGGCGCGTGACGACCGGATCGGCATGGCGCTGATCCCGGAGGATCGCAAGACGGAAGGGTTGATGCTGCCGATGACGGTGCGCGAAAACCTCTCCTTCGCCGCCCTCGACCGGCTGTCCAGGGCCGGCATCATCGATCGCGCCGCCGAGCAGCGGCTGATCGACGACATGGTCGGTCTTCTGGCGATCAAGACGGCCGGCCTCGACATTCCGGTCGGCGCGCTGTCCGGCGGCAACCAGCAGAAAGTCGTCATCGCCAAATGGCTGATGCGGCAGCCGCGCATCATCCTGCTCAACGATCCGACGCGCGGCATCGATGTCGGCACCAAGCAGGAGCTTTACCAGTTGATGCGCAAGCTTGCCGACCAGGGTGCGGCGATCCTGTTCTATTCGACCGACTATGACGAGCTGATCGGCTGCTGCGACCGGGTGCTGGTGCTCTATGACGGTGCGGTCAAGCGCGAATTGGTCGGCGCCGAAATCACCGAGCGGGCGCTGATCGCCAGCGCGCTCAACATTCACGAAGAGATGCCAAGGCAAGGAGCGGACGCGTGAAGGATTGGCGCTACTGGCTTGCCGAACAGCGCGGAACGCTGCTGGCGTTCGGCATCTTCGTCGTCATGTTCGTCATCTACACCTCGAACCATCCGGCGGGTTTCACCGCCAACGTCGTACAGACGGCCTCGAACAAGGGCGTGCTGCTCGCCTTCGTCGCCATGGCGCAGACGCTGGTGGTGATCACCGCCGGCATCGATCTTTCGGTCGGCATGATCTTCACGCTGACCAACTGCCTGGCGTCGTGGCTGGTCGTCGGCACCGGCATCGAGACCGCCTTCGGCGTCATCGCCGTGCTCGGCACCGGGCTGCTGTGCGGGGCAATCAACGGCGCCATCGTCATCTATGGACGCCTGCAGCCGATCGTCGCCACCATCGCCACCGGCGCGGTCTATTTCGGCATCGCGCTGCTGCTTCGGCCGTTTCCGGGCGGCTCGGTCAATGAAGGGCTCGCCGATGCGCTGACCGGGCGCCTGTTTGGTTTTGTGCCGGCGAGCCTGGTGACGCTGCTGGCGGTCGTGCTCGTTGTCTGGGTGCCGTTCAGCCGCTCGGTGCTCGGCCGGGCCGCCTATGCAGCCGGCTCCTCGGAGATGGCGGCCTACATGTCCGGCGTGCCGATCCGGCGTGGAAAGTTCGCCGCCTATGCGCTTGCCGGGCTGCTTGCAGCGATCGGCGGGCTGTTCCTGACGTTCTTCACCTATACCGGCGATGCGGCCTATGCCAGCGGCAACGCCTATACGCTGTTTTCGATTGCCGCGGTCGTGCTCGGCGGCGTGTCGCTGTTCGGCGGCAAGGGCAGCGCCATCGGCGCGATCTTCGGCGCGCTTGCCTTCCGCACCATCGGCGACCTGCTGTTCGTCTTCGATTTCGATCCGCTCTGGCAGCCCCTGTTCCAGGGCGTCATCCTGCTGATCGCGGTCAGCCTCGGCGCCTTCGCCCTGTTTCGGGTCCGCAACCGGCTGGAGTGGTTCCTGTGAGCGAAACGACTGTGAGCGGTCTCGCCGGCCGCATGCCGAAATTCCTCCGCCGCGCCGATCCGGCGGTGCTGACGGCGTTCGCCTGTATCGTGCTGCTGCTGTTCCTCGGCAGCCTCTATTCGCGCAGCTTCCTGTCGCCTGAATACCTTTTGCAGCAGCTCAAGGTGGCGTCGTTTCTCGGCGTCATCGCCACCGGCATGATGCTGGTCATCCTGCTCGGCCAGATCGACCTGTCGGTTCCCTGGTCGGTGGCGGCCGGCGCCATGATGGCCTGCGCTGCGGCCGCATACGGTCCCGTTGGCGTGGCGCTTGCCATTCCGTTCGGCATCTTCTGCGGCGTCCTGATCGGCATCGTCAACGGCATCGGCGTAGCCTATCTGCGCATTCCCTCGATGATCATCACGCTTGCCACCAACGCCGTCGCGCAGGGGCTGATGGTGGTCTATACGGGCGGTTTCTCGCCGCAGGATTCCGCGACCGGTGCGATGCGCTATGTGGCGACCGGCTTTGCCGTTCCTGGCGTGCCCAATGCGGTCCTCATCTGGGCGCTGATCGGCGCCGCAATGGTGTTCGTGCTGACCCGCACTGGCTTCGGCCGCACCGTTTACGGTATCGGCAATCGCGAGCGTGCCGCCTATCTTTCCGGCATCGATACAAGGCGGGTGGTGATGATCGCCTTTGCGGTTTCGGGCGGGCTCTCCGCCTTCGGCGGCGTGCTGTTGGCCGGCTATGCCTCCAAGGCGGCACAATCGATGGGCGATGCCTATCTGCTGCCGTCGATCGCCGCGGTGGTGCTCGGCGGCACCTCGATCCTCGGCGGGCGCGGCTCCTATCTCGGCACCGTCGCCGGCGTGATCCTGATCACGCTTTTGCAATCCATTCTCTCTGTCATGCAGATGCCGGAGGCGGGACGGCAGATCATCTACGGCGTCGTCATCGTCGCCATGCTGCTGCTCTATGGCCGCGCGCCGGCAAGCCGCTGACCTGCATGACCGGGAAAGACGTGGCATATAAGCCGGCGAGCACTGGACGAGCGACATCCGCCATCGTGGTGATGGGCGTCGCCGGCTGCGGCAAGTCGGTCGTCGGCGAAGCGCTTGCAGCGGCATCGGGCGCCGTCTTTATCGAAGGCGACAGGCTGCATCCGCCCGAAAACGTCGCGCGCATGGCGAGCGGGCAGCCGCTCACCGACGCGCTGCGCGAGGGCTGGCTCGACGCGATCGGCCAGCGCATGGCAGCATCGGTCGCAAGCGGGCAAGGTGTGGTCGCCGCCTGCTCGGCGTTGAAGCGCAGCTATCGCGATCGCCTGCGCGGCTTTTGCCCGGATATCGTTTTCGTTTACCTGGAGATCGACCCGGCAACGGCAAAAAAGCGCGTCGGCGATCGCAAGGGTCATTTCATGCCGGCAAGCCTGGTCGACAGCCAGTTCGCCACGCTCGAGCCGCCAGCGGCGGACGAGGCGGCGATAACCTTGGATGGCACGCGTCCGGTCGCCGACACCGTCGCGACCGCCTTGAGCCTGCTCGCGCGCTAGATTTGCGACGTCAGTTCGACTGGGAAATCGTCATTGTCGGCGTCGCGCATGGCCGCGAGGCTGCGGTTGTCGAGCACCTCGGCGATTGCCTGACGGACCTCCAGCATCATATGCCGGACTTGGCAGGTCGCCTCGTCGCAATCCTCGCAGCGCTGGTATTGCGTGCGGCTGGCGCAGGGGATCGGCGCCAGCGGCCCGTCGAGGACGCGCACGACATGGCCGATCTTGATCTCGGAAGCCGGCCGGGCGAGACGATAGCCGCCTTCCTTACCCTTGCGGCTCTGGACGAATCCTGCGTTGCGCAACTCGCCCAGGATGGCATCCAGAAATTTCTTGGGGATGTTGTTGGCGACCGCAATGTCGTTGACGAATGCAAGCTGGCCGACCGGCAGGCCCGACAGATGCACGAGGGCCTTGAGGCCGTATTTGCCTTTTTTGGTAAGCATGCCCGAACCGACCCATAAAGCCCCAACCACCCGCATCTGGCGGCTGTTTGTGTGCAAATAATGACGGTTTGGCCGTGCGATGCCGTTCGCGCAGACAGGCCGTCCGACGACATATTGCGCGCAAACGCGTTGATTCTTCGTAACGTTTTGGCGGGCGGGCGGTCCGGAATGTGCGGAAGCTGCAATTTCGGCGGGGCAAAATGGAGAGAAAGCCGGCAAGCGCCGGCTTTCAATCAATCCGCGAGGTTGGCGACATCAGCGGCTGCCGTAAGTCTGGTCGAGCAGGCCGCCCGCTGCAAAATGCTCGGCCTGGACCTTGGCCCAGCCGCCGAAGACGTCATCCACCGTCAGCAGGCGGACATCGGGAAACTCAGCCTTGTATCTGGCGGCGACGGCCGGGTCGCGGGCCCGCAGGCCGTTGCGGGCTGCGATGTCCTGGCCCTCCGGCGCATAGAGGAAGTCGAGATAGGTCTTGGCGAGATCGCGTGTGCCGTGCTCGTCGGCGACCGTGTCGACGATCGCCACCGGAAATTCCGCCAACAGGCTGACCGAAGGCGTCACCTGCTCGAATTTGTCCTCGCCATACTCCTTGCGGACGCCGCGCGTTTCCGACTCGAAGGTGATCAGCACGTCGCCGATCTCCCGCTGCACGAAAGTGGTGGTCGCGGCGCGCCCGCCGCTGTCGAACACCGGCACGTTGTTGAACAGCTTTGTCACAAACTCCTTCACCTTGGCATCGTCGCCTTTGAAGGCTTCCTTGGCGTAGGCGGTGGCCGCGAGATAGGTGTAGCGCGCATTGCCCGATGTTTTCGGATTGGGGAAGATCACCTGGACGTCGTCGCGCACGAGATCGTTCCAATCCTTGATGTGCTTCGGATTACCGGCGCGCACCAGGAAGGAGGGCAGCGAATAGAAAGGCGAGGCGTTGTCCGGAAAGTCCTTCTGCCAGTCGGCGGAGATAAGGCCTTTCTTGACCAGGAAGTCGATGTCGATGACCTGGTTGAAGGTGACCACGTCGGCGCCGAGGCCTTCGGCAATGGCGCGTGCCTGCGCCGACGTCCCGGCATGCGACTGATCGATGGCGACGCCTGGGTGCGCGGCGACGAATGCCTTGTTGATCTGCGCAAACAGTTCGCGGCCGACATCGTAAGAGGCGTTCAGCAATTTGTCGGCCGACCAGGCTTGGGAGGATGCGAGGAACAGGCCGGCCAACGTGGCGACGCCAAGCAAAAATCGCTTCATAAAACAGGGCTCCAATGCCGTGCGCTTAATGCCGGACCATAGCGGCAAGACATTGTGCGCGACGAGGGACGCGGAGCGGCCGCTCCACGTTGTCGATAGAAGAAATATTCCCGCTGTGGGCGATTTCTAGTTTTTTCTTTCAAGCAGAGTCTCAGGACAGCTTGGCGGCGGTGCCGATGCCGTCGGCGTGCACGATGGTTCCCGGCCGGCCAACGCGGTGCAAGGCAATTGCATCGCCGTGCTGTCTGGCATATACAAATGGTATATACAAGGAGCTGTCGTCATGCCTCAACGCCGCCATTCAACAACCCCGCCAAAGGAGGCGAAGCTGTTTCGTAATAATCGCAGCCAGGCGGTGCGCATTCCTGTCGAGTTCGAACTTCCCGGCGAAAAGGTCTTGATCAGCCGTGAAGGCGACCGCCTCATCATCGAGCCGGTCCGCAAACCTGGCCTCACCGCACTGCTCGCGCAATGGGCGAAAGAGCCGCCGCCGGGTGCCGAGGAAGACTTTCCCGAAGTCGAGGATATGCCTGTCAAATCCGAGGAATTTTTTTGATGAGGTTCATGCTGGACACGAACATTGTCAGCGACATGATCCGAAATCCGGCCGGGAAAGCCGCAAGCGCTGTCTTGCGCGTGGGAGACGCCGCCGTGTGTACCAGCATCGTGGTCGCGTCGGAACTGCGATATGGCTGTGTAAGAAAAGATCAGCCAAGTTGCACAAGAAGGTTGAGGAATTGCTGGCTGAGATTCCCGTCTTGCCGCTCGATGCGCCGGTGGATGCCGAGTACGGCGCGATTCGCGCAGAACTGGAAGGCAGGGGCCAGACCATCGGCCAAAACGACCTTTTTATTGCTGCCCACGCCCGTGCGCTGGGAACTACCCTGGTGACGGCCAACACCGGGGAGTTCAACCGGATCAAAGGCCTGAAGGTCGAGAACTGGCTGGTTAGCGCCTGATAGAGGATCAAGCAGCCGGAAAAAGCTTCCAGCGCCGCGGCCTAAAAGCCACTCGACTTTTCTGCGCTGCCGGATGATCGACGGGCAATTCGATCTCGACCCGCTGGCGTTCGCCGCCGATTTCGAGCTCGACCCGCCTGGTGCCGGCGACGCGGCGGCTGGCGGCGACCGTGCCGGCGATGCAGCCGTTGCATTCTTCCACCAGATCGACGTCGTGCGGGCGGAAGAACAGCGTCGCTTCGCCTTGCGGTGCGTGCGGTGCGGAAAGCCCGATCGGCCGGTCGGCGATCCAGACCTGGCCGTCCTCGACCTTGACTGGAAGCGAGCTCGATTCGCCGATGAAACCGTAGACGAAGGGCGAGTTCGGCGTGTCGTAGATCTCGTCGGCGGTGCCGACCTGCTCGATGCGGCCCTGGCTCATCACCACGACGCGGTCGGCAAGCTCCAGCGCCTCTTCCTGGTCATGGGTGACGAAGACGGTGGTATGACCCGTGGTGTCGTGGATGTCGCGCAGCCAGCGGCGCAACTCGCGGCGCACCTGCGCGTCGAGCGCGCCGAACGGCTCGTCGAGCAAAAGCACGGCTGGTTCGATCGCCATGGCGCGGGCCAGCGCCACCCGCTGGCGCTGGCCGCCCGAAAGTTGCGCCGGATAGCGTTTTTCTAGGCCGGAAAGCTGAACGAGGTTGAGGAGTTCCGAGGCGCGGCGGCGGATTTCCTTCGCCGACGGGCGTGACGGCCCGTGCCGGACTTTGAGTCCGAAGCCGATATTGTCGGCGACCGTCATATGGCGAAACAGCGCGTAGTGCTGGAAGACGAAGCCGACATTGCGCTCCTGGATCGACTTTTGCGAGGCATCCTCTTCGCCGAAGAAGATCTTTCCGCGGGTCGGCCGCTCCAACCCGGCAATCAGCCTGAGCAGCGTCGTCTTGCCGGAACCGGAAGGTCCCAGCAGAGCGATCAGTTCTCCCGACTTGATGTCGAGCGAAACGTCGTGGAGGGCCGGAAACCGCTCAAACTCCTTGCGCACGTTGGCAACGCGAACTTCCATGCAAATCCCTTTTGTAGTTGATGCATGTCGTTATCCCAAAACCGGTTCCCAGTTTTGGGCGACATGCATTTTGTCAGTGTCCGCGCGTCGCGGCGATCTCGGCGCCGTAGCGCATCTCGAGAAGTGTTTTCAAGACCAGCGTGACGAGCGCCAGGCCGGCAAGCAGCGAAGCGACGGCAAAGGCGGCGGCGGCATTGTACTCGTTATAAAGGATTTCGACATGCAGTGGCATGGTGTTGGTCAGCCCGCGTATGTGGCCCGACACAACCGAGACCGCGCCGAACTCGCCCATCGCGCGGGCATTGCACAGCAGCACGCCGTAGAGCAATCCCCATTTGACGTTGGGCAACGTCACATACCAGAACGCCTGCCAGCCATTGGCCCCGAGCGACAGGGCTGCCTCCTCGTCGCCGTTACCTTGTTCCTGCATCAGCGGGATCAATTCGCGGGCGACGAAGGGGAAGGTGACGAAGATCGTGGCAAGCACGATGCCCGGCACGGCAAACAGGATGACGATGCCATGCGCCTTGAGCCAGGCGCCGAGCAGGCCTTGCGCGCCGAACAGAAGTACATAGACCAGGCCGGAAATGACCGGGGAGACCGAAAACGGCAGGTCGATCAGCGTGGTCAGGAACGCCTTGCCCTTGAACTCGAACTTGGCGATCGCCCAGGCGGCGGAAATACCGAAGACGACGTTGAGCGGCACCGAGATCGCCGCCACCAGAAGCGTCAGGCGGATCGCCGAGCGCGTGTCCGGTTCGCCCAGCGCCTGTGTGTAGGCCTCGATGCCTTTGGCGAAAGCTTCCTTGAAGACGATGATCAGCGGCAGGAGCAGGAAAATGCCGAGGAAGGCAAAGGTCACGATCATCAGCACGGTTCTCGCCGTGCGACTTTCGGTCACTGCCGGCGACTGGCTCTCGTGGTGCGGCGCGTAGGATTTGATCTCCGGGTCAGCCATAGCGCTTGCGGCTCCAGGTCTGCACCAGGTTGATGACCAGCAGCATCACGAAGGACAGCGCCAGCATGATCGCCGCGATCGCGGTCGCCGCGGCGTAGTTATATTCCTCCAGCCGGATGACGATCAGAAGCGGCGCGATCTCGGATTTGAAGGGCAGGTTGCCGGCGATGAAGATGACGGAACCGTACTCGCCGACGCCGCGTGCGAAGGCCAGCGCGAAACCGGTGACGATAGCAGGCGCCAGTCCGGGTAGCAGAACGCGGCTGATGATCTGGAAGCGATTGGCGCCGAGCGTGGCGGCCACTTCCTCTACCTCCTTGTCGATCTCCTCCATGATCGGCTGCACGGTGCGCACGACGAAAGGCAGGCCGATGAAGACCAGCGCGATGACGATGCCGAGCGGCGTATACGCGACCTTGATGCCGAGCGGCGTCAGCAGGCTTCCGATCCAGCCGTTCGGTGCGTAAAGCGTGGTCAGCGCGATGCCGGCAACCGCCGTCGGCAGCGCGAAGGGCAGGTCGACCATGGCATCGACGATGCGGCGGCCTGGAAAGCTGTAGCGCACCAGCACCCAGGCGACGATCGTGCCGAAGACGACGTTGACGGCGGCGGCAATGAAAGCGGTGCCGAAGCTGATTTCAAGCGCGTTGATGGTGCGGCGGTCGGTGACGATCGCCCAGAAGTCGGTCCAGCCGAGCGCCGCCGAGCGCCAGATCAGCCCGGACAGCGGAATGAGGATGATGAGGGTGAGGTAGGCAAGCGAGAAGCCGAGCGTCAATCCGAAACCCGGAATGACGCTCGGCTGTCTGAACCGCCACCCCGCCTTGGCGGGTGCTGTGGTCATGTCGTCCTGATCTAAATGCTACTGGGCCGGCTTGTAGATCTGGTCGAATATACCACCATCGCCGAAATGATAAGGCTGTGCCTTCTTCCAGCCGCCAAAAAGCGGGTCGTCGATGGTGATCAGCTTGATCTCAGGCAGCTTGGCCAGGTCCTCCGCCGGTACCAGGTCCGGCTTCGAAGGGCGATAATGGTTCTTGGCGATGATCGTCTGGCCTTCCTTGGAATAGAGATAGCTCAGATAGGCTTCGGCAACTTTGCGCGTGCCTTTGGCGTCGACATTGGCGTCGACCACGGCGACCGGCGGCTCGGCCAGGATCGAGGTCGGCGGGTAGACGATATCGAAATTGTCGGCGCCGAACTCGTCGAGCGCCAGATAGGCCTCGTTTTCCCAGGCGAGCAGCACGTCGCCCAGCCCTTTTTGCGCGAAGGTCACGGTGGCGCCGCGCGCACCGATGTCGAGAACCGGGACATGCGCATAGAGATTGCCGACGAATTCCTTGGTCTTGGCCTCGTCGCCGCCATCCTTGGCGCTGGCGTAGGCCCAGGCGGCGAGATAGTTCCAGCGCGCGCCACCGGAGGTCTTCGGATTGGGTGTGATCACCTGGACATCGTCCTTGACCAGATCGCTCCAGTCATGGATGCCTTTGGGGTTTCCCTTGCGGACGAGAAAGATGATGGTCGAGGTGTAGGGCGCGGAATTGTTTTCGAATTTCGTCCGCCAGTCGGGATTGATCCTCTTCGATTTCGAGACAATCGCGTTGATGTCGCCTTCGAGCGCCAGCGTCACCACGTCGGCGTCGAGCCCGTCGATCACGGCGCGGGCCTGGGCACCCGACCCGCCATGCGACTGCTGGACGGTGACCGTCTCGCCTGTCTCGGCCTTCCAGTGGGCAATGAAGGCCTCGTCGAATTGCTTGTAGAGCTCACGCGTCGGATCATAGGACACGTTGAGAATGGTGGTGTCGGCAAACGCGAAACCGAGCGTGCCGAACTGGACAGATGTGGCGACCAGTGCGCCGAGCAGTTTCCTGAAATGAGGTTTGGTCATTTCCGCCTCCGTTGAACTCGCGCCAAATCTACCGAATTGATAGAATTTAGATGCATTCAATGTTGCCTTTTTTGGCTCATTGAAGCAATTTTTCGCCTAGTTTCGGCGATGCGAGGAACTATTTTCCCCGCATGGACCGACCGCGCTCCCGACGCGATTAACTAGAGACGGCCAGCTCTTCGGCAATGGCTGCGTCGCGTCCGAAGGTTCGGCTGGCTATTCGGCGGTAACGGGAAAGTTGAAGCGCTCCCTTGGAAACGGCTCGTTCTCCAGCGTGAAGTGCCACCATTCGCGCGCGTAATTCTTGAAGCCGCCGGCGCGCATCGCCTCGACAAGTTTTTTGCGGTTTGCCGCCGCTCCACTGGCTATCGGTCGGTGAGCCGTTTCGCTCGCCGGATCGAAACAGTCGAAACCCGTGCCGAAATCGAGCGTGTCGGCATCGGTCGCGCCGCAGGCCGGTTTCGGAGCGCTCTTGCGATCGGCTGGCGCGATCGCGACATCGACCGTCGATCCGCGCGAATGGGTGGACAGTTCGCCGATATAGCCCTTGGCGATGAGATCCTTGCGCTTGATCTTCGGGTACCATTGCGGGTCCGGTGGCCCGCCCGTTTTTGTCCATTCACCCATGTCGGTGACAGCCCGTGCAGCGCGGTAGCAGTCGAACACGACCAGCGTCAGCCTTTCGGCAGCAATCACTTTCTGCACTCCCGAAAGCGCTTGCGCCGCTTGCCTAGTGAGGACGCATACCGGCGCATCGTAACCGCTTACCTTGCGATGCAGGAAATTTTCGAGGCCGGCATAGCGGATATCCTGCCGGATCGTCGGGTCGATGTCCGCAAGGCGGACGAAACCGGCCGGGAGGTCAGCGGCGGAGGCGGAGAGGATGATTGCGAACAACGTGGCAAGGACCGCGGCAATCTTTTGCAGGGCGCGCTTCGGCACACCCCCCTCTGGCCTGCCGGCCATCTCCCCCGCAAGGGGAGAGATTGGCAGCTCCGCCACCTCGCTTGCTCTCCAACCTTGGTGATTGGCGAAAACGATGGAGACATCCGATCTCCCCCCTTGCGGGGGAGATGGCCGGCAGGCCAGAGGGGGGTGCCTCGGAACAGGCATGGGTGAATATCCTGCTATCCGCCGACCTATGGAAAACCAATTCAGTTAATCGCTTGGCGCCGTCTATTCAACAAAAACCTTCACGCTGGCCGCGCGTCCCGCCGCGTCGATCACGGTCAGGGTCGAATAGCCGGCGCCGTCCGGCTGCCAGGTCGCGGTGCGCCGCCGGTCGATGCCGACCAGCGGCTTGCCGTTGGCCAACCAGCGGAATGGTGCGCGGCCGCCTTGCAGCTTGAGAACCAGCGGCGAGGCGTCGGCCGAGGAAGTGTCGAGATCGACGCGGGCACCGTCGGGCGGAAAGATGATGGTTGGCGCAGGTTCGGTCGGCGTCGCCTGCACCAGCCCATCGGTGCCGACGCCGAAGCGCGTCAGCGTCACCGGCAGCTCCTCGCGCTTCGGACGCCGGACGCCGGACGGCTGGCTTGGCAGCGGCACGGCGGCCAGGCCGGAACGGACAAAGCCTTCGAACAGGATGGGCGCTGCCGAGATGTAGCCGGACAGGCCGGGCACCGCGCCGGCGTCGGGGCGGCCGACCCACACGCCGAGCACATAGCGGCCGTCGAAGCCGACCGACCAGGCGTCGCGATAGCCGTAGGAGGTGCCGGTCTTGTAAGCGATGCCGCGTTGGGCGGCACCCTGGGGCGGCTTGACGCCCGACAGGATGTCGGTGATCTGCCAGGTCGCCTGATCATCGAGGATGGTGGTGGTTGAGCGTTCGGCATTCGCCGGCTCGGTGCCGTCATGCAGCGTGTGTGCCTTGCCGCCATTGGCAAGCCCGGTATAGAGCTGAACCAGGTCGCGCAGCGTCACCCCGACGCCGCCGAGGCCGATCGCCAGGCCGGGCGCTTCGTTGACGGGTAGGATAGGGGTCACATCGGCCTGGCGAAAGCGCGCCATCAGCCGAGCCGGGCCGACCGCGTCGAGCACGCGGATCGCCGGCACGTTGAGCGACAATTGCAGCGCCTGCCTGATGCTGACATCGCCCTGATAGCCCATGTCGAAGTTCTTCGGCCGGTAACCGGAGAAATCGGCTGGGCTGTCCTCGATCAGCGTCTCCTGCGCCACCAGGCCTTGTTCGAAGGCGAGGCCGTAGATGAACGGCTTCAGCGTCGAGCCAGGCGAGCGAACGACTTTGGTCATGTCGATCCAGCCCGAACGGCTGGCATCGAAGAAATCGGCGGAGCCGACCTCGCCAAGGATATCGCCGGTGCGGGAATCGGCCAGCACCATGGCCACCGAGAGGCGAGGGCCGAGCCTGGCGGCGGCATCCTTGGCCACCTGCTCCAGCCCTTCCTGAACACTCTTGCGGATCGTCAGTTGCAGCTTCTGGCCGGGGATTGCCTTGGGCAGCATCGCATAGGCCGCATGGGCAGCGAGTGCCGGCAAGGTGCGCCGCAGCCCCGACACATCGTCGAGCGCGGCTCGCGCGGCCTCGCGTTCGCCGAGCAGGCCCGCCGAGACCATGCGGGTCAGCACGCGGTCGCGGGCCGCATGGGCGACGTCGAGGTTGCGGTCGGGGCGCCGCTTTTCCGGCAATTGCGGCAACGCGACGAGCAGGGCCGCCTCCGAGACCGTCAGCCGCTTCGGCTCCTTGCCGAAATAGGCGAGCGAAGCGGCGCGCACACCTTCGAGATTGCCGCCATAGGGCGCCAGCGTCAGATAGCGTTCCAGGATCTCGCGCTTGGAAAGCCGCCGTTCGATCTGGACGGCGCGCAGCATCTGCTTGATCTTCGAGCCGAGGCTGCGGCTGTCGCGCGGTTCGATCAGCCGCGCGAGCTGCATCGACAGCGTCGAACCACCGGAGACGATATGGCCGCTGGTCGCGAACTGGCCGGCGGCACGCGCCAGTGCCAGCACGTCGACGCCTTGATGATCCCAGAAGCGCTTGTCCTCATAGGTGACCAGCATGTCTACGAACTGCTTGTCGACCTGGTCCAGGCTGGTAGCGAGCCGCCAGTAGCCGTCCGGCGTGGCGAAGGCGCGCAACAGCTGGCCGTCACGGTCCTGCACTTCGGTCGAGACCGTCAGCGCAATCGGCAGCGGCGGCGGAAAAGCGCGGTCGAGCTGCCAGAGGGCGGCGGCGGTGATTGCAGCGAGACCGGCGAAGGAGATGCTTGCGATGGCGGTGCGGTGAAGGAGCTTTCTTGAGAACATGGCGCTGCCCCTCATTGCCCTGCCGGGCATTTCTCCCCGTATAGTGACGGGGAGAAAGGAGCCTGCATCGAGGCTTTCGCCAGTTTCCAACGTTGAAAAACAGGTGCCGACGATCGCGACAGTCCCCTTCTCCCCGTCACTGTACGGGGAGAAGGTGCCGGCAGGCGGATGAGGGGCAGCACCAGCGTTCTGTTCATGATCGTCACCAACGGTGCCTTTACGGCGCCTTGACCTCCATCATGCCGGTGGCGGTGCGGGCCGAATATTGCGGCCGGTACATGTCCTCGATCGTTGCTGCCGGGTGGGCGTAGGTGCCCGGCGTCACCGCGCGCACGACGTAGGCGAGCGTGATATTGCGGTCGCCGTCGCCGTCGTTCGGATTGAATGCCGCAACGAAACGGTCGTCGCGGAATTCGAGATGGGCGGCATCGGTCTGCGCCAGCCAGGAGAAGTTCGTCAATTGGGCGCTGGAAACCAGGCCCGGATTGTCGATCTCGAAGCCGGCCGGCAACAGGTCGGTGATCAGCAGGCGCGAAGGCCAGGTGTTCTGCTCGTAAACCTTGAGCACGACGACATAGCGTTCGTTCTGCTTGACCTCCGTCACGTTGGCCTCTGTGCCGTCGAGCCTGTAGTAGGTACGGCTGATGGTAAAGCCATTGCCGCCGGCCGGCAGAGGCTGGATCGGCGAGGCCACGGTGGTGACGACCGCCTGCAGCGGATTTCTGCCGGTATTAACGATGGTCAGCGGACTGTCGGCCAGGTCGCTGCCGGCGATCTGGTCCGAATAACCGCCGGCGTGCGGTGCGCCGTTGACGGTCAGCGCGATCGAATCATTGCCGGCCTTCAGCGCGCGGGCCGCCAGCAGCATCCAGGACTCGTCCTGCGTGCTGGTCCACCTGGCGTCGGCGCGTTCCCTGGTCACCAGTTGGATCAGCGCCGGCACGATGGTCGGCACCGGCTTGCTTTCCGCGGCAAGCGCCAGGATCGCCGCGCCGTCACGCAGTGGCGAGCCATAGTCGGACCGGTAATAGTCATACTCGGGCGTCGACTTGGCCAGCTGCAGCGCGGCCTGGAAGGTTGCCTCCGAGCGCTGGGTGTCATCGTAGAGCGCGAGAGACGCCGCCAATTGGGCAACGGCCATCGGGCTGGTAAAGGCTTCGAGCTGGGTGTCGGCATAATAACGCAGATCGCCGACCGAGGCCTTCTTGTTGCGGGCAAGCACATAAAGCGCATAGGCGATCTCGCTGCCGCGATCCTGGACGTCCTGATCGTAGCCGATCGCGTTCTGCAGATTGCTCAGCGCCTGGTTCATCGCCAGAGCCGGCACGTCGTATTTCTGCTCGCGTGCTCGGGTCAGGAAATCGGTGACATAGGCGTCGAGCCACAGATCGCCGGAACCCGGACCCCACAGGCCGAAGCTGCCGGCCGAGGCCTGGTAGCTCAGCACCTTGTAGATGGCGTCCTGGACGCGGCCATGCAGATCGGGGTCGCTGGCCATGCCGATGCCGGAAGCCATCTCGTTGACGTAGAGAAGCGGCATGGCGCGGCTGGTGGTCTGTTCGGCGCAACCATAGGGATAGCGGTCGAGCGTCATCAGCAGCGACGGCACATCGAAGGCAGCCGCCTGCGAAACCCCGACGCTGACCGAAGCGCCATCGAGCAGGCTTGCCGCCAGCAGTTCCTTGTCGACGCGCAGCGCGCCGCCATTGCCCTTGAGGTCGACGACCATGCGGGTGGTCACCGGCAGTTGCGCCGGGCGCACCGGCACATAGAGCGTCTGCTCGACGGCGGTGCCGTCGGCATGCGCAAGCTTGATGGTGATCGAGGCGTTGCCCGCAGTCTGCGCAATCAATGGTACGGTCAGTGTCTGCCGCTTGCCTTTGGCCAGCGTCAGCTTTTCAGGCAAGGCGGCACTGCCGGTAGACAGGTCGCCCGTCGTGTCGATGGTCAGCTTGTAGTCGCCAGCGGGGCCGTCGGTGTCGGAGACGTCGAGCCGCATGACGGCGGAATCGCCGGGCGCCAGGAAGCGCGGCAGGCCGGCGGTGATCACCACCGGATCGCGCACGATGACGTCGGACTGGGCATGGCCGACGGCCTCCTTGGTCCAGGCGACGGCCATGACGCGCACGGTGCCGTTGAACTGCGGAATGTCGAAGTCGATCCGCGCCTTGCCGTCGGCATCGAGCTGGACCGGGCCGGAGAAGAAGGCGACCAGCTTTTCGGTCGGCGGACTGCCTTGCGATTGCATGTTGGCGCCATCGCCGCCGGTGCGCAGCTTACCGGTTGTGCCCAGCGAGCCGTCGATCAGCCGGCCATAGATGTCGCGAACCTCGAGACCGAGCATGCGCTGGCCGAAGAACCAGTTCTCCGGATCCGGCACCTTGTAGTTGGTCAGGTTGAGGATGCCGACGTCGACGGCCGCGATCATGACATAGGCGTTGGTGCCGGGCTGCACGCCGGCAACGGCGACCGGGATCGACAGCTGCTGGCGCGGCATGGTCTTGTCCGGCGGCGCCAGGCTGACGGCAAGCTTGCGCGAGCCGGGATCGAGCTTCAGCCATTTGACGCCGATGGCGCGCGCCGGCATGCGTGTCTCTTGCGCATCGCCCGGCCTGAACAGCGTTGCCGTGACGTAGGCGCCGGCACCCCAGTCGTCGCCGACCGGGATATCGACGGTGCTGCCGCCGGCCGGCACGCTGGCGGTGACGGTCTTCAGGAGCTTGTCGGCGCCGATGGTGACGAGCAGCTCGCCGGCAAAGTGCGGCGACACTTTGAGCTTGGCCACTTCACCCGCCGCATAGGTATCCTTGTCGAGGGCGATCTCGAGGCCGTCGGGCGTTTCGGTGGTGGTGGAACTGACATACCAGCCGGCGTCGAACTCGTAACTGGTGGCCGGGCCTTCCGGATCCGCTGTCTCGATCTCGAGCCGGTAGCGGCCCCAGTCGACCGGCAGCGACACCGTCGCCTCGCCATCGGTGCTCAGGTCGACCTGGCCGTTGGCCACCGCCTTGGTGAAGGTGACCGGCTCATAGTTCCAGGAGTTGCTCGAGCGGTACCACTGGTAGCTACGCTCCACCTTGACCAGCGACCACTGCGCGCCCTTCAGCGCCTCACGCTTGCCGTCTGGGTCGACAGCGATCAGGCTGAACTTGGCCGTGCCGCCTTGCGGCACCTCGTCGTCGTCGAAATCCGGGCGGATGCCGATCATGTGGCCCTGCGGGCGTATGCCGATGTTCAGCGAGCGCTCGATCGCACGGCCGCCGGTTTCACGCATCCTGACCGTGACCTTTGCATCGACCAGCTTGGTGGTGGATGGCAATTGATCGACGGAAACCGGGAAGGTCGCCTTGCCGTCCTCGCCGACCACCGGCAGGCCGGTGAAGGGCGTCACCGTCGGTTCGGCCGACTGTTCGTCGGCCAGACCGAAGGAATAGCCCTTGAAGCGGTCCCAGTCGCGGCCGGTCGACAGCGTCAATTCGCCTTCGAGCGCGAGGCCCGCCGCCGGCGCGCCGTAGAGAAAGCGGCCGTCGACGGTGATGTTGGCGGTCTCGCCCTGGGCGATCTCCTGCTTGTCGGAGGACAGGTCGAACTCGATGCGATCCGGTACGAAGTCCTCGACCAGGAACATCTGGCTGGCGACTGCCGCCTGCTTGGGATCGGTATGGATCGCCACCGTCCAGGTGCCGCGCATGGCGTTGGGTTCCAGCGGCAGGTCGACCGCGTGACCGCCGGCCGATGCGCCATCGCTGACGATGCGGCGGTCCTCGACGCCGTCGGGCCGCGAGAAGATGAAGGTCAGCGGCAGATTCTCGACCGCCTTGGCGGCACTGTCGCGGGCAAGGGCCGCGACATGGACATCTTCGCCGGCGCGGTAGATGCCGCGCTCGGTCCAGGCATAGACGTCGAGCGCGCCAGGTGCCGGCCGTCCGGCGACGCCACGGTCGGACAGGTCGAAGCCGGCCCGGCCCATATCGAGGAAGACGAAATCGTCGTCGCCCTGTTTGGCCATCAGCACGGCCGGGGCCATGCCGCTGTCGCCGCGCGTCAGGCCGGGATTGAACACCGCCCGCCCTTCCGCGTCGGTGGTCGCGGTGCCGAGGATTTCATTGTTTCTGGCCAGCAGCGTCAGCTCGGCGCCGGCGATCGGTCTGGCGGTTGCGAGCGAACGGGCAAAGACATTCAGCCCATCCTGTCCGGTATAGGTCGACAGGCCGATATCGGAGACGACGAACCATTGCGTGGCGTGCGAATCATAGTCGTCGCTGCGATCGTCGACGGCTTGTGCGGTCAGCACATAGACGCCGGGCTTGCGCTTCGGCAACGCCTCGTCGATGGGGAAGGAGGTGGTGACTTCCTTGTTGAGGTCGTTGGCGATGTCGAGCTGGCCTTGCCAGACCGGCTCGCCCATCTGTTCGGAGATGTTCGAAATATCGTAGCCGTCGAGTTGGCGCAGGAACTGATATCCCGACAGAAGCTGGGCCAGCGAGCGGTCGCCGATGCGGAAGAGCTTCATTTCGGCGGCATTCATGTTGACGGTGACGACCGGTATGCCGCGGCGTGCGCCGGCGGGCAGCACGAAGCTGTCGCCGGTGAAGCGGGCCGAAGGCGCGCGGTCCTGCACGTAGATCGACAGAACCACCGGTGCCGCGGTGACCTCGCCAATGGCGGCCGGCAGACCGGCGCGGAAGGTCACGTCATAATGTTGGCCGTGCTCGAGCCCTTCGACGCAGATCTGCTTGTCCTTGGCGTCGACGCCCTTGGGAGCGGCGTTGTCGACGGTAACGAACTGCGAGTAATCGACGCCGGTCTTGACCAGTTCCTCGGAGAACTGCGCGCAGATGCGTGGCGCGCTGGTGTCGGCATCGACGGTATGATCGATGACGCGGAAGCCCTTGCGGGCCTTGAGATCCTGGTAGGCGGCCCTGACTCCCGGCGAATTGACGAGAGCGAGACTCGCCTCGTAGGCCTGCAGGGCCGGCCTGTAGAGATCGCGGCGATCAAGGCCGTCCCCGAGCAGGGCCAGCACGTCGGCGCGCGTCTTTGTGGTGCGCAGCAATTTGTAGGCGTTGAAGGCGGCGGAAGTGGCGTTCGCCGGCAGCGTCGACGGCTCCGAACTGTTGGCGGTCGGATGGACGGCAAGCGTTTCGCGCGCCAGCTCGAGCCAGAGCTGGCCATCATCAGGCAACACCGAAACCGCCGCCTCGTATTTGTTCATGGCCGAGCGATGATCGCCCGTCAGCGCCGACTGTTCGGCGGCGGCCCTCAGCGCCGTCAGCCCCTCGGTCGGCTTGACGTAGGTCGGGCTAGTGAGCTTGTTGCGGTACTGCTGGGCCTGGTCGGCCATCCAGTTGGGGAAGAAGGCGAGTTCGGGTGGCGCGCCGATGTCGGGATCGCCATCGATGTTGACGACCTTGCCGGCGACGGCGCCGCCGAAGGGTTTCAACGAATTGTAATCGGATTTAAGGAAGCACCATTTGGCCTTGAGGTTGTAGGTGAAGGCGCGGCAGGCCGGGTCGCCGAGGCAGGTGGTCTTGCACTGGTCGAGGCTGACATTCTGGTCGGATCTGAGATCGAAACCGAAATAATCGGAATTGTCCGATGTCACCACCCGCCGGGCTTCGGCCGCTTGCGCGACACCGCTCCAGGCAAAAAAGAGAAGGAAAAGAATCGATAGACCACGAGCCGCGCGCATTGCCATAAACCCCTCCAGACAAGTGCTTACGTCCAGAAATGTTCAAGCTTCAGTCGCGCTTGTCAACATCAGGACGCGGCAGGATCCGCCTGCCAACGGTTTGCTTTCCGGCCGATGACCGGTAGTAGCTCCATAGGACAGGGGATCACGCTTTCTTGCGGCGACGCAGAAGGTGTGAGTTCCAAGCCCTGTCTATTTCAGCAATTGGATTGTGGCCCCTTTACGAGTGCTTCAGAACTTCATTCCAATTTTAGGTTTGCGGGTTAGGCTAGGAGCGTAATGCCGGCGTATGAAAGGCAGATGTCGGGAGGAACCGCGCCACGGCGCGCGCTTTCGCGCGCCCTGCTTTTCGCATTGTTGTGCTCGACGGCACTTGTTGCCGAAACCGGAAGTGCGGCAGCCTTCGAGATTTTCGGCATCAAGCTGTGGGGATCCAAAGACGAAGATGCCGATATCGTCGACCCGCTGCGCTATGCGGTGACGATCGAGGCGCCGGACGCCGACAAGGATCTCGTCGAGAAGCTCGAAAACGCCTCGGCGCTGAAGGCCGACGAGGAACACCCGGTATCCGGTTCTCTCGGCCTGCTGGCCAAGGCGCGCAGCGACCGTGAGCAACTTGTCGCCGCGCTCTACGCGGACGCCCGCTACGAGGGTGTCGTCACCATCACTATTCAGGGCAAGCCGCTCGACGATCTGCCGCCCGATGCCGAGTTTTCGGGTCCGCAGCCGATACCGGTGGTGATCAGCATAGCGGCCGGGCCGAAATTCACGCTTGGCAACATCAGGCTGAAAGGCGATGCGGCGGGGCTGGCAAGTGCCGATTTCGGCCTGATCGCCGGGGGTGACGCCAGTTCGGGCGCCGTGCTCAAGGCCGAGGCGGCGATCGTGCGGGCACTCAAGCAAGAAGGCAGGCCGCTGGCCAAGGTGACGGGCCGCGAGATCGTCGCCGAGCACGCCGGTTCGACGCTCGACGTGACGCTCACCGTCGCGGCCGGGCCGGTCGCCGGCTATGGCGACACCACTGTCGAGGGCACCGAAAAGGTCGACCGCGACTTCACCGAATATATGACCGGCCTGAAGCGCGGCCGCCAGTATTCGCCCGATGAGATCGACGATGCGCGCGACCGGCTGCTCGGGCTCGAGGTCTTCAACAGCGTGACGGTGAAGGAAGCCGACGCGCTCGACGCCGAGGGCAATATCCCGATCGGTGTCGAGGTCAGCGAACGCAAGCCACGCTATTTCGGCATTGGCGGCAGCTTCTCAAATACCGAAGGGCTGGGCCTCGAAGGCTATTGGGGGCACCGCAATCTGTTTGGCCGCGCCGAAAAGCTGCGCATCGACGGCAAGATCAGCGGCATCGGCAGCAACGACTTGACCCAGCTCAATTACAATGCCGGCGTCATGTTCGAAAAGCCGGGCGTCGTCGGGCCGGCGTCGAAATTCATTGCCAGCGTCAATACCGTTTTGGAGCACCCCGACGCCTACGACCATTTCTCGGTCAAGGGCAGCACCGGCCTATCCTACGAACTCGACAAGAAGCAGACGGTTTCCGCGCAAGTCGCGCTGGACTATTCGAGGATCCACGACGCTTTCGGCAAGCACACCTATCTGATCGCCAGCATTCCACTGCAATATGTCTACGATAATCGCGACAGCAAGCTCAATCCGACCCGCGGCTTCAGGGTGCTGGCCTATGGCGAGCCGAGCTACGACATTTTGAGCGGGGCTGCGTTCGTCAAGCTGAAGGGCGAGGGGTCGGCCTACCAGTCGCTCGATTCGGCCTCGAAATTCGTTTTCGCCGAACGTGTCGCCATCGGCTCGATCATCGGCGCCGGTCTTCAAGATGTTCCGGCAGATCGACGCTTCTACTCAGGCGGCGGCGGTTCGGTGCGCGGCTATGCCTATCAAGGCATAGGCCCGAAGGACAGCAACGGAGAGCCGATCGGCGGGCTTTCCTTCTTCGAGACCTCGGTCGAAATGCGCATCGCCGTCACCGACAAGATCGGCGTCGTGCCGTTCGTCGATGCCGGCACGGTGTCGACCAGGCAGGTCCCCGATTTTTCAGACATGAAGGTCGGCGCGGGTGTAGGCTTGCGCTATCTGACGGCGTTCGGGCCGCTGCGCATCGACGCGGCAGTGCCGCTCAACCGCGGCCCCGACGATCCTCATTTCGGCATTTATGCCGGCATCGGCCAGGCATTCTGATGGCAATATTCAAGCGCATCCTCCGTATCCTTTTCTACACGCTGCTCATCGTCGCGGCAGCGGCGGTGGGGGCGCTCGTCGTGTTGACCAAAACCGAGGGCGGCCGCGAAAACCTTGCCGGCATCATCTCGACCATGGCCTCGACCGGTGATCGCAAGGTCACTGTCGTCGGCATCGACGGCATCTGGTCGGGCGCGCTGAGGGTCGATCATGTCGTTCTGGAGGATCGCGAAGGCGCCTGGATGGTGGCACGCAAGGTGGCCGTCGACTGGTCGCCGCTGGCACTCCTGTCGAAGAGCTTCAGCGCCGATCGCATCGGGGCAGAGCGTATCGAGTTGGCAAGGCTGCCGGTGGCCAGTACACAGCCGAGCCAAGGCGGAGCGACGACGCTGCCGGTTTCCATCGACGTCAGGCAACTCGACCTTCCCGAAATCGCGCTCGGGCAGGCTCTGGCCGGCAGCGGTGTCGCCGAACTTGCAGCCAAGGGGGCACTCAAGGCGGACGCCTCACCGTTGGCGATCGAGACCAACCTCAAGATCGTTCGCCATGACGGCAAGCAAGGCATGGTCGACGCCAAAGCCCATTTCGCGCCGGCCGACAACAAACTCGATCTCGACCTTAAGGCATCCGAGCCGGCCGGCGGCATCATCGCCAACCTGCTCAACCTGCCGGGCGCGCCGCCGGTCAACATTGTCGTTTCCGGCACCGGACCGCTCGCCAACTGGAATGGCATCGGGACCTTCGTTGTCGACGGCCGGATCGTCACCCAGCTTACCGGTCGCCATCAACTCACCGACAAGGGTCATTATGTCGAGGCCAATGGCGATGGCGAATTCGAGCGCTTCCTGCCCGAAACCCTGAAACCGCTGTTTGCCGGCAAGACCAGCTTCGACCTCGCCGGCACAGCGACCGCGGCCGGCGGCGTCGATGTCGAGCGCGCCAATATCGACAGCGGCGCCATCCACGCTACCGCCGCTGGCATTGTCGATCCGAACGGCACCAGCGACCTTTCGGTGAAGCTCGCCGCAAAGGGGCCGCCGATCGTGCTCAGCCTCGGCAGCGAGGCGCAGCCGATAACCGTGGCGATCAAGGATGCCACGGCCCGCGCTTTCGGCGATGGCAAGGCGCCGATGGTGGATATCGGCGCGTCGCTGGTCTCGGTGGTGGCGGGCGGCACGCGGGTGGACGACCTGATCGGGCAAGTGCATTCCGACGGCTTCGACATCCAGAACCGTAGCGGGCCCGTCACCATCAAGCTGACGGCGGCCGGCCTGAACACCGACGTCGCGACCTTGGCGCCGCTGGTAACGGGCAGGGTCAGCGCCGGTCTCGCCGGCTCGGTCAGCAAGGAACAGGTCGTCGTCGACGAAGGCACGCTGCGCAGCGACGCCCTCAATGCGTCCGTGACGGCCACAGTAGCGCTTGCCGATCTGTCGATGACGCTCAAAATGAATGCCGACGCGGCCTCGACGGCGCTGCCGCCCCAGATCAGCTCGGTTCTCGGCCAGCGCGTGCAGTTTTCCGCAACCGCGACACGCGACCCGGATGGTGCGTTCGCCGCCAACGCATTGCAACTCACCTCAGGCACGCTTAGCGCCAGCGGCACCGCCAGTGCGCAGGGCACCGATATCCGGGCCGATATCAAAGGCACGCTGGGCGACGTGTCGGTGCTGTCGCCGCTGGTCGGCGCCAAGGTCGGCGGCGCGGTCGGTTTCGCGCTGACCGCAAGCGGCGCGCGCAGCGCACCGAATTTCTCGGTTTCGGCCAACAGCGACAGCCTGACGGCGTCCGGTCATGCTGTGAAGCAGATCAAGCTGAGTGCGAGCGGCAAGGCCGATATCGCCAGTCCCGCCGCCGATGTCTCGCTGACCGGCTCGGTCGACGACCAGCCGCTCGACCTCAAGGCATCGCTGGTAACAACCGACGGCAAGCGCTCCATCAATGGACTTGCCGTCTCGTTGGCCGACAACAGGGTCTCCGGCGACCTCGGGCTCGACGACAACCTGCTGCCGCTCGGCACGTTGACCCTCGATGCCGCCGATATTGCTCCGCTGGCCAGACTTGCCGGCCAAACGGTAGCCGGCGACGTGCGCGGCACCATCCGCTTTGCGAACGACGACGGAGCGCCGACGGTCGCGATCGATGCGACGAGCACCGCGGTCTCGCGCGGCGAACTGGCGGCAAAGACAATCGCTGTCAACGCGCTGGTCGCCAATTATCTCAGTGCACCGGCAATCTCCGGCAAGATCAAGGCCGACTCGATCACCTCCGGAATCACGGTGATCAGCGGCATCGATGTCGACCTGAAGCGCAATGGCGACTGGACCGGCTTTACCGGCGGCGCCACGGTCGCCAGCATTCCGGCCAGCGCGTCCGGGCGGGTCAGGGTGGCGAACGGCACCACCAGCATCGAGCTTGCCTCGGGCGAGGCGACCATCCGCGGCATCAAGACAGCTATCGCGCAGCCATCGGCGCTAACAATCGCCAATGGCATGGTGAGCATAGAGAAACTGGCGCTCGGTGTCGGCGGCGGTTCGGTTGCTGTGTCGGGTACGGCTGGCCAGACGCTCGATCTCGCTGCCACCTTGTCGGCGCTGCCGGCAGCACTTGCCAATGATTTTTCACCAGGCCTCGATGCCGTGGGCGCGCTCAGCGGCACCGCGCAGGTCACGGGATCGTCGGCTGCCCCAGATATTCGCTTCAACGCCCGGCTCAGCGGCGCCGAAACCAGCCAGACCCGGCAGGCTGGGCTCGGGCCGCTCAATCTCGATGCGGCAGGCCATTTCTCGTCGGCCAGCGGCCTCGCCATCGAGCAGGCGACGCTTGCCGGCGAGAAAATCTCCGGCAAGGCAGCCGGCACCATCAATCCGAATGGCGCCAGCGATTTCTCGTTCGACCTCGCATCCACCGGCCCGAGTCTGCCGCTGTCGCTCGGCAGCAAGGCGAGCCCGATCAAGCTCGAGCTGCAGGCACTGTCGTTGAAGGCGGCCGGGCAGGGCACCCAGCCGAAGCTCGACATCTCCGCGACGCTGCCATCGGCCGCCACCAATCTAGCTAAGATCGAGGGCATCACGCTTGCGCTGCACTCCGACCGCTTCGACGTGAAAGCCCGGAGCGGGCCGATCTCCGGCTCGGTGATCGCTGAAAAAATCGGCCTCGACAATCCGACCATCGCGCCGCTGATCGCCGGCAAGGTCACCGCCAAACTCGCCGGCAGCCTTGCCGCCGATGCCATCGTCGTCGATAGCGGCACGGTGACCAGCGACGCGTTGAACAGCGGCTTCAACGGGCGGGTCTCGCTGGCCGACGGCGCCATCGACCTCAATGTCAAGGCGGACGCCGCCTCGGCGGCACTGCCGGGGGCGGTGCGTGGCGTGCTCGCCGAGCGAACGCAATTCAGTGCCGCGCTGAAGCGTGACGCCAACGGCAATGTCATCGCCAACACAGTCAGGCTGTCGTCTGGTTCGCTGACGGCAGGCGGGCAGGCGAGCCTTGCCGACAACAAGCTCAGCGCCGACGTCAAAGGCGCGCTGGGCGACGTCTCGCTGCTATCCAAGGACGCTCAAGGCGCCATTTCTTTCGCGCTGAATGCGCAAGGCGCCAGCACCGCGCCGGATCTGTCGCTGACTGTCAACAGCGACAAGCTTTCGGTGGCCGCACGCGAGATCACCGGGCTGAAGCTCACCGCCACCGGCAAGGCTGATGCCGCCAACCCGGCTGCGAATGTGCAACTCACCGGAAATGTCGGCGGCCAACCGCTGCAGGGCAGCGCTGTGCTGGCGACATCGGACGGCAAACGCGCCATCAACGGGCTTTTGCTGTCGCTCGGCAAGAACCGTGTCTCCGGCGACCTGGCGCTCGACGATGCCTTTGTGCCAGCCGGCACCGTGGCACTCGACCTGCCCGATATCGGTCCGCTTGCGGCCCTGGCACTGGAAAAGGCCGATGGCGATGTACGCGGCACGATCGCCTTCTCCAAGGCGGGCACCGTGCCACAGGTCGCCGTCAAGGCGACAACGGCCTCGATCTCGCGCGGCGATGTCTCGGCCAAGGCCGTGAGCATCGATGCGCTGATCGCCAACTATCTGGCGGCACCGGTGATCTCGGGCAAAATCCGTGCCGAGAGCGTAACTTCCGGCGGCACGGCTATTCGGGGCGTCAACGTCGATCTCAAGCGCGACGGCGAATGGACCGGCTTTTCCGGTGGCGCCTCCGTCAAGGATATTCCGCTGAAGGCCGCCGGCCGGGTCAAGGCAGTCAAGGGTACGACGACGGTCGAACTTGCCTCCGGCGAGGCGACCATCCGCGGCATCAAGGCGGCCATCGCCCAGGCCTCGACCATCAACATCGCTAATGGAGTGACCAGCCTCGACAGGCTGGTGCTCAACCTCGGCGGCGGCACGGCGACGGTCACGGGCAAGGCTGGGCAAGCGCTCGACCTCAACGCGACGCTGGCGCGCGTACCGATCTCGATAGCCAACAGTTTTTCGCCGGGCCTCGATGCCGCCGGTTCCATCTCGGGCACTGTGAAGGTGACGGGCGTGCCGGCCAATCCGGCCGTTGCCTTCAAGATTGACGCCGCAGGCGTTCAGACGTCGCAGACCCGTGGTGCAGGTTTCGGCGGCATGGGCGTTTCATCCTCAGGTACGTATTCGGGCAACAGACTGACGTTCGACGCCAACATGAGCGATGCCGCTGGCCTCGGCCTCAAGGGCGGCGGCACGATGACGACATCAGGCGCGCCCACCCTTGATCTCAATTTTTCCGGCAAGGTGCCGTTCGCCTTTCTCACCAGGACACTCGCCGCACAAGGCCTGTCCTTGAGCGGCACGGCCGACGTCGATCTGCAGGTGCGCGGCCCGGCGACGTCGCCGGTGATCTCAGGCACAGTCCGCACGTCAGGCGCCCGCCTGCTCGACGCGCGCTCGGGGCTTGCGATCAACGACATCACTGCCGACGTCGCCATCGGTGGCGGCGTGGCAAGGATCAATCGCCTGACCGGCACGCCGTCGACGCGCGGCAGCCTTTCGGCCAGCGGCACCGTCGGCATCGATCCGGCTAAGGGCTTTCCGGCCGATCTGTCGATCAAGCTCGTCGACGGCCGCTATACCGACGGCAAGGTGGTCACCGCCAATCTTGGCGGCGACCTGACCGTCAAGGGACCGCTCACCTCCGCGCCGGTGATTTCCGGTACCGTCAATCTGGCCAAGACCGTCATCACCGTACCCGAAAAGCTGCCCGGTTCGCTGGCCGAGCTCAACGTCAAGCACAAGAATGCGCCGGCCGCCGTGCGTGCGCAGGACAAGGCGTTGCGCCCGGCCGCAGCAAGCAACGGCAGTGGAGGCAGCGGCCTCAACCTCGACGTCACGGTCAATGCGCCGAGCCAGATCTTCATCCAGGGCAGGGGTGTCGACGCCGAGCTCGGCGGTTCGCTGCGGCTGACCGGTCCGGCATCGTCACCCCAGGCGATCGGCACCTTCACCTTGCGGCGCGGGCGGCTGACGATCCTTGCCAAGCGGCTGACCTTCACCGAAGGCACAGTCGGCTTCTCCGGCTCTCTGGTGCCCTACCTCAACCTTACGGCGCAATCGAAGACGACCAGCGCCACCGTGACCATCGTGGTGTCGGGCGAGGCGAACAACCCGAAATTCAGCTTCTCCTCGGTACCTGCGCTGCCGGAGGACGAGGTGCTGGCGCAGCTGATCTTCGGCCGTTCGATGTCGAACCTGTCGCCGCTGCAGATCGCGCAGCTTGCCGAGGCTGCCGGACAACTGGCCGGCGTCGGCGGCTCGACCTCCCTGCTGCAGAACCTGCGCAGCGCGATCGGCGTCGACGATCTCGACGTAATCACCGACGAACAGGGCGGCACCGCCGTCTCGGCGGGCAAGTATCTCAACGACCGCACCTACGTGACGATCCAGAAGGGCGATAGGCCGGGTTCGGGCAAGGCAACCGTCGATCTCGACGTTGGGCGCGGCGTCAAGCTGCGTGGTGAGGCAACCGACGCCGGCGAAGCCAAAGGCGGTGTTTTCTACGAACGAGAATATTGAAACAGGCCGTTCGCGCAGGACAGTTGGTCTCCGAAGAACGAGCGGCGCAGCGGCGAATGTCCCAGTTTAATCGCCCGTTGAGATTTCGGACGAAATCCCTGGCGCAGTAGCAAATTTGCGCCAAGACTGTCGTTATCGCGCGAACCGCCCTGCTTTCAAAGTTGCACATTCCTTAGCATGTTCCCAATCCGCGCCGTCTTTGACATCATGGCGCGAATGCGGAATGTTAAAAGGCAGAAAGCCAACAATGGGAGTTAGTCATGACGATCTACAAGAGTAACGGCGACCGCGTTCCCGATCACATCCTAGCCATGGCCGAAGACGCCAAGGCAGGCAAGATGGATCGTCGCGAATTTCTGGCTCTCGCCAGCGTCTTCGGCGCGTCGACGGCGATGGCCTATGGCATGCTTGGCCTTGCAGACCCGACGCCGGCCAGGGCGGAAGAGGTCCAGGGCAAGAAAGGCGGCGTATTGAAGGTCGCGCAATGGATCAAGGATCCGAAGGATCCGCGCAAGTCCGACTGGTCGGAAATCGCCAATGCCGAGCGTCAGGCGCTCGAGCCGCTGGTCAAATATACAACCGAATATACATTCCGCCCCTATCTGCTGGAGAGCTGGGACGTGAATGACGACGCTACCGAATACACGCTGCATGTGCGCAAGGGCGTCACCTGGAACAACGGCGATCCGTTCACCGCAGACGACGTCATCTTCAACCTCAAGCGTTGGGCCGACAAGAAGGCCGAAGGCAATTCCATGCCCGGTCGCCTCGGTTCTCTGGTCAAGGACGACAAGCTGGATGAGAGCGCGGTGACCAAGGTCGATGACCACACGATCAAGCTGACGCTCAGCAAGCCGGATATCGCCCTCATTCCCAACGTGTGCGACTATCCCGGCCTCATTGTCCACAAGACGTTCGACGAAAAAGGCGGCGACTTCAAGTCCTGCCCGATCGGCACCGGGCCGTTCGAGCTCGTCTCCTACGATGTCGGCCAGAAAGTGGTCTACAAGCGCCGCGAAGACAACAAATGGTGGGATGGTGACGTCTTCCTCGACGGCATCGAGTTCATCGACTACGGCACCGATCCGGCGGCGATGGTCAGCGCTTTCGAAGCTGGCGAAGTCCATACCAATTTCGAAACGTCAGCCGACTATGTGTCGATCCTCGACGGCATGGACCTGGTGAAGTCGGAGATCGTCACCGCGTCGACGATCGTCTGTCGCACCAATGTGACCAACAAGCCTTACGGCGACCAGAAGGTTCGCAACGCCCTGCAGCTCGCAGTCGACAACAATGTCGTCCTCCAGCTCGGCTACGGCAATGCCGGCACGGTTGCCGAAAACCACCATGTCGCCCCGATCCATCCGGAATACTACGAATTGCCGAAGGTTGCTCGCGACCCGGCCAAGGCAAAGGCGCTGATGGCGGAAGCCGGCCAGGCCGATTTCGAGCACGAGCTGATCACGGTCGACGAGGATTGGCACAAGAACACAGGCGATGCGATCGCCGCGCAGATGCGCGACGCCGGCATCAAGGTGAAGCGTACGGTGCTGCCGGGTTCGACGTTCTGGAACGACTGGACGAAGTATCCGCTGTCGATGACCAACTGGAACATGCGGCCGCTCGGCGTCCAGGTTCTGGCGATCGGCTATCGCACAGGTGAAGCCTGGAACGAGACGGCCTGGTCGAATCCGGAGTGGGACGCCAAGCTCAACGCTGCGCTGGCAGTTGCCGACGCCGCCAAGCGCAAGGAAATGATGAAGGATATCGAGCAGATCCTGCAGGATTCCGGCATTATCATCCAGCCTTATTGGCGCAAGCTCTACAGCCATTCGGTCAAGGCGGTGCAGAACTACAAGATGCACCCGACCTTCGAGCGTGACTACGGCAAGGTCTGGCTCGAACAGGCCTGACCGGACGATCCGGAAAGGGGCGTCTCGCCCCTTTCCCTCGCTCTTTGCATGGTCCTTGGACCGGAAGTCGGCGCAGCAAAAAGTTGCGGACTCTTCGGCCTGGGTCTGCAATAAAAAGGGTATTGCATCTGGGACTGGTCTGAAGGCTTGTTCTGCCGCTGACGGCAGGGCACGGCTTGCAAACCGGTTCGAACCCCCAACCCGACCGGCAGGGGACCGCCATGCTTTCTTTCGTAATCAGGCGTCTCGGCACCATGGCATTGACGATGCTGTGTCTGACGATGATCGTCTTTTTCCTGGTCAATCTCGGGCCCAATCTGAAAAAGCTGGCGATCAGCCAGACCGAAATGCACACCTCGGCCGAGCAGCTTGAAGCTTGGCTGGTCAACCATGGCTATCGGCAGAATTTCTTTGTCCGCTATGGCCAATGGCTGGGTGTGGTGCCCAAGCAGCCGGTTACCGACCCGGCGACCGGCAAGCCGGCGCAGCGTTTCTCCTTCTGCAACGATCCGGTCGTGCCGACATTCTCCGGCATCCTGCAAGGCGATTTCGGTTGCTCGACCAAGTTCAAGACGACGGTCGCTTCGAAACTCTTTCCGGCGCTCAGTGCCACCGGCATCCTGATGCTCTGCGTGCTGGCCGTAATGGTGCCGATCTCGCTTTTGATTGGCATCCTCGCCGGCATGCGCGAGGGCTCACGCACCGACCGTACATTGTCGGTGGCTTCGATCGCCTCGACGGCGACGCCCGAATATGTTTCGGGCGTCATCTTCACCGTCATCTTCGCCTCCTGGCTCGGCGTACTGAACGGTTCGGCGGCCTCGGCCAGCCAGGGCATCACCTTCTACAATTTCACCTTGCCGGTGATGACGCTGGCGATCTACGGCATCGGCTACATCGCCCGCATGACCCGAGCCTCGATGGTCGAGGTGATGACGCAACAGTATATCCGCACCGCCCGGCTCAAGGGCCTCTCCTTCGGCAGCGTGGTGATAAAGCACGCTCTGCGCAACGCGCTGATCGCACCGTTCACGGTCATCATGCTACAGTTTCCCTGGCTGCTCACCGGCGTCGTCATCGTCGAGGTGATGTTCCGCTACCAGGGGTTCGGCTACACGCTGGTCGAGGCCGCCGGCAACAACGACATCGATCTTCTGCTCGGCTGCTCGCTGGTCTCGGTGTTTATCGTCCTGATCACACAGCTCATCTCCGATGTCGGCTACGCGTTCCTCAATCCGCGCATCAGAGTTCAATAGGAGACCGGCGGATGCAGGTCGAATATCTCAGCGCCTTCAACGTCGTACTCGGCGTGCTTACCCGCTTCTGGCCGGTCTGGATCGCTCTCGCCCTGGTGATGGGGACGAGCTTCGGCTACAAGAAGAAGCTAGGCCTTTACGGCCAGCTTTTCGACAGCGGCGTCGGCATCGTTGGCGTCGGCATCTGCCTGTTCTGGCTGTTTACGGCGATCTTCGCGTCGACCATCTCGCCCTTCGATCCGCTCGCCCAAGTGCCGATCATGAAGGACGCGCTGCCGGGCGCGATCGAGCCGGCGTCGAAACTTGTATATTATTTCGGCGGCGACAAGCTCGCCCGCGACGTGTTCTCCCGCATGGTCTATGGCAGCCAGATCGTGCTGATCATCGCGCCGGCGGCGACCGGTTTTGCACTGATGGTCGGCATAACGCTCGGCCTGCCGGCCGGCTATTATGGCGGCAAGATCGATACGGTGCTGTCCTTCCTCGCCAACCTTGTGCTGGCCTTCCCGGTGATCCTGCTGTTCTACCTGCTGGTGACGCCGGGCATCATGGACACGCCGATCCCCTACGCGATGGCCGGGCTGTTCTTCCTATTTCCGATCATCTTCTTCAGCGTGCTGTTCTGGACGCGCTACAAGAACCGACCCGACCGCCTCTATATCCTGCTTGGCCTGACGTTGGTGGTTGGCGGCTGGATCTATGCCGGCCTTGTCTTCGATGCCGATCCGTTCAAGATCATCCATATCGATCCCAACCAGCTCAACATCTTCGTGGCGGTGGTGTTCGCCTCCAGCCCGGGCGTGTTCCGCATCGTGCGCGGCCTGGTCATGGACATCAAAACGCGCGACTATGTTGCGGCGGCGCAGACGCGGGGTGAATCGCCCTGGTACATCATGCTGTGGGAGATATTGCCCAATGCGCGCGGGCCGCTGATCGTCGACGCCTGCCTGCGCATCGGCTACACTACGATCCTGCTCGGCACACTCGGCTATTTCGGGCTGGGACTGGCGCCGGAAAGTCCGGACTGGGGCACGGCGATCAAGGATGCCAGCCGGCTGCTGCGCTCCTTCATCCACCCGGCGCTGCCGCCGACGATCGCATTGATGTCGTTCGTGCTCGGCCTCAACCTCCTGGCGGATTCGCTGCGCGAACAGTCGATGAAAGATTGATACCGGGAAAGATCGATGCCGGGTTCGGCCCGACATGCCTGAAGAACAAGGATTGGAGCGACCCATGAATGAGGCAGTTCGAAATCCCGCCAAGCCGACCAATGGGCCGACCAATGGGCCGATCATCGAGATCGAGAACCTGTCGATCTCCTTCTTCACCCGCAAGGGCGAGATCCCGGCCGTCATGGATTTTTCCTGCACGGTCATGCCTGGCGAGGCGATGGGTATTGTCGGCGAATCCGGCTGCGGCAAGTCGACCGTGTCGCTCGGTATCATGCGTGACCTCTCCAACATCGGAAAGATCGTCGGCGGAAAGATCAAGTTCCAGGGCAAGGACATGGGAGAACTGTCCGACGAGGAACTGCGCGCTATCCGCGGCAACAAGATCGCCATGATCTACCAGGAGCCAATGGCCAGCCTCAACCCCGCGATGAAGGTCGGCCAGCAGCTGATGGAAGTGCCGCTGATCCACGACAAGGTGTCGAAGGACGAAGCTTACAAACGCGCTTTGGAAATGGTGCGCGCGGTGAAGCTGCCGGATCCCGAGCGCATGATGCGTTCCTACCCGCACCAGCTTTCCGGCGGCCAGCAGCAGCGCATCGTCATTGCCATGGCGCTGCTGTCGAAGCCGGCGCTGCTTCTGCTCGACGAGCCGACGACAGCGCTCGACGTGACGGTTGAGGCCGGTATCGTCGACCTGGTCAAGGGGCTGGGCGAGAAGTTCGGCACCTCGATGATCTTCGTGTCGCACAATCTGGGCCTGATCCTGGAGACCTGCGACCGCATCACGGTGATGTATTCGGGCGAAGCGGTGGAGACGGGCAAGATCAAGGACGTCTTCGACCGGATGCGCCATCCCTACACGCAAGGCCTGTTCCGCTCGATCCCATTGCCGGGCGCCGACAAGAATTCGCGGCCGCTAATATCCATCCCGGGTCAGTTGCCGCTACCGCACGAGCGGCCGAAGGGCTGCAATTTCGGCCCGCGCTGCCACCATTTCGTCGAGGGCGTCTGCAACGCCGCCGAAATTCCGATGATCGCGGTCGAAGGCCATGACGGGCATTTCTCGCGCTGTGTGCGCTTCAACGAGATCGACTGGGAGGCGCTGCCACCCGGCGCCAAGAAGGTGAACGAGCGGGTGGTGCCCGGTGCGCCGGTGCTCCAAATCGAAGACCTCAGGAAGTACTACAAGGTCGGCGGCAGCGAAGTGTTCGGCTCGAGCGAGGGCCGTGTCGTCAAGGCCAATGAGACGATCTCGTTCATGGCGCGCGAATCCGAGACCGTCGCTATCGTTGGCGAATCCGGCTGCGGAAAATCGACCCTGGCCAAGGTGCTGCTCGGCCTCGAAACGGCAAGTTCCGGCCGCGTCAAGCTCGGCAACAAGGAGATCCAGTCGACCGGGATCGAGAAGCGCAGCGTCGACACGGTATCGTCGATCCAGATGGTGTTTCAAAATCCGTTCGACACACTCAATCCCAGCCATTCGGTCGGTTCGCAGATCATTCGCACGCTGGAAAAGTTCAATGTCGGCAACACGGTGGCCGACCGGCGCAAGCGGATGCTGGAATTGCTAGACCTGGTGAAGCTGCCCAGAGCATTCGAGACACGCAAGCCGCGCCAGCTTTCAGGTGGCCAGAAACAGCGCATCGGCGTGGCGCGCGCCTTTGCCGGCGACGCCAAGGTGGTGGTGGCCGACGAGCCGGTCTCGGCATTGGATGTGTCGGTCCAGGCGGCGGTGACCGAGCTTTTGATGGACATCCAGCGCAAGAACAAGACGACGATGCTGTTCATCAGCCACGATCTGTCGGTGGTGCGCTACATCGCCGACCGCGTCGTCGTCATGTATCTCGGCTATATCGTCGAGCAAGGCACGACCGACCAGATATTTTCGCCGCCCTATCACCCCTACACCGAGGCGCTGCTGTCGGCGATCCCGATTGCCGATACCAGCGTGGTGAAAAGGCACATCGTGCTGGAAGGCGACATTCCGTCAGCGATGAACCCGCCCTCGGGATGTCCGTTCCAGACGCGCTGCGGCTACAAGAAACTGGTGCCGGACAATCTTTGCGAAACTACGGTGCCGCCAGTCAAAAATCTCGGCGACGGCCATATGAGCCTGTGCTGGCTGTCCGACGACGTGCTGGCGAAAATGGAGCCGGTGATCAAATTCGACAAGGAGCACGCCGCGAATGAGGGCGTGCCCGAGGATGCAAACCACGGTGTTGGCCCGGGCTTTGCCGGAGATCCGCCCAAGCGCCCGCATGGGAAGACTGGCAGCGTTGAAGCCGATGCCGAGGGCCAGGCAGTGGAGAATGCCGAAGCGGTCGCCAAAGCCCGAAGTCACGAGATTCGCGACGAGGTTTCAGAGACCGGCGGGACCTCAAGCCCTGCCGATAGCGCGGTGGCACCAATCACGCCGCCGACGGTCGGTGATGGACGGCAGGCAGAGGACGCTCCGCGCAGGCCGCGCAAACCCAAGGGCGGCTGAAATGCCGCTAGTACGCTAGGGCGCGCATTGCCGTAGCTGCGCGGCGTAGTCCTGGGCCATCTGCTCGGTGGCGTGCGCATAGCGCTGCACGTCAGCGTCGCCGCGATTACCGCGCTTATAGGCGTTCCAGCCGAGATAGTAGGCGAGATACAGATTGTAAGTGTCGTTGCGGGCGACGCCGAGTGTGTCGGCGGTCTTGGAATGATACCAGCCGACAAAATCGACGGCATCGGCAAACCTGGTGCGGCGCGCCGCCCAGCTGCCGGTCTCGTTCTGGTATTGCGCCCAGGTCCCGTCGAGCGCCTGCGAGAAGCCGGTTGCACTGGAGATATGTTTCCAGGGAATGAAGCCCAGCAGCTTGGTGCGCGGCGGCCTGGCGTTGCTCTTGAAGCCGGATTCCTTGCGCACCGTCGCCATCAGCACGGGAACCGGCACACCGTATTTCTGCTCGGCGCGTTGTGCCGCCGCCTGCCAATTGTCGAACCAGCCGTCATTCTGGTCGAAAACGGCACAGACATCGTTGATGTGGTTCGGCGGCGTCGCGCAGGCCGAAAGCGTCAGCGGCACGGCAATCGCTACAATTTTACTAAAACTCGACCTACGCATCGGAAGAGCATTAGGCTGAAAACATAAAAGGAATCTTGCGGCGTTTCTTAACGGCTCGTCGGCCGTTTTGGCTGGCGCTGAGGAAGTATGAACATTCCGAACGTTTGTTGTCGCTTTTACCGATATGAAATTCCCGGAATGGCGCCTTGGCTAAAATCACGCCCGCAGGTGGCGGATTCTTGACAGCTCGATCTTCGCGCCAGCGCTTTGATGCGCCGCATGAGCGAACCAAGACGCAAGCGCGGCGCCGAGCGAACCAGCAACAGGGGACCGACCGCCATCCCGCAACTGCCGCTCAGGCGGGTGACAAACCCTTATCCGCCGATGGCGATGCTCTCGGCCGACCAGATCGAGGCGATCCACCAGGCGTCGACGCACATTCTTGAGAATTTCGGCATCGAGGTGATGAGCCCGCGGGCGCTGTCGCTGTTCGAGAAGGCCGGGGCCAAGGTCGATCATGCCACGATGAACGTCCGCATCGATCGCGCCATGATTGAGGAAGCGCTGAAGACGACGCAGTCCAGCTATACGCTGACGCCGCGCAATCCCGCCCATGCCGTCCACCTCGGCGGCAATACCATCAACTTCACGCTCGTCGCCGGGCCGCCGAATGTGCACGACATGGAGCGCGGCCGCCGTGCCGGCAATTTGCGCGATTATTCCGATCTCGTCCGGCTGGCGCAGCATTTCAACTGCATCCACATGCTAGGCAACCAGGTCTGCGCGCCGATGGAACTGCCGGCGAATTCCCGCCACCTCGACACCTATTTCGCCAATCTGACGCTGACCGACAAAAGCTTTCACGTCTCGGCTATCGGCCGCGGCAGGGCGCTCGACGGCATCGAAATGATGGCAATCGCGCGCGGACTGACGCTTGACGAGATGCGCGACGATCCCGGCGTCACCACGATCATTTCGGTCAACTCGCCGCGCCGCTTCGATGAGATGATGGCCGAGGGGCTGATGACGATGGCCGAGTTCGGCCAGTCGGTGGCGGTAACGCCGTTCACGCTGATGGGGGCGATGAGCCCGGTGACGCTTGCCGGCGCGCTCGCCCAGCAGAATGCCGAGGCGCTGTTCGGCGTGGTGCTGACGCAGCTCGTCCGCCCCGGCGCGCCGGTGATGTATGGCGCCTTCACCTCCAATGTCGATATGAAATCGGGAGCGCCCGCGTTCGGCACGCCTGAAAACACCAAGGCGAATATCGCGTCCGGACAGTTGGCGCGGCGTTACAGGCTGCCTTACCGGACGACGCCGGGCTCGGCTTCCAACGCCGCCGACGCGCAAGGCGCCTATGAGACGCTGATGGCGCTGTGGGGCGCGGTGCTCGGCCATGGCAACCTCGTCTACCATGCCGCCGGCTGGCAGGAGGGCGGACTGACAGCGTCGTTCGAAAAGTTCATCATCGACGTCGAGATGATCCAGCACATGATGGAGTTTTTGCGCCCGATCGAAGTCAACGAGGCCGAGCTTGCCGTCGAGGCTCTGGGTGCGGTTCCGACCGGCGGCCACTTTTTCGGCGAGCCACACACGCTGGAGCGCTACGCCACGGCCTTCTACCAGCCGATTCTGTCCAACTGGCAGAACTACGAGGCCTGGGAGGAGGCCGGTGGGCTCGACGCCACGGCGCGTGCGACGAGGCTGTGGAAGAAGGCGCTAGAGGACTATGTCGAGCCGGTGATGGAAATCTCCAGGCGCGAGGCGCTGGAGGCGTATGTGGCCAAGCGCAAGGAAGCGATCGGGCAAAGCGAGCCTTAAGCGCCGCTCTTCTTGTTTGGATTCATTCTCTTCTCCTACAGAATCATGAAACCCAACCAACTCTTTGAAATGACGAGAATCCCATGAAATCGCATGCAAAGGTCGTGGTTATCGGCGGTGGCGTTGTCGGGTGCTCCGTGCTGTTCCATCTGGCCCGTCACGGCTGGACCGACATAGTGCTTCTGGAGCGCGATGAATTGACCTCCGGCTCGACCTGGCACGCGGCCGGCGGCATGCACACGATCAATGGCGACCCCAACGTCGCCAAGCTGCAGAAATACACGATCTCGCTCTACAAGGAGATCGAGGAGCTGTCCGGCCAGGCGACTGGCGTGCATCTGACCGGCGGCGTCTTGCTGGCGGCGACCGAGGCGCGGCTCGACTGGCTGCGCGGCGTCGTCGCCAAGGGTCGCTATCTCGGCATCGACCTCGAGGAGATATCGCCTGATGAGGCGGCCGAGCTGATGCCGCTGCTCGATCCCAAGCAGTTCGTTGGTGCTGTGCGCAACAAGGAGGACGGTCATCTCGACCCGTCCGGCGTTACCCACGCCTACGCCAAGGCGGCGAGGAAGCTTGGTGCCGAGGTCGAGCGCTTCACCAAGGTCGAGGACATCGTGCGACGCGCCGACGGACTGTGGCGCGTCATTACCAACAAGGGCGAGGTGGTGGCCGAGCATGTCGTCAACGCCGGCGGCCTGTGGGCGCGCGAGGTCGGCCGCATGGTCGGGCTGGAGCTGCCGGTGCTGGCGATGGAGCACATGTACCTGATCACCGAAGACATGCCGGAAGTCGCCGCCTGGAACCAGAAGACCGGCACGGAGATCATCCACGCGGTCGATTTCGACGGCGAGCTCTATCTGCGCCAGGAGCGCGGCGGCATGCTGATGGGCACTTACGAAAAGGCCAACAAGCCATGGTCCGAGTTCCAGACGCCGTGGAATTTCGGCCACGAGCTGCTCGAACCCGACATCGACCGGATCGCGCCGTCGCTGGAGGTCGGGTTCCGGCATTTCCCGGCCTTCCAGAACACCGGCATCAAGCAGATCATCAACGGTCCCTTCACCTTCGCGCCGGACGGCAATCCGCTGGTCGGGCCGGTGCGCGGCCTGCCGGGATTCTGGGTGGCCTGTGGTGTCATGGCGGGGTTCTCGCAGGGAGGCGGCGTCGGCCTGGCGTTGTCGAACTGGATGATTGAGGGCGATCCCGGCGCCGATATCTGGGCGATGGATGTGTCGCGTTACGGTGACTGGGCGACGATGGCCTACACCAACGCCAAGGTGCGCGAAAACTATTCGCGGCGGTTTTCGATCCGCTTCCCGAACGAGGAACTACCGGCCGGACGGCCACTCAGGACGACACCGGTCTACGACCTGTTGTCGGTCAAGGGCGCGCAATGGGGGGTCGCCTATGGGCTGGAAGTGCCGCTGTGGTACGCGCCCGAAGGCGTCAAGGACGAATTCTCCTGGCGCCGCTCGAACGATTTCGAGCATGTGGCGAGAGAAGTGGAGACGGTTCGGCAGGGCGTTGGTCTCTCGGAAATCTCGTCATTCGCCAAATACAGGGTAACCGGCGAGGGCGCTGCAGCCTGGCTCGACCGCCTGCTTGCCTGCAAGTTGCCAAGCCCCGGCCGCATGACGCTGGCGCCGATGCTGAAGGAAGACGGCAGGCTGATCGGCGATTTCACGCTGGCCAATCTCAGCAGCCTAAATTCTGAAAATGGCGATTGGTTCCTGGCCGGCTCCGGCGTCGCCGAGCAGTACCATATGCGCTGGTTCGAAGCGCATCTGCCGAAGGACGGCTCTGTCAGCATCGAGGCGCTCGGCGCAAAACTCACCGGCTCGTCGATCGCCGGGCCGAGCGCGCGGAAGCTTCTTGAAAAGGTCACACGATCTGACGTGTCGAACGCGGCTTTTCCGTTCATGGCCATCAGCAGGATGGACATCGGCATGGCGCCGTGCCTGGTCGGGCGCGTCAGCTACACCGGCGATCTCGGCTACGAAATCTGGGTGGCGCCGGAATATCAGCGCACCGCCTATCAGGCGCTGATGGCGGCGGGCGAGGAATTCGGCATCGGCCTGTTCGGCTCGCGCGCCCTCAATGCGCTGCGGCTGGAGAAGAATTACGGCTCATGGGCGCGCGAATACCGGCCGATCTACGGGCCGCTGGAGGCTGGGCTCGACCGCTTCGTTGCCTATGGCAAGCAGGCCGATTTTATTGGCAAGCAGGCCGCATTGGCGGAGCGCAAGCACGGCGGCAGACTGCGGCTGCGGGCCTTTGTCGTCGATACTGTCGATGCCGACGTCATCGGCGACGAGCCAATCTGGTTTGGCGGTGCCGTGCGCGGCTGGGTCACGTCGGGCGGCTACGCACATCATTCGAAAAAATCCGTCGCCATCGGCTATGTGCCGAAAGAGATTGCCGACGAAGTTGAAGGCTTCGAGATCGAGATTCTGGGCAAACGCCACGCTGCGCGCATGCAGCCGATCCCGCTGTTCGACGCGAATTTCGAGCGGATGCGTGGGTGAAGACGCGCCGACGCCTCAGCTGTTGCGCCGGTTGTCGAGGGCCAGGGCACCCGGACCGGCAAACACCAGATAGAGGAAAATGAAGCAGAACGAGATCGCCGAATCGCCGCCATTGTTGATGGGGAAGAAGTCGCGCGGCATGTGCGCCATGAAATAGGCGATCGCCATCTCGCCAGCCAGGAGGAAGGCGACCGGCCGGGCGAAGCGCCCAGGCGCCAAGAGAATGCCGCCCACGAATTCGAGGAGGCCAGCGGTCAGCGTCAGCCCGGTCAATGTACCGGCATGGTCGCCGGCGGGAAAATTGAACAGCTTTTGCGTACCATGTTCGATGAATTGCAGTGCCGTCATGATGCGCAATGCGGCCAGAGCCTGCGGCTGATATCTGGCAAGGCCGTCGAAAAGCTTCATCTAAGACTCCATTTCACCCCCGAACCGGCCATAGATTATCGCCCGGCAGGGGACCATTCACTTCGCATGGCCCGCCATCAACAATCAGTGATGGAAATGTTCCTCGTCCTTTCAATATTTTTCTCTCCAGGGTTGTATTTAAACCGCTATAGTTGTACTGAGATCCAGACACTCCAAACCATGTGGGTTCCGTTTGCCATGAGAAAAGTCGTCGTCAGCCTATTCGCCATCCTTGCAGGCACCAGCGTCGCCATGGCCGACGACGCCGGCTGTGCTGCTTTCAAATGGCCAGTGACGCGCGAGGAGGCCCTGTTTGCGGCGGCGCCCGCCGCGCAGTCCGGCGCTGACCTTTCGGTCGGCGAGGCTGCAGATGTGGCGTTGGCGCCGGTCGGCACGATCAGCTTCACCGTTCCGCCGGAACGCGCGCCGGCAGCCGGTACATTCGGCGCGACGGCGAGCGTGGCCGTGCCCCCGGAGGGAAAACTCCAGATCAGCCTGTCTGATGAGGCCTGGATCGATGTCGTTCAGGACGGTAAAGCCGTGAAGTCGGCGGCTTCCAGTGGTATAAAAACCTGTCCGGGGATCCGCAAGAGCGTGCGCTTCAAGCTAGCCGCCGGCCGGGCGACCATCCAGCTCAGCGGCGCCAAGAAGCCCGATCTCAAAGTTTCCGTGCTGACGCCGGAATAGTTCTCAAAGAGCGTTAGATTGGAGGGACAGCGCCCCTCTCTGTCCTGCCGGACATCTCCCCCACGAGGGGGGAGATCGGTTTTTGCTGCCGGTTTCGCCAATCGCGACGCGACGTTGCTACCGCACCGGTGCCATTAGCGCGAAATGGGCGCCTTGTGGGTCTGTGCACTGCACGATCCAGCTGCCGCCGGGGACCTCCATCGGACCCATCAGGATCTTGCCGCCATTGTCGGTGACGCGCTTGGCTGCCGCGTCGATGCCGGGCACGTTGAAATAGAACTGCCAGACCGGCACCGGGATCTGCTCGGGCTTGTTCATCATGCCGCCAACAGGCTCGGCGCCGAAGGCGAAAAGCTGGTAGACGCCCATCGGACCCATGTCCATGGCGTCGCCCTTCTCCCAGCCGAACTGGCTGGAATAGAAATCGAACGCCGCCTTCCAGTCTGACGTGTAGAGCTCATGCCAGCCGACGTTGCCGGGTGTCGTCAACGGCAGCGGCGGCTGGTCGGGGCCGCTGGGCTGCAGGAAGTTGAACATCGCGCCTTGCGGGTCGGCAACGACGGCGAAGCGGCCGACGCCAGGAATGTCGTCGGGCTCGCGGTGAACCGCGCCACCAGCCTTCTTGAGGGACGCCGTTGCGGCATCGACGTCCCTGGTGAGGATATAACCGATCCAAGCCGGCGGCATGCCCATCTTGCGCGCGTCCTCGGGCAGCGTCATCAGCCCGCCGACGCCGCGCTCGCCGACATTCATGACGATATAGCGCGGCATGCCCTGGGCCCCTTCGAAAGGCTGCCCCCTCCAGCCCACCACGGAGGTGTAAAACGCCTCGGCGGCGTCGAGATCGGTGGTCATCAGCTCGTACCAGAAGAAAGGCATGGGGGACTGTGGCATTGTCGTGCTCCTTGCGGTTTGTACATCGATCATGCGCGATCCATTCTAGGACGATCTTCACGACGAAAATCCGACAGCCAACCAAAAAAGATGGCGGCGAATTGGAAATGTTACCGGGTTGTGCGCCCTGCGGTTTTCGATCTTGCTTGCAGTCAACGAGGGGTTGTTGATCCATGCGCCGGGATCTCGCTCACTTCCGAACTTGTCGCGCTGTGCCATCGAGAGAGCCAATCCGTACCTGCTTCGTGACGCATGGCCGTTTGGAAAACATGACTATTATAATCATGTTTTTTGAAGGTTTTCAGCGGGTTGCGGCGAAAATTGACCAATTGATAAAAAAATAAAACGTGCTAGCCTTCCCCAAAACAAGAACATGGGGAACTGACGATGCCAGAAGGCCAGTTCAAGCAAGGCATTGCCGGCGGGCGGCTCTCGCCGGAGCAATATGCCGATAATTTTGCCGACCTGCATCCACCGCTCGATCATCACGAGGCGCTGGTCGAGTCCGACCGCTGCTATTTCTGCTATGACGCGCCGTGCATGAATGCATGCCCGACTTCGATCGACATCCCGCTGTTCATTCGCCAGATTTCGACGGGCAATCCGATCGGCTCAGCCAAGACTATTTTCGATCAGAACATTTTGGGCGGCATGTGCGCCCGCGTCTGCCCGACCGAGACGCTGTGCGAAGAGGTCTGCGTGCGCGAGGTGGCAGAAGGCAAGCCGGTGCAGATTGGTCGCCTTCAGCGCTACGCCACCGATGTCGCGATGGCCGAAAACAAGCAGTTCTACAAGCGCTCCGAACCGACCGGCAAGACGGTCGCCGTGGTCGGCGCCGGACCGGCCGGGCTTGCGGCCGCGCATCGGCTTGCCCGCCACGGTCACGACGTGACCATCCTGGAAGCCCGCCCGAAGCCCGGCGGCCTCAATGAGTACGGTATCGCGGCCTATAAGAGCGTCGACAATTTCGCCCAGGCCGAAGTCGACTATGTCACCTCCATCGGCGGCATCGACATCCAGAACGGCAAGGCGCTCGGCCGTGACTACCAGCTGTCGGACCTGACCAGGAATTACGATGCGGTGTTCCTCGGCATGGGGCTTGCCGGCGTCAATGCCTTGCGAGCGGATGGCGAGGAGGCGCAAGGCGTCACCAATGCCGTCGAGTTCATTGCCGAGCTTCGTCAGGCCAGTGATCTGGCCAGCCTGCCGGTCGGCCGGCGTGTTGTCGTCATCGGCGGCGGCATGACGGCGATCGACGCGGCGGTGCAATCGAAGCTGCTCGGAGCCGAAGAGGTGACGATCTGCTATCGGCGCGGCCCTGAGCACATGAATGCTTCCGAATTCGAGCAGGATCTGGCTGCCGCCAACGGCGTCATCATCCGGCACTGGTTGCAGCCGAAGCGGGTCATTGCCGACGCTGGCAAGGTGTCGGCGATCGAGCTCGAATACACCGCGATGGACGGCGACAGGCTCGTCGGCACCGGCGAGCGGCTGACGCTGACTGCCGACCAAGTGTTCAAGGCGATCGGCCAGAGCTTTGTCCCAGCTGCGCTCAACGGCAGCGGTGCGGAGATCGCGCTGGAAGCCGGCCGCATCAAGGTCGACGCCGAAGGCCGCACCTCGCTGCCAAACGTCTGGGCCGGCGGCGACTGCATCTTTGGCGGCGACGACCTGACAGTCTCGGCCGTCGCGCAAGGCCGCGATGCTGCGGAAGGCATTCATCGGGCATTGACCTCGAACGGGAGGGCATGAGCATGGCAGACATCCGCAATAATTTCGTCGGCATCAAATCGCCGAACCCGTTCTGGCTGGCGTCGGCGCCGCCGACCGACAAGGCCTACAACGTCATCCGCGCCTTCAAGGCCGGCTGGGGCGGTGTCGTCTGGAAGACGCTGGGCGAAGAGGGCCCACCGGTGGTCAACGTCAACGGGCCACGCTATGGCGCCATCTGGGGCGCAGATCGTCGCCTGCTTGGCCTGAACAACATCGAGTTGATTACCGACCGCGACCTGCAGGTCAATCTGCGCGAGATCAAGCAGGTCAAGATGGACTGGCCCGACCGGGCGATCGTCGTCTCGCTGATGGTGCCGTGCGAGGAGCATGCCTGGAAGGCGATCCTGCCGGTGGTCGAGGAGACCGGCGCCGACGGCATAGAGCTCAATTTCGGCTGCCCGCACGGCATGTCGGAACGCGGCATGGGTGCCGCCGTCGGCCAGGTGCCGGAATACATCGAAATGGTGGTGCGCTGGTGCAAGGCCAACACCCGTATGCCGGTGATCACCAAGCTGACGCCGAACATCACCGACATACGCAAGCCGGCACGCGCTGCCCTTGCCGGCGGCACCGATGCGGTGTCGCTGATCAACACCATCAATTCGATCACCGGCGTCAATCTCGATAGTTTCGCACCGGAGCCGACGATCGACGGCAAGGGTTCGCATGGCGGCTATTGCGGTCCGGCGGTGAAGCCGATCGCCATGAACATGGTGGCCGAGATCGCGCGCGACCCTGAAACGCATGGCCTGCCGATCTCCGGCATCGGCGGCATCACCACCTGGCGTGACGCCGCCGAGTTCATGGCGCTCGGCGCCGGCAATGTGCAGGTGTGCACTGCGGCGATGACCTATGGCTTCAAGATCGTGCAGGAGATGATCGCCGGCCTGGAAAACTGGATGGACGAGAAGGGCCATGCCTCGCTCGACGACATCATCGGCCGCGCAACGCCCAACGTCACCGACTGGCAGTACCTCAACCTCAATTACATCGCCAAGGCGCGCATCGACCAGGACGCCTGCATAAAATGCGGCCGCTGCCACATCGCCTGCGAGGACACCTCGCACCAGGCGATCACCAGCATGGTCGACGGCGTCAGGCATTTCGAAGTGATCGAGGCCGAATGCGTCGGCTGCAATCTCTGCGTCAATGTCTGTCCGGTCGAGAACTGCATCACCATGGAGCCTTTGGCGGCCGGCGTGATGGACCAGCGCACCGGCAAGCCGGTATCGCCGATCTATGCCAACTGGACGACGCATCCGAACAATCCGATGGCCAAGGTGGCGGCGGAGTAGCATTGCGAAAAAAAGCGGCGTTCACGGGCGCCGCTTTTTAATTTTCCTATTGCGGATAAAAACTATCCACGATAATCTATATCCATGAATGGGAGAGCGAAATGAAGCTGGGCGAAGGCGTCGAAGCGGCCATCCACTGCGCCGCGATGCTTGCCGGCGTTGATGGCGCCGCGACCTTGCCGGGTGCTGCCATGGCCGAAGCGTTCGGGCTGTCGCCGAGCTATCTGCTAAAGCATCTCAACGCGCTGACAGCGTCGGGCATTCTGGAATCGGTGCCGGGGCCGTCCGGCGGCTACCGGCTGGCACGGCCGGCGGAACGCATAACGCTGCTCGATATCGTACTGGCCGTCGAGGGGCGCGAACCGGCCTTCCGCTGCGCCGAAATCCGCCAGCGCGGCCCGGCGAAGCTCGATGCCTCGGTCTATGTCAAACCCTGCGGCATCAACGTGGCAATGCTGAAGGCCGAACGTGCCTATCGCGCCGCGCTCGCCGACGCCCGGCTGTCCGACATCGTTGCGGAATACACGGCCGATGCCGATCCCCGTTCGGTCGCGGCCAACTGCGCCTTCGTCGGGCGCCACCAGCGGCCGCAGAAATCAAGTTCAACCAAGCAAGCATGAAAGGCTACAGACGATGAAACAGAGGCTGCAATTTTTCGGCGCGGCGCCGGAGATCATGAAGGCGGTGTCGGCGCTCAACAAGGCAGTCGACGAATGCGGGCTCGAAAAAAGCCTGTTGCATCTGATCAAGCTCAGGGCGTCGCAGATCAACGGCTGCTCGTATTGCGTCGAGATGCACAGCCGCGAAGCGCGCCGCGACGGCGAAAGCGAGCAGCGGCTCTATCTGGTCTCCGCCTGGAAGGAATCGCCGCTGTTTTCGGAGCGCGAACGCGCAGCCTTCGCCTGGACCGACGCGCTGACCAGGATCGCCGACAACGGTGTGTCGGACGAACTCTATGCAAGGACGCTTGAGCATTTCTCGGAAGAGGAACTGGTCAAGCTCTCGGTTGCGCTCGGCATGATCAACACCTGGAACCGGCTTTGCGTTCCGTTCCATGCAATCCATCCGATGCCAGCGGTCTTGGCCGCTTGAGCATGGACCAGGCGCGCAGCCTTGCGCCGCGCGCCTCTTTTCTGCCCAAGGACCTGACAGCATGTTTTCAAACTTTGATAGTGAGATACTATTCGCCGCCCGCTTGCTGCTTGGCGGCGCCTTTGTCTTTGCCGGCCTGCGCAACGTTCAGAACGCGGCATTGGTGAGCCAATTGATGACGACGCGCGGCGTGCCGCAGGCACGGCTGGTGCTGTGGCTGGGGATAGTCCTGCAGATGGTCGCCGGAGCACTGGTGATTGTGGGCATCTGGACCGCTGCCGCCGCTCTGTGCCTGATCCTGTTCCTGATCGTTGCCACGCCGATGTTTCATAACTTCTGGAATCATCAGGGCCCGGAGCGCGCGTCCCGCATCAACGGTTTTGTCGGCAACGTCGCGCTGACCGGAGGATTTCTGGCGCTGATCGCGCAATCGCTTTGACAGCGATCATCGCGTCGAGGTAGCCGCGTTACGCCGCATACCGCAAGCCGCCATCACAGGTCAGGACCTGGCCGGTAACGAAACTGTTCGAAACCAGGAACGCAATCGCCTCGGCGACGTCCTCGGCGCGACCGATACGGCCGACCGGCGTCTTGCCGGCATACTCGGCAAACACCGCCTGCCGCTGCCCATCGGGCAGAAAATCCCACCATGGCGTGTCGATGACACCCGGTGCCACGACATTGACGCGTAACGGCTTCAGCTCCATTGCCAGGATCGGCACCACGGTCAGCAGCATGCCGTTGACGGCGGCGATGCCGGCGACACCCGGCGCCGACAATTGCGCCGACACCGCCGAGATGAAAGTCACCGAGCCACTCTTGTTCAGTGTCGGCAAGGCCGCCTGCAGGCAGGAGAGCTGTGGCCGGACCTTCTCGTCGACGCCACCGCCGATGTCGGTCAGGTCAAGCGTTTCGAACGGGCCGAGCCCCTTGCCGCCGCTGGCGGCCAGCACCAGGTGATCGAAAGGGCCGAGGTCGCTGAAGAACCGGCGAACCTCGTCCGGTTTCGCGGCATCGAAGGCAGCTTTTTCGACCGCACCGCCAAGGCTTTGCCATGCGTTGTCGAGCCTTTCCTGGTTGCGCCCGGTCATCGTCACCTTCATCCCCAGGCCGAGCAGCTCTTTCGCGGTGGCGAGGCCGATGCCGGAGGAGCCGCCGACGACGACGGTGTGATAGGTTTTCTCGGTCATGAATTTTCCTTCTTCGATGTTGCGGAAGCGGGTGCGAGCCCGACAAGGCCGAGGCTCAATTCGCGCAACTGCTGCCTTGCCTTTGCGTCATAGGCTTGCGCATCGGCGCGGGATTCTCTTTGGCCGTCGAAATAGAGGCCGCTTCGCCCTTCGAGTGCCGGCGATGTGGCGAGGTTGGTGATGGCTTCGGCGCCGGTTTCGACCGAGCTCCACGGCGTGATGCCCGCCTGCCGCACCATCGTGGTGTTCATGTAGCTTGCGGGATGCAAGCTGTTGACGGTCACATTGGTGCCGTTCAGCTGCTCCGCCAGATCGATGGTGAACATGATCTGCGCCAGCTTGCTCTGGCAGTAGGCACGGACGCCGTCATAGGAGCGGGTCAGCATGACGTCGTCGAAATCGATCGCCTGCTGGCCGGCCGAGGCGACGTTGACAATGCGCGCCGGCGCGCTGGCCTTGAGCAGCGGCAGCAGCTCCATGGTGAGCAGGAAGCCGGCGAGATAATTGACAGCAAAGCGCAGTTCGTAGCCGTCGGCACTGACTTGTCGTTTGGAGTTGGGACCGGCGGTGCCGACGCCAGCATTGTTGATGAGGATTTCGAGCCGCTTGGTCCTTGCGCTCACGGCCTCCGCGAGGCGGCGGACTTCCGCCAGGGAGGAGAGATCGGCGACGAGCAGCTCGGCCTTGCCGCCGGCGGCTTCGATTTCGGCCACGATCGCCTTGCCCCTTGTCGCGTCGCGGCCATGCACCAGGATGCGGGCGCCGCCAGCGCCGAGCCTTTGCGCGACGACGCGGCCGACGCCGTCGGTCGACCCGGTGATGAGGATTGTCTTGTCTGTCAGTTCCATGTTCAGAGCCTCCATCTCATCGCTCTGAGCGGAAAGATGGGGCACCAGCCACTTGCCAAACAGTTCAAACTTTATCCTGGTATCGATACTGCTATAATAGCGCCGATGGATTCCACCACGCACTCCGCCGAAGACAGCCGCCGCCGCGAGCTTGGCGCCTTCCTGCGCTCGCGGCGCGAAAGGCTGACGCCTTCGGCCACCGGCATCTCGACGGGGTTGCGCCGGCGCACGCCCGGGCTGCGGCGCGAGGAGGTGGCGATGATCGCCGGCGTCGGTACGACCTGGTACACCTGGCTGGAGCAAGGTCGTGACGTTCGGCCGTCGGTGGAAGTGCTGACCGCACTCAGCCGGGCGCTGCGCCTGGACGCGGCCGAGCAGCGGCATCTGTTCATCCTTGCCGGCCGACCGCAGCCGGAGCGTCGCGTCGACGCGCCGGAAAAGGTCGATAGTCCGTTGCTGCACATGCTGCAGAGCCTGGTCCTGCAGCCGGCCTATGTCCTTGGGCGGCGCTGGGATGTGCTGGCCTGGAACTCTGCCGCGGCAGCCGTGTTCGGCGACTATGGTTTGCTGGAGGGCGATTCCCGTAACATCGTCCACATGGTTTTCACCAGCCCGCAGCATCGGCGCCTGCTCGTCGACTGGGAGGAACTGGCGCGTGCCGTGCTGGCGTCATTCCGGGCAGAAAGCGCCAGATATGTCGGCGATCCGGATTTCGAGCGGCTGATCGCGCTGATGACGCGCTCGAGCCCGGAGTTTCGCGCCTGGTGGCCGTTGCGCGACGTGGCCCGCAACCTATCGGGAGTGAAGCATGTCCGGCACCCGATAGCGGGCGCCATGGCTTTCGAGCATATGAGCCTGTCGATCGACGACGGCTCGGATATGAAGCTGATCGTCTACACGCCGCTCGCCGAGCAGAACTCGATCGCCAAGCTCGAACAGCTGCTGGAGACGCTTCCGGCCGAGCGGCGCAGCGCGTGAACCCTATCTTTGTTTGACCATGATCTTGTCCGAAAACCGGCTTCCACTTTTCGGGATCATGGTCGTCAGCCTTTCGGCTTCAGCCCGTCGATGAACAGTTGCTCGAGAAACCTTGCGGCATCCTCGAAGCGGCCGTCGCCACCGCGGTCGGGGCCGAGCACGGCGCGGACCTGGACGTCGAAATCGGCATAATGCTGCGTCGTCGCCCAGATCGAGAAGATCAGGTGCCAGGGGTCGGTGCGGGCAATCTTACCGGCGCGCATCCAGCCCTTGATGACATTGGCTTTCTCGTCGACCAGCGTCTTCAACTCGCCTTCCAGCATCGGCATGATGCGCGGCGCGCCCTGCAGGATCTCGTTGGCGAACAGCCGGCTCTCGCGCGGGAAATCGCGCGCCATTTCGAGCTTGCGCCGGATGTAGCTGCGCAGTTCGGTCAAGGGGTCGCCGATATCGTCGAGTTCGCGCAGCGGCGCCAGCCAGGTGTCGAGAAGCCGCTGCATCAGCGTCTTGTGGATGTCCTCCTTGCGGCGGAAATAATAGAGCAGGTTCGGCTTCGACATGCCGGCGGCTTCGGCGATCTGGTCGATGGTCGAGCCGCGAAAACCATTGGTCGAAAAGACTTCGAGCGCCGCTTCGAGGATGAGCTCGCGCTTTTCCAGCTGGATGCGGGTGCGGCGAGGAGTGGAGCTTTCGACCGCTCCCGTCACCTCGAAAAACCTTCGCTGCGAGGAGCGTCTGGACCAATTCTCTGGACCAGTTTTTCTCCGCCCTGTGGAGCGCACTTCGAAAGCCGCATTTCCGCTAGTAATCCCTTGACCGCTGATAGAGCGGTGCTAACGTTTGTCCAACCGGTCAAAAATTTGCGTAGCACGAAAACACAGCAAAGACCAAGTGTTGGAAAGACCAGGCGTTAGCCGCACCGAAACAGGTTACAAGGGGAAGTCTTGGTCATGTCCAACCGGCTGAAAGTCACGCCGAACGATCTCAGTGCATTCTGGATGCCGTTCACGGCAAACCGGCAGTTCAAGCAGGCGCCGCGCATGATGGTGTCGGCCAAGGACATGCATTACACGACCAGCGACGGGCGCAAGGTTCTCGACGGCACCGCCGGCCTGTGGTGTGTCAATGCCGGCCACTGCCGCCCAAAGATCACCGAGGCGATCCAGAGCCAGGCGGCCGAGCTCGACTATGCGCCGGCGTTCCAGATGGGCCACCCGATCGTGTTCGAGCTGGCGAACCGGCTGGTCGATATCGCGCCGAAGGGCATGGACCATGTGTTCTTCACCAATTCCGGATCGGAATCGGTCGAGACCGCGCTGAAGATGGCGATCGCCTATCACCGCGTAAAAGGCGAGGGTTCGCGCACCCGTCTGATCGGCCGCGAACGCGGCTATCACGGCGTCAATTTCGGCGGCATCTCGGTCGGCGGCATCGTCACCAACCGCAAGATGTTCGGCACACTGCTCGGCGGCGTCGATCACATGCCACACACGCATCTGCCGGAAAAGAACTCCTTCACCAAGGGCGTGCCCGAGCATGGCGCGGAACTGGCGAACGAGCTGGAGCGCATCGTCGCACTGCACGACGCCTCGACCATCGCCGCCGTCATCGTCGAGCCGGTTGCCGGTTCCACCGGCGTCATCCTGCCGCCGAAGGGCTATCTGCAGAAGCTGCGCGAGATCTGCACCAAGCACGGCATTCTTCTGATTTTCGATGAGGTCATCACCGGTTTCGGCCGTCTCGGTACGCCGTTTGCCGCCGACTATTTCGGCGTCACGCCGGATATCATGACCACGGCGAAGGGCGTCTCCAACGGCGTCATCCCGATGGGCGCGGTGTTCGTGAAGAAGGAAATCCACGACGCCTTCATGACCGGGCCCGAGCACATGATCGAGTTCTTCCACGGCTACACCTATTCAGGCAATCCGATCGCCTGCGCGGCGGCGCTGGGCACGCTCGACACCTACAAGGAAGAGGGGCTGCTGACGCGCGGCGAGGAACTGGCGCCGTACTGGGAGGACGCGCTGCACTCGCTGAAGGGCGAGCCGAACGTCATCGACATCCGCAACATCGGCCTGATCGGTGCAATCGAGCTGGCGCCGATCGCCGGCCAGCCGACGAAGCGGGCTTTCTCGGCCTTTGTCAAGGCGTTCGAGCGCGGTGCATTGATCCGCACCACCGGCGACATCATCGCGCTGTCGCCGCCGCTGATCATCACCAAAGGCCAGATCAACGAATTGATCGACCATGTGCGCGAAGTGCTGAGGGCGGTGGATTGAACCAGGCGCAGCTTTCCCTCCCCCTCGAGGGGAGGGTGGCCGCGAAGCGGCCGGGTGGGGTCGGTGCGGCAGCGCGCCAACCTGACCTTCGGCCGCGTAGGTGCCTGTGATGCCGCGGACCCGCGTGAGCTTCGAAATGCGCCAAAAGGCGCGCGCGCTTCGGGTTCATGCGACCAAAGGCGAATCGCTGCTTTGGTATGAACTGCGCGAATTGAAATCGGCCGGGATGAAATTCCGCCGCCAGTGTCCGATCGGGCCTTACATCGTCGACTTTACCTGCCTCGCGGTAAAGCTGGTCGTTGAAGTCGATGGTGATCTGCACGAACAGGAGAAGGGCAAACGGCACGACGCCGTCCGTGATGCCTATCTGCGATCGCTTGGGTTCGATATCTTTCGCGTCGATGAGCCCGATGTCATAAACAGCGCTTGGCATGTCGCACAGGTGGTCAAGGAGAAGGTCGCGCGCATGTCAGCCGACCCCACCCGACCGCTTCGCGGCCACCCTCCCCTCGAGGGGGAGGGGGACGCTGGCGTGCCGCAACCGATGAGGTTTTAGAATATGGCCGCCCCCGGCGAGAATCTGCGAATCAATTCAGACCGTTTGTGGGATTCGATAATGGAGATGGCGAAGATCGGCCCTGGCATTGCCGGCGGCAACAATCGCCAGACCGTTACCGACGAGGACGGCGAAGGGCGGCACCTGTTCAAGCGCTGGTGCGATGAGGCGGGGCTCGAAATGGGCGTCGACGAGATGGGCACGATGTTTGCCCGTCGCGAAGGCACCGATCCCAGCCTGCCGCCGGTCTATGTCGGCAGCCATCTCGACACCCAGCCGACCGGCGGCAAGTATGACGGCGTGCTCGGCGTGCTCGGCGGGCTGGAGGTCGTGCGCTCGCTAAACGATCTCGGCATCAAGACAAAGCACCCGATCGTCGTCACCAACTGGACCAACGAGGAAGGCGCGCGCTTTGCGCCGGCCATGATGGCGTCCGGCGTTTTCGCCGGCGTGCTCGATCAGGCCGACGTTTATTCGCATGTCGACAAGGACGGCAAGAAATTCGGCGAGGAGCTCGAACGGATCGGCTGGAAGGGGACCGAGAAAGTCGGCGAGCGCAAGATCCACGCCTTCTTCGAATTGCATATCGAGCAGGGCCCGATCCTCGAGGACGAGGGTATCGACATTGGTGTCGTCACCCATGGGCAAGGGTTGAAATGGCTGCAGGTGACGCTGACCGGCAAGGAGGCGCATACCGGTTCGACGCCGATGCCGAAGCGGCGCAATGCCGGGCTCGGCATGGCGCGGGTGATCGAATTGGTGCACGAGATCGCCATGGACTACCAACCCGACGCCGTCGGCGCGGTCGGCCATATGGAGGTCTATCCGAACTCGCGCAACATCATCGCCGGCCGCACCGTCTTCACCATCGACATCCGCTCGCCGGAAAAGAAGGTGCTGGACGCTATGGACGGCCGCATCCGCGAAGGCATCGACACGATCTGTGACGCGCTCGACATCAAATATCAAATCGATCAGGTCGGCCATTTCGACCCGGTCACCTTCGACGCGGGCTGCGTCAAGGCTGTGCGGGATGCGGCGGAGCGCCTGGGCTATACGCATCGCAATATCGTCTCCGGCGCCGGCCATGACGCCTGCTGGATCAACCGCGTCGCACCCACCGCAATGGTGATGTGCCCCTGCGTCGACGGTCTCAGCCACAACGAGGCCGAGGAAATCACCAAGGAATGGGCAGCGGCCGGCGCCGACGTGCTGTTCCACGCGGTGGTCGACACGGCGGTGATTGTCGAATGATGGGGTAGCTGCCGCCTCGCAACGCCGCTCGCAAGAAGCGCGAAGAGAATAAGGGAACAAGAAAATGTCCAAAGTCATCAAGAATGGCACGATCGTCACCGCCGACCGCACATGGAAGGCCGATGTGCTGATGCAGCACGGCAAGATCGTTGCCATCGGTTCGAACCTGCATGGCGACCATGAGTTCGACGCCAGCGGCTGCTATGTGATGCCGGGCGGCATCGACCCGCATACCCATCTCGAAATGCCGTTCATGGGCACCTATTCGGCCGACGATTTCGAGAGCGGTACACGCGCCGCCCTTGCCGGCGGCACGACGATGGTCGTCGATTTCTGTCTGCCGGCGCCGCAGCAGTCTCTGCTCGAGGCCCTGCAGATGTGGGACAACAAGACCTCGAAGGCGTCCTGCGACTATTCCTTCCACATGGCAATCACCTGGTGGGGCAAGCAGGTGTTCGACGAGATGGCCACCGTCGTCGACAGGGGCATTACCTCGTTCAAGCATTTCATGGCCTACAAGGGCGCGTTGATGGTCGACGACGACGAGCTTTATTCGTCGTTCCAGCGCTGCGCCGATCTTGGCGCGCTGCCGCTGGTCCATGCCGAGAATGGCGACGTGGTGGCGGCGCTGTCGCAAAAGCTGCTGGCGGCGGGCAACAGCGGCCCGGAGGGACACGCCTATTCGCGGCCGCCGGAAGTCGAAGGCGAGGCGACCAACCGCGCCATCATGATCGCCGACATGGCCGGCGTGCCGCTCTATGTCGTGCATGTCTCCTGCGAGCAGGCGCACGAAGCCATCCGCCGGGCGCGCCAGAAGGGCATGCGGGTATTCGGCGAGCCGCTGATCCAGCACCTGACGCTGGACGAGAGCGAATATTTCAACAAGGACTGGGACCATGCGGCGCGCCGCGTCATGAGCCCGCCCTTCCGCAACAAATTGCACCAGGATTCGCTGTGGGCCGGCCTGCAGGCCGGCTCGCTGCAAGTGGTGGCGACCGACCATTGTGCCTTCACCACCAAACAGAAGCGCAACGGCGTCGGCGACTTCACCAAGATTCCGAACGGCACGGGCGGGCTCGAAGATCGTTTGCCGGTGCTGTGGACGACCGGCGTCAAAACCGGCCGGCTGACGATGAACGAGTTCGTCGCGGTGACCTCGACCAACATCGCCAAGATCCTCAACATGTATCCGAAGAAGGGCGCCATCGTCGAAGGCGCGGACGCCGACATCCTCGTCTGGGACCCCAGCGCCAAGAAGAAGATTACGGCCAAGAAGCAGCAGTCGGTGATCGACTACAACGTCTTCGAAGGTTTTGAGGTAACCGGCCTGCCGCGCTTCGTCTTCTCGCGCGGCGAACTGTCGATCGAGGAAAACGAAGTGAAGGCAAAGCCCGGCCATGGCGAGTTCGTTGCTCGCGAGCCGAACGCGGCTGTTAACCGGGCACTGTCGACCTGGAAGGAGATTTCCGCGCCGCGCAAGGTGGAACGGACGGGCATCCCGGCGACGGGCGTTTGAGCTTGGTGAGCCAGACAGCGATTATCTCGATGGCCGCGGTGATCCTTGCCGCCGGGCCGGCGGCTGACGTCCTTGCCGGTTCCTTTGGCAATGAGGTCGGTTGCGCTGGTGTACGGCTCGGTTATCAGGACAGCGACGATTATGTTGTGCTGACCGCCGACGGCATCGAAACCTATGGCAGCGGCTGCCAGTTCGCACAGCGATTGACGACGGCGCCTGGCACCCTGTTGTTGAGCTCCACCTGTTTCGCCGAGGGCGAGGAGGGCACCACCACGGATGTCGTCAAGGTCATCAACAGAGGAGGGGACGGTTTCTTCGTGACCATTCCCGGCCTTGAGGAGATAGGGCCGCTGAAATCATGTTCGTGACGGTGCCGATGACGGCCGCTGCCTCGATGCCGGCCTCAGGCGACCAACCCGTCCAGTTCCGGCAGCAGGACGACGCTTTCCTGTTCGTTGGGGTCAGTGCGGGCAATGACCGCCGAGGCGGGGCTGTCGCTGAGATTGGCCGGCAGATGCGGGACGCCGGGGGGAATATAGAAAAGATCGCCGGCCTTGACCACGATATGCTGTTCGAGCCGGTCACCATACCAGGTATGGACCTCGCCGGAGAGCACATAGATCGCGGTTTCATGGTTTTCGTGCATATGCGCCTTGGCGCGGGCGCCCGGCGGCATGGTCAGCAGATGCATGCAGATGCCGGACGACCCGACTGTTTCGGCGGCGATACCGGCGAAATAGCTCAGGCCCTGCTTGCCTTCATAAGAGCTTTCAGGGCGGATAAGATGGCAAGTCGGTTTGGGCGACATCGGGGCAACTCCGGGCGTCTATCTGATGGGGTAAGGGCGAGTAGGACCGGGGCGAATAGAACCGGGGCGAGTAGGACTGGTCGAGTGGAAAACAACATCGGGGTAAAATCAATGGGCTTCCGGCCGCGGCAGTGGCCGGAAGCGACAGGCTTCGGCCGATGACGGGAGCATCGCCAGCCGTTGTTTCGGCAAGCAAGCTTGGCCTGACCTTCCAGACCAATGATGGTCCGGTGCAGGCGCTGTCGAATGTCGACCTGACCATCGGCAAGGGCGAATTCGTGTCCTTCATCGGGCCGTCCGGCTGCGGCAAGACGACGTTGCTGCGCGTCATCGCCGATCTGGAGAAGCCGACATCGGGAGCCATCTCCGTCAACGGCATGACGCCCGAGCAGGCGCGCCAGAGCCGCGCCTATGGCTATGTCTTCCAGGCGGCCGCACTTTATCCATGGCGCACGATCGAGCGCAATGTGGCCCTGCCGCTGGAGATCATGGGCCTGTCCAGGGCGGAGCAGGCGGCGCGCATCAAGCGAACCCTCGACCTCGTCAACCTCAGCGGCTTCGAGAAGAAATACCCCTGGCAGCTTTCGGGCGGCATGCAGCAGCGCGCCTCGATCGCGCGGGCGCTCGCCTTCGACGCCGACCTTTTGTTGATGGACGAACCTTTTGGCGCGCTCGACGAGATCGTGCGCGACCACCTCAACGAACAGCTGCTGGAGCTTTGGGAGCGGACCAACAAGACTATCTGCTTCGTCACCCATTCGATCCCCGAGGCGGTCTATCTGTCGACGCGCATTGTCGTCATGTCGCCTCGCCCGGGGCGTGTCAGCGATGTCATAGAATCGACGCTGCCGAAAAAGCGGCCGCTCGATATCCGCGAGACGCCGGAGTTCCTGGCCATCGCGGCACGCGTGCGCGACGGGCTGAGGGCGGGACACAGCTATGATGATTGAGGCGCAGGACAGGATTCCGGCTTCGCCTAACGACGAAGCGGCCACCCGCGCCTTCGTCATCCTAGGGCGGAGCCGCCGCGAAGCGGCGTGCGCAGACCCTAGGATCCATGCCGCGACGTCGGCCGAAGGGCGCAAACAGTCGAGAATAAGCGCCGGGCAAGCCACGGGCGCTGTTCCCTCCAGAGAGGGAGCAATGTTCCGCATCCTTGCGGAGCGGGAAGGTAACGGCATGGATCCTAGGGTCTGCGCCGCGTCGCTTCGCTCCTTGCTCCGCCCTAGGATGACGAAAGCGTGGTTGGCCGCGCTCTCGATATGCGCCGCTTCGCGGCTGCTCCGCCTTTGGAGGACGAAAGAAACGATTGCCGGGGCGAAAGTACGCGGCCTCCGCTTCGCTCCGGCCACCCTCTCCCCGCTGGGGAGAGGAGGGCGCGTATCCGGCGAGGCCTTCTAGATGGATTCCTTCCGTGACAAGCTCGTTCCGGTGACCTCGATCCTCCTGGGCGTGGTCGTCGTCTGGTACGTCATGGCGGTCATCCTCAACGCGCCGTTCCAGCGCGATCTCGACCGCCGCGCCAATCAGACGCCGGGCGTTGTGGAATTCATCGGCAAGACGCTGGCGCAGCCGAAGCCGACGCTGCCGGCGCCGCATCAGGTGGCGGTGAATTTCTTCGAAAACACCTTTTTGCGCAGTGTCACCTCAAGCCGGAGCCTGGTCTACAATGCCTGGGTAACGCTGTCGTCGACGCTGCTCGGCTTTGCCTTCGGCACAGCGCTCGGCATCGTCATCGCCGTCGGCATCGTGCATGTGGCGACGCTCGACCGCAGCCTGATGCCGTGGATCATCGCCTCGCAGACCATTCCGATCCTGGCGGTGGCGCCGATGATCATTGTCGTGCTGGCGGCGGTCGACATCACCGGGCTTATCCCGAAGGCGCTGATCTCGACCTATCTGTCGTTCTTCCCTGTGGCGGTTGGCATGGTGAAGGGGCTTCGCTCGCCCGAGCTCACCCATCTCGACCTGATGCACACCTATAATGCCAGCCCCTCGCAGACCTTCTGGAAATTGCGGGTGCCGGCTTCGGTGCCGTTCCTGTTCACCTCGATGAAGGTGGCTGTGGCCGCCAGCCTGGTTGGCGCCATCGTCGGCGAGCTGCCGACCGGTGCCGTCGCCGGCATCGGCGCCAAACTGCTCGCCGGCGCCTATTACAGCCAGACCATCGACATCTGGTCGGCTCTGGTTGCCGGCTCCGTGGTGGCGGCGCTGCTGGTTATGCTGGTCGGCATTGCCGGGCGCCTAGTCGACCGCGCCATGGGCGGGAGGCCGGCATGAGCTCGCTCCTGAGCCTTTCCTCAATCACCCCCCGATCCTGGCAAGGTTATGCCGCGCTTGTCCTGCTTGTCGGCGCGCTGCTTCTTTGGCCGCTCGTCAGTGCTACGCCCGGTTACGGCATGGCGACTACGGTTTTGATTTTCATTTTGCTGCTCGTGGCAATCGAGGCCGACAACTTTCCACCGATGATAGGGGTGGTGTTGCTGTTCCTTGGCGCGCATGGCGCAGCGTGGATGCTGCTCGCCGGCATAACCGGCAATGAGGGCAGCGCTCGCGCATCCTTCTATCTGCTGCTCGTCGCGGCGTGGTTTTTGGCCTGGCGCTGCGTAACGGTCTTGTCGTCGTTTCGCCCGATTTCGCGCTGGGCGTCAACCGCCCTGCGCCTGATCATACCGGCCATCTTCGGCGCCTGGATCCTGATCATCTGGGAAGCGGTGACGCGTGGTGCCGGCATTCCCTTCATCCTGTTGCCGCCGCCAAGCGCCATCGGTGCACGCATCGTCGGCTCGCTGCCGGTGCTGGGGGCCGATGTCAGGCAGACCATCTTCAAGGCGGTCATCTTCGGCTATGTGGTGGGCAGCGGCGCCGGCTTCCTCGTTGCCATCGCCGCCGACCGCGTGCCGTTCCTGCGGCGCGGGCTTCTGCCGATCGGCAATATGGTGTCGGCGCTGCCGATCATCGGTGTCGCGCCGATCATGGTCATGTGGTTCGGCTTCGACTGGCAGTCGAAGGCAGCGGTGGTCATCATCATGACCTTCTTCCCGATGCTGGTGAACACCGTCGCCGGGCTTGCCGCCTCCGGCCATATGGAGCGCGACCTGATGCGCACCTATGCCTCGAGCTACTGGCAGACGCTGTTCAAGCTGCGGCTGCCGGCGGCGGCACCCTTCATCTTCAATGCGTTGAAGATCAATTCGACGCTGGCGCTGATCGGCGCCATCGTCGCCGAGTTCTTCGGCACGCCGGTGGTCGGCATGGGATTCCGCATTTCGACGGAAGTCGGGCGGATGAACATCGACATGGTGTGGGCGGAAATCGCAGTTGCAGCACTTGCGGGTTCGGTCTTTTATGGCGTGGTCGCTCTTTTCGAGAGAGCAATCACGTTTTGGCATCCCTCTGTCCGTGGTGGATAGGGGCGGTGGGTTTAGGGCGCTAACTTCAGAGGGTAAAAACATGAAAAGACTTGTTGTTTCGATGCTGGCCGGCGCGATGTCGCTTGCCGCGTTCCAGGCGATGGCCGCAGACAAGGTGACGCTGCAGCTGAAATGGGTCACCCAGGCACAGTTCGCCGGCTATTATGTCGCCAAGGCCAAGGGTTTCTATGAAGCCGAGGGCCTCGACGTCGACATCAAGCCCGGCGGCCCGGACATTGCACCGGAGCAGGTTATTGCCGGCGGCGGCGCCGACGTCATCGTCGACTGGATGGGCGGTGCGCTGGCTGCGCGCGAGAAGGGCGTGCCGCTGGTCAACATCGCCCAGCCGTTCAAGAAGGCCGGCATGGAGCTGGTCTGCCCGAAGGACGGCCCGATCAAGACCGAAGCCGACTTCAAGGGCCACACTCTCGGCGTCTGGTTCTTCGGCAACGAGTATCCGTTCTATGCCTGGATGAACAAGCTTGGCCTCAAGACCGATGGCGGGCCGGACGGCGTCACCGTGCTCAAGCAGAGCTTTGACGTGCAGCCGCTGATCCAGAAGCAGGCGGATTGCATTTCGGTCATGACCTACAACGAATACTGGCAGCTCATCGACGCCGGCTACAAGCCGGAAGAGCTGACCGTCTTCAACTATTCCGCCATGGGCAATGATCTGCTCGAAGACGGGCTCTATGCATTGGAGGACAAGCTCAAGGATACGGCCTTCGAGGACAAGATGGTGCGTTTTGTGCGCGCTTCGATGAAGGGTTGGAAATACGCCGTCGACAATTCCGACGAGGCGGCCGGCATCGTCATGGACAATGGCGGCCAGGACGAGAACCACCAGAAGCGGATGATGGGCGAAGTCGCCAAGCTGATCGACAATGCCGATGGCAAGCTCGATCCGGCGACCTACGAGCGCACCGCCAAGGCGCTGCTTGACCAGAAGATCATCAGCAAGGAGCCTACCGGCGCCTACACGACGGCGATCACCGACAAGGCCATCAAATAGAGCTATCAAGCAGGCTCTGTTGGAAGACGAAAAGGGGCGGGCGACCGCCCCTTTTAGTGGGATGTAAAATGAACGTTACCGGCGGAAACATCCGCTCGCAAAATCGTTGTGCCAGTGCATCCGCCTCAAGGGTGTCACAACGGAGGTTTTCCATGCGCATCCAGTCCTTCACGCCGATGCTTTCGGCGCTGGCCATTTCTGCAGCCATCTTCTCTGCTTCACCGGCCTTGGCCGAAACTATAAAGATGACGGCGACGCTCGATGGTGCTCAACAGAACCCGCCCGTCACCACGAAGGGCAAGGGCACCGCCACGCTCAGGTTCAACACCGCCACCAAGAAACTTAGCTGGACCGTGAGATATTCCGGTCTCAGCGGACCGGCGAAGGCCGCACACATTCACGGCCCGGCGGCAAAGGGTGAAAACGCCGACCCGGTGGTGCCGTTCGAAGGCAAGCTGAAGAGCCCGATCAAGGGTTCGGCGACATTGACCGATGCCCAGGCCACCGACCTGGAGGCTGGCAAATATTACGTCAATATCCACACCGCGGCCCACGCCGACGGTGAGATCCGGGGTCAAATCGAGAAGGCGATGTAGCGCCGGTCATTCTGCCGATAGAGGGGCGGGCGACCGCCCCTCTACCGGATCATGACTTTTCCCGTATCTGGGTCATTGTCCGCATCGGCGTAATCGCCTCGGGGTCGAGCCTGATCTCGATGATCGACGGCTTGCCGCTGGCCCGCGCTCGCTCGAAGGCCGCGGCGAAGTCGGCGGTCTTTTCCACCGTCTCGCCATGGCCGCCGTAAGCGCGGGCAAGAGCGGCGAAATCCGGATTCGTCAAATCCGTGGCGACGACACGGCCGGGATATTCGCGCTCCTGATGCATGCGGATGGTGCCGTAGATGCCATTGTTGACGACGATGACGATGATCGGCAGCCCGTATTGCACGGCGGTGGCGAATTCCTGGCCGTTCATCAGGAAACAGCCGTCGCCGGCGAAGGCAATCACGTCGCGGTCGGGGAAAAGCTGCTTGGCGGCGACCGCCGCCGGCGTGCCGTAACCCATCGAGCCGGATGTGGGTGCTGCCTGCGTGCCGAAATGCCGGAAGCGATGGTAACGATGTACCCAGGTGGCGTAGTTGCCGGCACCGTTGGTGAGGATGGCGTCGTCCGGCAGCATCGTTTCGAGATAATTCATGATCGGCCCCATCTGCACGGCGCCGGGGCCGCTCTCCGGAGGCGTCGACCAGTCGAGATAGGCGGCGTGCAGCTTCGCTGCCTCCGCCGCCCACACCGGCGTTGCGGCCGGCTTGCGTTTGGCAAAGGCTTCGACGAAAGCGGCAGGCGAGGCATTGATCGCCAGCGCCGGCCGGTAGACGCGGCCGAGCTCGCCGGCGTCGGCATGGATATGGACCAGCGTCTGGTCGGGGTAGGGGCTCTTCAACAGCGTGTAGTCGGATGACGGCATCTCGCCCATGCGGCCGCCGATGAGCAGTACAAGGTCGGCCTGCTTGATGGCGGTTGCTACTTTGGGATTGATGCCGATGCCGACATCGCCGGCATAGTTCGGGTGGAGATGGTCGAACAGCATCTGGCGGCGGAAGGAACAGCCGACCGGCAGCGACCAGGCTTCGGCTATCGTCCGCATCTGTGCAACGGCCTGCGCGTCCCAGCGCGTGCCGCCAAGGATGACGAAGGGCCGCTTTGCCTTGTTGAGCAACACGTCCAGCGCGTCGAGGTCGGCTTCGCCAGGCCGCGTCTCGACAGGGGTGTAATGCTGGGCTTCCGGTGCCTCGGCGAGGCTGGTCAGTATGTCCTCGGGCAGCGAGATGACGACCGGGCCCGGGCGGCCGGAGGTCGCCACCGAAAAAGCGCGTGTGACGAATTCGGGGATGCGTGCGGCGTCGTCGATCTCGACCACCCATTTGGCGATATCGCCGAAGAACCTGACGTAGTCGACCTCCTGGAAGGCCTCGCGCCCCTTGGCGTGGCTGGCGACCTGGCCGATGAACAGGATGAGGGGGACCGAATCCTGCATGGCGATGTGGATGCCGGCCGAGGCATTGGTGGCGCCGGGGCCGCGGGTGACGAAGCAGATGCCGGGCCTGCCGGTCAGGCGGCCATGGCAGTCGGCCATCATTGCGGCGCCGCCCTCCTGGCGGCAGACGATAGTGCGGATCGGCGAATCATGCAGCGCGTCGAGCACCGCCAGATAGGATTCGCCAGGTACGCAATAGATATGGTCCGTTCCGTTGGCTTCGAGCGCATCGACGATGAGTTGTCCGCCGGTCTTCATTTTCCTGACCTCTCCAGTTCGGCAAGGATTTCTTCGGTGTGTTCGCCGAGACGCGGCGACGGGCGCTCATAGACCAGTGGCGTGCCGGACATGACCATCGGCGCCCGGACCGAGGGCAAGAGATTGCCATGGCCGTCATCGAGGTCGAGCCGCATGCCTCGCGCGATGGTCTGGGGGTCGGCAAACATCTGGCCGATGTTGTTGATCGGGCTGGCCGGCACTCCGGCGGCTTCGAGCCTGGCCAGCAGCGGGTCGCGATCGAAGGCTTTCAGCGCCTCGATCATGTGCTCGCGCAACTTTGCCCGGTTGGCGACGCGGGCGGGATTGGTGGCGAAGTCAGGGTTCGACGCCAGCTCGTCGAGGCCGACGGCAGCGCAGAACTTTGCGAACTGGCCGTCATTGCCGACCGCCAGGATGATGTGGCCATTCTTCACCGGCACCACTTCGTAGGGCGCGATGTTCATATGCGCATTGCCCATCTGCACCGGCGACTGTCCGGAGACGAGATAGTTGAGGTTCTGGTTGCCGAGCGTCGAGATCTGGGTGTCGTAGAGCGCCATGTCGATATGCTGGCCTTCGCCGGTCTTCTCGGCATGGCGAAGCGCCGCCTGGATGGCGATGACCGAATAAAGCCCGGTGAAAACATCTGAAATAGCGACGCCGGCCTTCTGCGGTTCGCGGCCGGCTTCGCCGGTGATCGACATCATGCCGGCCATGCCCTGGATGATGAAATCATAGCCGGCACGCGGCGCATACGGTCCCGACTGGCCAAAACCGGTGATCGAGCAATAGATCAGCCGTGGGTTGATTTTCCTCAGGCTGTCATAGTCGAGGCCGTATTTCTTAAGCCCGCCGACCTTGAAGTTTTCGATCAGCACGTCCGATGTCGCGACCAGCCGGCGCACCGTCTCGGCGCCCTCGGGCGTCGAGAAGTCGATGGCGATGGAGCGCTTGCCGCGGTTGCAGGAATGGTAATAAGCGGCCGAAAGGTTCTCGCCGTCATGGCCGATGACAAAGGGCGGTCCCCATTTGCGGGTGTCGTCGCCGCCGTCCGGGCTTTCGACCTTGATCACGTCGGCGCCGAGGTCGGCAAGCAGCTGCCCGGCCCATGGCCCGGCGAGGATACGTGCGAGTTCGATGACGCGGATGCCTTTGAGCGGAGGCTCAGTCATGGATCACCGTGGTTGATCGAAAGCGCAGCCTCTATCAATCCCGCGCGCCGCTGTCACGGCCCTTGCAATGGGCCAGTATCACTGTGCCCTCAGCACGCGGTCGGCCCAGGCGGCAAAATCCTCCATGATGATGTCTCGGTTGATCTCGTTCAGGCTTTCGTGGCGGGTTTTGGCGTAAACCTTTGACACGAGATTCGAAAAGCCCATCATGTGCATTCGGCCGGCAAGATGGCTGACCGCCTTGCCGCCGTCCGAGGCCGGATCGTGCTCGCCTCCGACCAGGTTGACGGACAGGTCGCGCCGCACGCCGGAAAAATTGCTGTCGCTGCCGCAATGCAGCGTCATCTTGACGATGTCCTGCCACATCGACACCGACGCATCCCAGCCGCAAAGCGGGTCGGCGATGTATTTCTCGACTTCTATGGCATCGCGCGACAGCCAGTCGAACGGCGTCCGGTGATTGGGCACGGCCTTGCCCCAGGCCCGGAACGTCAGCCGGGGCAGCAGGCGCGACGGCACGTCTGAGCCAAGCCGGAACTTTTCCCAACCAAGCATGCCCAGCGCGATTTGGCCGAGCAGTCCGGCCGAGAAATTGCCGTTCCAGATCGCGGCGGCGTGGATGCGCGCCGAGTGGCGGAGAACAAAGTTCAGTGCGACCGACGCGCCCAAGGAATGGCCGAAGACGATGACCGGCAGGCCGGGCCGTTCCGTGGCGATCAGATCGTGGACGGCGGCGACATCGGCGATGACCTTGGCGCCGCCATCCGCATCGGCGAACCTGCCGGGTGGCGCGTCCGGCGCCTTGGTGGCGCCATGGCCACGGTGGTCGTGCGCGTAGACCTGGTAGCCGCGCTCGCCGAGGAAAGCGGCGAAGCGGGCATAGCGCGCGGCGTGCTCGGCCAGTCCGTGATTGATCTGGATGACTGCGCGCGGTTGGCCGATGGCGTGTTTCACATAAAGGTTGAGCTCGGCGCCGGTCGGCGATGCCAGCATCCTCTGCTCGTCAAATGGCATGTCTCGCTCCCGTCGGCGACTGTTGGGCGACGCAGCGATCGACGTCAAGGGACGGTGCCCATTCGGCCGCAGTTGACAGCATGCTGTCAATGTGATTGCATGACAGCATGCTGTCAAATGGTCAGCAGCAGATTGGGGATATGACTATGAAAACCACCGGGGCCATTTCGCGGCGTGCAATCTTGCTGGCGGCCTTCGCCTTTACGACGGCCACCCTGCTGCCAGGGATTGCTGCGTTCAGTCAGGAAACCAGGGAGATCACCATGATGACGTCCACCGTTCCGGGCCCGCAAGGCCAGCTTGCCACTTATAGGATCAACGCCGGCAATGGCCTGCCGATCATGTTCCTGCATGGAGATTGCAGCCGCGCTTCCCACTGGGACCGGGTGATGCAGCTCTCCGTCGAAGGCCGCGAGGCGGTAGCCTTCGATTTTCGCGGCCATGGCGCCTCCGCGCCGGCGCAGGACGGTGACTATGGCTATGACGGCCGTGCAATGGATGTCGGCGCCGTGGCCGACGCGTTTGGCCTGAAGCGGTTTCTCATTGTCGCGCACAGCGGCGGTGGTGGCGTGGCGCTCGCTTATGCCGCCAGCCATGCCGACCGGGTCGCCGGTGTCTTGCTCGTCGACCCGGCGACCGATCCTCGTGCGCTGCCGCAGGCGATTCGTGACGGCTTTGTCCGCGATCTGGCCGGTCCGCAAGGCCGCGATGTCCTGAACGCCTACTACACGTCGATTGCCGGCCCTAACGCGGCTGTTCGCCAGCGTGTTCTGGCCGATGCGGCAGTGGTCGATCCGGCGGCGAGGGCAGGTGTCGGCAAGGCACTGGCCGAATGGAACTCGGAGCCGGCACTCAATGCGTATCGCGGGCCGATGTTCGTATTGGCTACCGAGGCTAGTGACACTCCAGTCGCGCTCTACCGGCTGCGCACGGACATTCCGCGCCAGATCGTGGCGGGCAGCGGCCATTGGGTGATGCTCGACAAGCCCGAGGTCGTAGCCGAAGCCGTCAACAATTTCGTCGCGACCATCGAGGCCGGCCAGAAATGACGACCAGGACCGAAGCCGCAAATGTGCTCACCGATCTGGTGCTTGCCGTGTTCAGGCTGAACGGCAGTTTTCTGGATGCGGCCGACCGGCTGGCCGCTCCAACCGGGCTGACGGCAGCGCGCTGGCAGGTTTTGGGTGCGGTTTTGAAGGAGCCGAAATCCGTGGCCGACATCGCCCGCGACATGGGCCTCGCCCGTCAGAGCGTACAGCGGCTGGCCGACATACTGGCTGCGGAGGGGCTTGCTGCCTATGCCGACAACCCGGCGCATCGCCGCGCCAAGCTGTTGTCGATAACCGATACCGGCTGGGCAGCGGTCAAGAATATCGGCACACGCCAGCATGTTTGGGCGAACCGCGTTTCGGAGGGTATGGACGCCGACGCGCTGAAAGCCTCGCTTGATCTGCTGCGCACCCTGACAGAACGGGTGGAGGCGGGCGGATCCTGATCGACTACGCGAGAGCCGTCTCAATGCGCTGGCGATTGTTTTTACGGCCGGCGAAAGAAATCGTAATTCTGACATGTCGCAAGTTTCTAGCTTGCCGCGTGAATCACGAGGAGTGCCGGAATGCGGATTTGGGCGATATGGGGGGCGGTGTTTCTTGCGTTTGCTGGCGCAAGCGCGGCGCGGGCCGATGTGAAGATGACCGGCTCTTTCGTCGCCGATTCCGCCTGTCCGGCAACGCAGGCGATCAAGAGCGGCAAGAACCCCGGCAACATATCGACTGCGGCTGGCCAGAGCTACGATCTGCTGGCCGGCAACAAGGACGCGCCCACGCACTATCTCATTCGGGTGCCGGGCGCCGATCCGGAGCGCCGCTGGGTCAAGATCAGTTGCGGCCATGTTTCGGGTGGCAATGCGTCGGCGATGCCGGCTGCACCGGCACCTGCCGAGCCGAACAAGCCATCGGCGTCCGGAAAGCCGGAATATGTCTTCGCGCTGAGCTGGCAGCCGGCTTTCTGCGAGACCAAATCCAGCAAGACCGAATGCCGGGCGCAGACCGCCGCCGGTTTCGATGCGACCCACTTCACCTTGCATGGGTTGTGGCCGCAGCCGAACGGAAATTTCTATTGCCAGGTCGCGGCAAGCGACAAGGCGAACGACGATCCAGCGCACTGGCGGGATTTGCCGCCGGTCACGCTGGACCCGAATACGCGAGCGGAACTCGACCAGGTGATGCCGGGCACCGCATCCGCCCTCGAAAGGCATGAATGGATCAAGCACGGCACCTGCTACGGCAAGAGCCAGCAGGAGTATTTCGCCGACGCCTTGAACCTGATGCGCGCGGTGAATGCTTCGCCGGTGCGCGATCTCTTCACCAGAAGCATCGGCAAGCAGCTTACGTCCGATCAGATCCGCAGCACCTTCGACAGCGCGTTCGGCAAAGGCGCGGGCGACCGGGTCCGCGTGTCCTGCGTGATCGATCCTTCGAACGGCAGGCGGCTGATCGGCGAGCTGACGCTCGGCCTGACCGGCCCGATCGCCTCGAACGCTTCGCTCGGTACCCTGCTGCTTGCCTCGGCGCCGACAACCAAGGCCGGCTGCCCGAAGGGCACGGTCGATGCCGTCGGGTTCCAGTAAACAGGCCGAACGCGACTGTCGCTTTGCGCCGGGGATGGTATGATCCCGCGGGTATCATTCGCAGGGGGTGGCGATGAGTGGCATGACGAGCGGCGCGCTGGCGCGGCTGGCGTTCTGGGCCAAGGGCATGACGGCGATCCGCGACGGCCATATGGAATGGCCGGGCTTTTCCTACTCCGAAGTCGAGTGGGTGCGCATGACCACGCTCGCCAAACCCGTCGGCGGCGGCACGTACCAATTGTTCACGCTGGTCAACGCGGCGATCTTCATCGCCATTGCCGCGCTCGGGATCTTCTGTGTCTTCCTGCCGCTGGCGGCGCTGCTGTTCCCGGTACCGGCCGAAACCAGTGCGCTCAAGTTTTCGCTGCTCCTGGCGGCATGCGCCTTCCTGATCATCGGCATCGGCCTGCCGATTTCGCTGCGTCTTTCGGCCGCGCTGGTCGCGCCGAAGGCAATGCGGGCCGCGCTTGTCGCCGTGCCCGGCGACCAGGCGCTTGCGGCAAAAGTGTCATGGCAGATCAACCGGATCACGCTCGTGCTCTGCGGCCTGTTGGTGCCGGGCATCCTTCTGTTCATCGCCTACGATATCGAAGCCGGCCCGATTATTACCGCGTTGAAATGGCTGGCGATCGCGCTGGTGGCGGTTTCGGTTGCGATCGGCGGATGGCAGCGGCGCAAACAATCCTGATTGCCCCAAGCAAAGGCCAGAGTAGCGTTACGCGCCGGCGCTGCGCTCCGGCCTAGTCCATGTGTTGCGGCCGTCTGCTTCGCTGCCGCCCGGTTCGCCGACAACGCGATCGCGCCCCGTCGATTTGGCCTTGTAGAGACGCTGGTCGGCGAGCGCGAAGAGATCGGCAAGGCAACGGGTGGTCTCGCTGACCGTCGAGATGCCGGCGCTGACGGTGATGTCGAACCGGCTGGTGCTTGCGGACGTCTTGACCGCTTGCCTGACGGTTTCGCCCAGCAGCCTGGCGAGCGGCTGCGGACGCCAGCCGAGGATGGCGAATTCCTCGCCGCCGATCCTGAACAGTTGATCTTCGGTCCCGACAAGTTCGCCAAGCAAAATCGCCAGGGCTTTCAGCACCTTGTCGCCCTCGGCATGGCCGAAGCGGTCATTGATCGATTTGAAGTGGTCGACATCGATGATCAGCAGGCTGAGCGGCCTGGCGGTCCGCAGGCTGGTTGCCACGGAGGCCTCGCCTTCGCTGTCGAAGCGACCCCTTTGCAGCAGGCCGGTGAGGCCGTCGCGACCGACGTGCTCGACCAGCGCTTCATAGCGCTCGCGATAGGTCAGCGTGTCGAAAATGTCGGAAAGCCCACGCGGCGCCGGCACCTGCCGTGCCTCGAACCACCTGATATAGGCGACCAGCATGGTGCTGTAGATCAGGGCCGCTGCCATCTTGGCGAACCAGCCGCCGAAGAACACCGCCACCGGCGCACCGGTGACGAAATGCAGCGCCGTGAAAAAACCTGCCTGATCGAAGGTGAGCACGCAGGCGACGGAGACTAGGATTCGGGTGAAAAGCGCCTTGCGCAGATATTTGCCGAGCTTTTCATAGAGCAGGATAATCAGGATGGCGTCGACGAACAGCAGCGTCGTGCCCCACACCATCAGCCAGCCCATCTCGTCGATAAAGCCGATGTCGGGAAGCTTGCCGTCGGGCAGCGGTGCGATGTCGTGCAGGCGCAGGATCAGCACGAGCCCGATCATCAGGGTATTGCCGAGCAGCAGGCCGTAGATCGGCTGGCGGACGGTTGCCGCGTCCTCCTTGATGTAGAGCAGGAGAAGCATGACCAGCTTGCCGGAAAACAGCACGGCCGAACCCGGCGATACCATGCCGAACGGTAGCGCGACGTAGAAGACGCTGGCGAGATAGGTTTCCAGGAAATGCATGACGCCAAGGGCGCAAACAAAGACGCCGAGGCCGATGCGGCCCCTGAACCGAAAAAGCGTGACCATGATGCCGAAATAGAGAACCGCTTCGGCAAAAAGCAGGAAACTGTTCAGCACGGCCCGATCTCTCTCCCCGAAATCGCGGCTGCCAGCGATTTCCCATCCAACACTGTTTTGACGCGGAATGGTTAACCGGAGCTTTCGCCCGGGCGCCGGCACGAAATGAAGCGGCTAAGCGTTTGCGGGTGCGACCAAATCCGCCTGGGGGCGGTTCATCGTTTCACTGAAACGCTGAACCGCCCCATCTTTTTGTTTTTGACGCAATTCCGGACGGAAAACCGTTTCACACTTTTCCTGGAATTGCTCTAGGGCCAAAACTGTTTGCCGTTCGGGGCCGCATCGCTTACATAGCGCCCAACTTCCATTCAAATCCGACATCAGTCGACTTTTCAGGGAAAGCGCGCGTGGCACGCCAGTTCATCTATCACATGGCCGGCCTCAACAAGGCCTACGGCACCAAGAAGGTGCTCGAGAACATTCATCTGTCCTTCTACCCGGACGCCAAGATCGGCATCCTCGGCCCCAACGGCGCCGGCAAGTCGACGATCCTCAAGATCATGGCCGGCATCGACAAGGAGTGGAGCGGCGAGGCCTGGCTGGCCGAGGGTGCTACCGTCGGTTACCTGGCGCAGGAGCCGGCGCTCGATCCGAACAAGAACGTGTTCGAGAACGTCATGGAAGGCGTCGCCGCCAAGACCGCCATCATCGAGCGCTACAACGAATTGATGATGAACTATTCCGACGAGACGGCGGACGAGTCGGCCAAGCTGCAGGACGAGATGGACCGGCTCAACCTCTGGGATCTCGAACAGCAGGTCGAGATGGCGATGGAGGCACTCGGCTGCCCGCCCAAGGAGGCCGACGTCACCAAGCTGTCGGGCGGCGAGCGCCGTCGCGTCGCGCTGTGCCAGCTGCTGCTGCGCCAGCCTGACCTTCTGCTGCTCGACGAGCCGACCAACCATCTCGACGCCGAGACGACGGCGTGGCTGGAAAAGCATCTGCGCGCCTATCCGGGCGCGGTGATGATCATCACCCACGATCGCTACTTCCTCGACAACGTCACCGGCTGGATCCTCGAGCTCGATCGTGGCCGCGGAATCCCGTACGAAGGCAACTACACCAAATATCTCGAAGCCAAGGCCAAGCGGCTCAAGCAGGAGGGCCGCGAGGACGATGCACGCCAGCGGGCGATCGGCCGCGAGCGCGAGTGGATCCAGTCGAGCCCTAAGGCTAGGCAGACCAAGTCGAAAGCCCGTATCCAGGCGTTCCAGGATCTGCTGGATGCAGCCGACAAGCGGCGTCCGAGCGACACGCAGATCGTCATTCCGCACGGCGAGCGGCTCGGCAATGTGGTGATCGAGGTCGAGGGCCTGTCGAAGGGCTTTGGCGACACGCTTTTGATCGACGATCTCGAATTCAAGCTGCCGCCCGGCGGCATCGTCGGCGTCATCGGCCCGAACGGCGCCGGCAAGACGACGCTGTTCCGCATGATCACCGGCCAGGAAAAGCCCGATGCCGGCACCATCCGCGTCGGCGAGACGGTCAAGCTTGGTTATGTCGACCAGAGCCGCGACGCACTCGACCCGACCAAGACCGTCTGGGAAGAGATCTCGGGCGGCGCCGAAGTGGTCAAGCTCGGCAAGTTCGAAGCCAACACCCGCGCCTATTGCGCGTCGTTCAATTTCCGCGGCGGCGACCAGCAGCAAAAGGTCGGCAATCTCTCCGGCGGTCAGCGCAACCGCGTGCATCTGGCCAAGATGCTGAAGACCGGCGGCAACGTGCTGCTGCTCGACGAACCGACCAACGATCTCGATACCGAAACGCTGGCCGCACTTGAAGACGCGCTCGAGAGTTTCGCCGGCTGCGCCGTCATCATCTCGCACGATCGCATGTTCCTCGATCGTCTGGCGACGCACATCCTCGCCTTCGAGGGCGACAGCCATGTCGAATGGTTCGAAGGCAATTTCGAGGATTACGAGCAGGACAAGATCCGCCGTCTCGGCCCGGAAGCGGTCAACCCGCACCGCATGACGTATAAGCGGCTGACGCGGTAAGACATTTACAGGGCGGCGAATTCTCAAATGATCTGAGGAACCAAGATGGCCGACTGGTCCGCCGCCCTCTACCTGAAATTCGAGGATGAGCGCACCCGCCCGGCGCGCGATCTCGTTGCGCAGGTGCAGGTGCCGGCACCGCGCAGGGTCGTGGACATTGGCTGCGGGCCGGGCAATTCGACCGAATTGCTGGTCGAGCGCTGGCCGCAGGCGCAGATCAGCGGCTTCGATACCTCGCCCGACATGATCGAGAAGGCCAAGGCGCGCCTGCCCGGCGTCAGCTTTGCGCTGGCGGATGCGGCGGCGTGGCAGCCGGCCGAACCAGTCGACGTGATCTTTGCCAATGCGGTGTTTCAGTGGCTGCCGGAGCATCCGGCGGTCTTCCAGCGGCTGATGGGATTTTTGGCGCCTGGCGGCGCGCTTGCCGTGCAGATGCCGGACAACATGGCCGAGCCTTCGCACCGGCTGATGCGGGAGACCGCGGCCGAGATGCCGTTTGTCGAAAAGCTCGAGCGCGCGGCCCGCGCGCCGCTGCCGCCGGTCGCGTTCTACTACGACCTTTTGTCGCCATTCTCGGATCGGCTCGATATCTGGCACACGATCTACAATCATCCGCTGGCCGATGCCGAGGCGATCGTCGAGTGGGTGAAGTCGACGGGGCTGAAGCCGTTCCTCGATCCGCTCGACGAAAACGAGCGGCTCCTTTTCCTGACGCGCTACACGGCCAGGATCAGCGAAGCCTATCCGAAAACGGCAAGCGGCAAGGTATTGCTGCGCTTTCCCCGTCTCTTCATCGTGGCGCGGCGTTCTGCTTAGAAGCTCTTAGCTACACCCAAAAACAGCCAGCAGCGGGTGCTTGACCGGCTTTCGCCGTCATGCGCATCTCACTGGGGCACGGCCCTTCATGGGCCATGGGGGGTGGATGATGACACTGAAAAAGATGGTTTTCGGCGGCAGTATTTGTGCGGCCGCTATGCTTGCCTTTTCGATATCGGCGCAGGCCAAGCGAGCGCGCTGCTTCACCAGCGATGACGGCTATTTCTCCTGCAGCTACCGGGCGCTGGACGATGCCGGCAGCTTTCGCAGCTCGGCGCCGGGCTATCCGACTTACGTCCTGGAGATCGACGGGCCGGGTTTTGCCTATGGCTATGTCAATCTCGGCCGCCGCAACGTGCCGCTGCCCGGGCAATTCGTGCGGAGCCGCGATGACGGTGCCTGCTGGAACAACCCGCAGACCAATACCAAGCTCTGCGCCTGGTAAAGACTGTTTCCAGGGACTTGATTTAAGCCGGCATAAACTGGCTAGGTGCAAAAGAGGTTGCGCCGAGCTTTTTGCGGCGTCGACATGAAGCCGCAACGCCTGCGCACGGGACGAACTGGAAATGCATCGCGTCATCATCAGCGGCATCGGCGTTGAGATCCCCGAAGCTTCGATCACCAATGAGGAACTCGTCGCCAGCTTCAACAGCTGGGTGGACATGGAGAACGTCCGCCGCGAGGTATCGGGCGAGCCGCTGCTGCAGAAATCGGACAGTGCCTTCATCGTCCATGCCTCGGGCGTCCAGACCCGCCATGTCATCGAACGGGAGGGCATCCTCGACCCGAACCGCATGGCGCCGCGCTTCCCGGCGCGGCCCGACGATGCGCTGTCGCTGGAGGCCGAGTTCGGCATCGCCTCGGCCAGCAAGGCGCTCGATCATGCCGGGCTGAAGCCCGGGGATATAGACCTGGTGATCTGCTCCGCCTCGCACCATCAGCGGCCCTATCCGGCGATCGCCATCGAAATGCAGCAGGCGATGGGGACGAAAGGCGCCGGCTTCGATATGGGGCTTGGCTGCTCGTCGGCGGCGGCGGCATTGCACATCGCCGTCAACCTGGTGCGGGCAGGGGCGCATAAACGCGTGCTGGTGACGACGCCGGAGATCATCACCGGCCATCTCAATTTTCGCGACCGGCAGACGCATTTCATCTTCGGCGACGCTTCCGTGTCGATGATCGTCGAGGGGCTCGCGCAAGGCGAGAAGCGGCCGGGGCGCTTCGAGGTGCTCGACACGCGCGCCTGGACGCAGATGTCGAACAGCATCCGCACCAATCTCGGTTATTACACCCGCGCCACCCAGGACGATCCGTACATGATCGATCTGGAAGGCAATCTGATCAAGCAGATCGGCAACAAGGTGTTCAAGGAAGTCACGGTCGCCGGCCACAAGTTCATCGTCGAATTCCTGGCCGAGCACGGGCTGACGCCGCAAGCGATCCGGCGCTTCTGGCTGCATCAGGCCAATGCGCGGATGAACGCCATGATCCTGAAACTGTCGTTCGGCCATGACGTCGATCATGACCGCGCGCCGATGGTGCTGGAGCGCCTCGGCAACACCGCCGCCGCCGGCGCAATCGTCGCCCTGTCGGAGAACCATGCCGATATGAAGGCCGGCGACTATGGCCTGCTCTGCGCCTTCGGCGCCGGCTACTCGATCGGGGGCGCGCTGTTGCGCATGCTTTAGACTCGTTGTCCCAAAACCGCTGTGCGCCCTCGGTTCAAGCCCGAGGGCATGCTTTTGGGCGACATGCATTAGCTCGGCGCGAACGGAACCAGCATCGGAACGCGCCTGGCATAGTCGTCGTAAGCGCTACCCAGTTCGCTGCGCAGAAAACGCTCCTCCAGCCTTGCCTTCATGATGATGCCGGCGGTGAGAAGGGCGGCGCCAGCGATGCCCCAGAGGGTGCCTTTCGCCGCCATGGTGGCGAGGATTGCCAGAAGCAGCCCGGTGTAGATCGGGTGGCGGACCAGCCGGTAGGGGCCGCTGTCGATGACGCGGTGCTCTGCCTTGGCGGTGACCGTGCCCGACCACAGGCGGCCGAGATGCAGCCGCGCCCACCAGGCAAATGCCAGGCCGGCGGCAATCAGCGCGACGCAGATCCACGCTTCGGCAAGGTTCGGCGTCCAAAGCCTCAGCGGGCCGGCGTAACCGTGCGCCGGGATGAAGAGCAGGATCGTGCCGACCACCAGCACGGCCCGGTAGGGCAGTTCGGCCTCGAAGCCGGCGCGTTTTTCTGCCCGGTCGGCCCAGAAGGCGGCCGCGGCCCATGAGACGACCCAGAGCAGCCAGAGCTGCGCGATTGCCGATGCGGGATGCACGATAAACCTCCGCAGGCTTAACCTGACCGATATTATCAACCGATGCAGCGCGGCAGCAATGCGGCACGCTTGTGCAAGGGCTCGATTCAACCAGGACGCTGGTGGTGCCGACCCGTATCAGCCGTCTTGATTGGAGCATCAACGCTTTCGACTGGACCCTATAAATCGACTTCGGCTAATTGCATCCCGTCGCTAGGAATGAGACCAATGCCGGATCTGTTTCCCGCAACCGAAAATCCAGTCGAGATCGTGCCGGCGCGAAAACTCGCCGCCAGGGTGGCGGCGCTCTATCTCGCATCATTCGATCGTTTTGAGACACGAGCGGTGGATACGCTGCAGCTCGGCTTCGACGGTATCGAAGGCGATTTCCACGCCGGCACGACGCGGCGCTCCGGCGGGCGGGAACCCTGGTATCCGCGCGGCACCGAGATGCGCAACGAACGGCAATTGTCGATCGTCGCGGCGGACGAACTGGCAATCGTTGCCGAACGGATGGGCATTACCGAGATCAAGCCTGAATGGATCGGCGCCAATCTCCTGATCGAAGGCCTGCCGCACCTCTCGATGCTGCCATCCGGCTCGCTGCTGTTCTTCAAAGGCGGCGCGACCGTCAAGATCGACGCGCAGAACGGGCCTTGCCGGATCGCCGGCCGATCAGTCGCCGAAAAGGCCGGGATGGCCGACCACGAGGCCGGCGCGCTGCTGTTCCCGAAGGCGGCAAAGCGCTTGCGCGGGCTCGTCGCCTGGGTCGAGAAGCCCGGCACGATCACGGCCGGCGAGGAGATATCGGTGCGCGTGCCCGAGCAGTGGATTTACCGGGCCTGAAGGTGAGTCCAGGCAAGGCGGTGTTGCCAGTCGAGCCGCGTTCCTTCGTACCCCTATATCCTGCAGGGCAGAGGGGCACTGTCCCTGGACCTCTCAAAACCCATGCTGAAACGAAGTCGCGATTCAATGCTGAAGGCGAGCAACTTTGTTCTTGCTTTGTGCCGGCAGCTATGCTACTAATTTGGGTATGGTGCTAATTGGCTCCAACGACCCGCCTCCCGAGGCGGGTTTTTTGTTGCCGACCTGACGTCGGCGGGACAGAGGGGGCGCCGCAGAACTCGACGCGTCTGCTTGCCGTCCTCTACGCCTCATCCTCATCGTCGAGCAGACGGGTGGCACGCCAGCGGGTCAGCGCGATGTTGGTTTGTTCGATGACGAAGAAGCGCGCGGAATCGCGGTCATAGCCGTCGGCGAGCAGCTTTTCGTAGTCGGTGTGGGCGTGACGAATATGCGCAATCGTCGCCAGCCACACGGCAATGCTCGGCGGCAAGCTCTTCATGTGCACGGCGCCGGCATCGGCACGGATCTTTTCCATGTCGGCATAGGGCGCCAGCGGCAGAAGCGCTGTCAGCGCCTTGGCGATGGCGCGGCGGCGGCCGGTCGGGGCGCTCACCGCTCGTCCGATCTGGACGTCTCGTTCCGCCCAGCCATGGTCGCCTCGGCGAAGGCATCGGTCGAGGCGAAATAGGGCTTGATGTCGATGACCGGCGTGCCGTCGAGCACGTCGATGGCGTCAAGCTCGACGCGGCCGATGTCGATGTCGAGTGTAACGAGCTTGGCGACATGCAGCCCAATTGGGTTCGGCCGGGCAGGGGAGCGCAGCGAAAAGACGCCTTTCGGCTCCGTGGCATGGCGGGGTTTCTGGACAATCAGTTGCCGCGGCGCATGGTGCAGCCAGGACAGGATGATGACGTGGCTGGCGCGTTCCAGCCCAAGCAGGCCGTCCCGATAGAGCGGATCGATCGTGAGAGCCGCCGGCTGTCCCGTCTCCCGCGCGGCCTTCATGTTTTTGGGGCAGGTCTCCCGCGTAATCCAAGGCGAAGCGATGCGGCCGATGAAGACGATGTGGCCATCCGGCGGCATCGTTGCCGGGTCGGTTTCCAGAAGCTTTTCGCCGCTGCGCGTTTCGAACATGGGTCTCGCCTCGATCATGCTTGCGGGCTTGCGCGGTCCGCGACGCATGCGTCATTTTCTTGTCCGGAAGCGACATAGCGCTTGCAAGCCTATCAAAACCGACATAAACATATGTTTATATCTTTTCAAAGAGAATGCTCGCATGCATGTCGCTCTCGACACGATGGTAGATACATTGAAGGCGGCTGCCGAATCCAGCCGGCTGCGCATATTGGCGCTGCTGTCGCGCGGCGATCTGACGGTGTCCGATCTCACCGAAATCCTCGGCCAATCGCAGCCGCGCGTCTCGCGCCATTTGAAATTGCTGCTGGAGGCAGGGCTGATCGGCCGCTACCAGGAGGGCTCGTGGGCGTTCTTCCGGCTATCGGATTCCGACTCCTCGCGCGATTTCGTGCTGAGGCTGGTTTCCGGCATCCGCGGCGCCGATCCGCAGGTCGAGCGTGATCTCGAACGGCTGGCCGCGGTCAAGCGCAAGCGGCAGGACCGGGCTGCCGAATATTTCTCGGTAAACGCCGCAAGCTGGGACCATATCCGCTCGCTGCATGTGCCGGACCGCGCGGTCGAGGCAGCCCTCATCAAAGTCGTCGGCAAGCGGCCGTTCCAGTCGATGCTCGATCTCGGCACCGGCACCGGACGGCTGCTCGAGATCTTTTCGCCGCTCTATCGGCGCGGCGTCGGCATCGACATGTCGCGCGAGATGCTGACTGTGGCGCGCGCCAATCTCGACAAGGCGGGCGTTTCGAATGCGCAGGTGCGCCAGGGCGACATTTTTGCGCCGCCGGTCGAGCGCGACGCCTTCGACCTCGTTACCATCCATCAGGTGCTGCACTATCTCGACGATCCCGCCCGCGCCATCCGCGAGGCGGCGCGGCTGTTGCGCCCGGCCGGCCGGCTGGTGATCGTCGATTTCGCGCCGCACACGCTGGAGTTCTTGCGCGAGGAGCACGCGCATATGCGCCTCGGCTTTTCCGACCGGCAAATTGGCGACTGGTTTTCCGAGGCCGGCCTCGACCTCGAGGACAGCCAGGAATTCGAGCCGCGCGGCGGCAACGAGGCCAAGCTCACCGTCAAACTCTGGCTCGGCCGCGATCGGCGCATGCTGATTGCCGAGCCTTCCAACGACAGACAACCGGCCAATGCGTATCCGATAGGGGAAACCGCCTGATGAACCAGTTCCGCTTCTCCCGCCGCCCCGACATCGGCGACAAGGTCAGGGTTTCGTTCGAGTTCTTTCCGCCGAAAAACGACGACATGGAAGCAAGGCTGTGGGACACGGTCACCCGGCTGGAGCCGCTCAGGCCGAAATTCGTCTCGGTCACCTATGGCGCCGGTGGTTCGACCCGCGAGCGCACGGCCCGTACCGTCAAGCGCATCCTCAATGAAACGACGCTGACGCCGGCGGCGCACATGACCTGCGTCGATGCGGCGCGCCACGAGGTCGATGCGGTGATCCGGGAGTTCGCCGACATGGGCGTCAAGCGTTTCGTCGCCCTGCGCGGCGATCCGGCCGAGGGCGTCGGCGCGGCCTACCGGCCGCATCCGGAAGGCTATGCCAATGGCGCCGAACTGGTCGATGCGCTGAAGGGCGCCGGCGATTTCGACATATCAGTCTCGGCCTATCCGGAAAAACATCCGGAAAGCCCGGATTTCGCCACCGACTTCGACATGCTGAAGCGCAAGGCCGACAACGGAGCGACGCGGGCGATCACCCAGTTCTTCTTCGACAACGATCTCTATGAACGCTATGTCGAGCGGGCACGGCGGGCCGGCATCTACATACCGATCGTGCCGGGCATATTGCCGGTGCACAATTTCACCCAGGTCGCCAACTTCTCGGCACGGTGCGGAGCCTTGGTGCCGGCATGGCTGGCCGAGCGCTTCGATGGGCTGCAAAACGACCCGCAAACGCATGCGCTGGTGGCGTCTGCCGTGGCGGCCGAGCAGGTGCTGGACCTTGTCGAGCGCGGCGTCGGCGATTTCCACTTCTACACGATGAACCGGGCCGATCTGGTCTTTGCCATCTGCCACATGATCGGCATCAGGTCGCACGACGTCGAGGCGGCGGGATCCGCCGCGGCGTAAAGCGGCAAGCTCCTTTTTGAAATGCCAAAGATCGGGGAATGCAAAAGGCCGGGCAAAATGCCCGGCCTTTTCAATGATTTGGAGTATTCGGTGCTGGTCTTCCCCCGCTCAGCGGCCTTATGGAAGGACGCCCATAATGAGGGCGCCGATGAATGCAAACGCAGCACAAATCATCAATGCGTTGATCGGCCTCGTCAGTCCCATGTCATAGCCTCCTCTTAAAGAGCTATGGCGAGAGTCTAGGGTCATTTGTGCCACAGGCAAGCAGAAACTTTGCTGCAATGCGACGAGATTGTGGAATTTGCGACCTGCCGTTTGCCGTTAGGCATTGAAACTCTTTGTCAAAAGCCGGCTCGGGACCTGTGAATAATTTGTGGCAAAGCCGAGGCAGCAACGAGAATGGCAGCGCTACCGCGCCAGAAATCGGAATCGATTTCGGAACGAACGAAGATTCGAAACGTCCTTTGCACGTCCAGCCGGATGCTGGACGCTACATGACGCGAAGGGCAACCAGCAGCGCGGTGTGAGGATAGCCCGGACTTGAATATGCTGCCAATTGGCACTATATTGCCTGCCAAGTGTTGGAGGTCGGAATGAGTGTCGCTTATGCTGTTCGCGATCCTGCAAATCAGGCTTTGCCGGCAAATCTGGCGGATGCCTCGGCACGGGCGCGGATCACGCCAGCTGCTGTTGCCGGCATCGTCAGGCTCGCAGACATCTGGCATCTGACCAGCACCGAGATCTGTGCCTTGATCGGCGACGTGTCGGAGAGAACCTGGTTCCGCATGAAGAAGGGCGAATGGGAGGGCGTTCTCTCCCAGGATTCGCTGACACGCATCAGCGCCCTGATCGGCATCTTCAAAGGACTGCGGCTTCTGTTTTCCGAAGCGCTTGCCGATGAATGGGTGCGGTTACCGAACAAAGGGCCTCTTTATGGTGGCCGGCGCCCCCTGGACGTGATGATCGAGGGCGGCATTCCGAAACTGCTGCAGGTTCGCCAACACATCGACGCCTTGCGCGGTGGACTTTGAATGCAGATCCCGCCGCGCGCTGACATTTCCCAGCGCGACACGATCCGGCTGATTTCGACAGGCAGGCTCAAGGAACCGGTCCTGATGCCGTTGGCCAGGAATCATGGAGATTTGGAAGACCTTGCGGAGCTCGAAGGAGCCACCAGCGGCCGCCTTCAGGCGCAGCAAGGGGGATTGCCCGACCTCGATCCGCGCGAACTGGTGTTCGGGAGGCCAGGCTACACCTTCATCAATGCGGCGTTCGCTTACACCCGTCCGGGCGGCAATCGTTTCAACGATGATGCCAGGGGCGCTTGGTACTGTGCGTTCGATGCGGAAACTGCGCTCGGCGAGGTCTCGTTTCATCTGACGCGAGAGCTTGCCGCGATCGAACGGTTCGAAAACGTCACCGACTACGCGGAGCTCGTTGCCGACTTCATAGGCTCGTTTCACGATCTGCGCGGTGCTGAGTTCAGCAAGGACCCGGTGCTCGATCCGGATACCGCCTTAGCCTATCCGGCCGGTCAGGCGCTGGCGAAACAACTCCGCAAGCAAGACGCCGCGACCGGTCTTGTGTATCCTTCCGTGAGACATGTTGGCGGGACCTGCCTTGCCGCCTTCCTTCCCGATCTCGTTCAGAATCTCCGGCAAGGCGGTATCTGGCGTCTGGAATGGCAGGGTTCATCTGTTCCCGCGATCACGCCCATATAGCGCACGATCGGAAGCGACAACTTCGCTGTGCCATCTCTAACGCCGCCCGAACAGGCGACCGTCGATGGTGACGAGGCCGAGCGCGATCAGCGCCATGCCGCCGAGTTCGAACAGTTCGAGCCGCTCGCCGAGGAACAGGAAGCCGAGCAGGATGGCACTGGCCGGCACGATCAGCGTGACCAGCGAGGCGTTGGTGGCGCCGGCCGAGGCGACAAGGTTGAAATAGAGGATATAGGCGAAAGCCGTCGACAGCAGCGCCAGCGCCAGCACCGCCGCCCAGACCGGCGGCGAGGCCGAAAACAGATTGGCGGCATCATAGGTGAACAAAACGACCGGGATCATGATGATGGTCGAGCAAGTCAATTGGCCGGTGGCAATGACCGGTGACGGGACACCCTTGAAGCGGCGGGCAATCATCAGCGCAACCGCATAGGAGACCGAGGCACCGATGAGCGCGAATTTCGCCCAGACCGGGCCGCCGAGCCCGGCGACAAGGCCGGGACCGATCATCACCGCCGTTCCCGCGATACCGAGGGCGATGCCGGCGAGCTTGTTCCACGACAGCTTTTCATCACTGGTCAGGGCGTTGGCGAGGATCAGCGTCCAGAACGGCGTCGTCGAATTGAGCACCGAGGCGACACCGGCGCCAAGCTCGGTCTGGCCGGCAAAGATCAGCGAGAAAGGGATGACGTTGTTGGCGAACGCCAGCAGGAAGAACAGGCCGGCATGCGGCAAGGCGAGGCGAAACGACGGGCCGCGGACCGCAAGATAGAGCTGCAGTGCCGCGGCCGCGATGGTGACGCGGAACAGCACCAGCACCAGCGGCGGAAGTTCCGCCACCGCAATGCGGGCAAAGAAGAACGAACCGCCCCAGATGGCGCCGAGCAGCAGAAGCTGCGCCCAGTCTTTGAGCACCATCGGACCGCGCACAGTGTTGGTGGCAGCTATCGCCATTGGTCGTCCTCCCAGACGAGATGCCTTGCTCGTCAGGCATCTGTTCACGCCATATCCGATCCGGCCGCAAGGGCCACCCAAAACCTGAGCGATGGCCTGGCTCGCCCATAACCGGCGGTACAGAACGGCGTAGCGCCGCGAAGCCGGGGCGGCGAGACATAGAATTGTTTTCATTAGCCGCTAGCTTCGATTAATTGTGCGCAGCCTCAGTCAAGGGATTCGTCCATGCAGCGATTCGAAAATGCCCGCGAGGCAGCGCTGGCGCTTCGCCCGGACGATCCGATCTATTGCTTCCGCCCGCAGGTGCTGAAGGCGGACGCCAAACAGTTCATGGGCATGTTTCCCGGCAAGACCGCCTATGCGGTCAAGACCAATGGCGAACAGATCGTGCTCAACGCCCTGGTCGAGGCCGGCGTCAGCGCCTTCGATGTGGCCTCGCCCGGCGAATTCGCCGCCGTGCGCGCCGTCTCGCCCGACGCCGAGATGCTCTACATGCACCCGGTCAAGGCGCAGTCGGACATCAGGCTGGCGCTGGAAAAATACGCCATCCGCGTCATTTCGCTCGACCATGAAGACGAGATCACCAAGCTGACCAGGGTGGTGCGGGCGCTCGACATCGATCCGGGCGCGATCACCGTGTTCGTGCGCATCCAGACGAAAGGCTCGGCGGCCTACGAGCTGTCGAAGAAGTTCGGCGCCGGACCGGCCAATGCGGTCGAACTCGCCGAACGGCTGAACCGGACGGGCTACAAGGTCGGCCTATGCTTTCACGTCGGCAGCCAGATCGAGGATCCCGACACCTATGAGCGGGCGCTGGCCTCCGCCGACTGGGTGCGCAACCGCGTCGGCTTCGACATTGCCGGGCTCGATGTCGGCGGCGGCTTTCCGGCCGAATACGGTCATGATCCGAACAGCCGCAAGCCGGAGATGCCGTCGCTCGGCCAGATCATGTCGCGGCTGTCGGGCGACCTCCAGGAGTACCAGTTCGACCAGATGCCGCTGGTGGCCGAGCCCGGCCGGGTGATCGTGGCGCGCTGCCTGTCGCTGATTGTGCGTGTGCTGCTGCGCAAGGGCAAAAGGCTCTACATCAATGACGGCATCTGGGCGTCGCTGTCGGATTCATGGACCGGCAAGATCACGCTGCCGGCTCGCTTCATCCCCGATCCGGCGATCCGCTCGCGCAATGGCGAGGACAAGACCATCGTGCCGTTCAAGGTCTGCGGCGCGACCTGCGATTCCGTCGATATATTGTCGCGGCCGTTCTGGTTGCCCGAAACCGTCGATACCGGCGATTGGATCGAGATCGGCCATATCGGCGCCTATTCGCTGTCGCTCCGAACACGGTTCAACGGCTTCTATCCCGATACTTTCGTCGAGGTGGCGACGCCATTCGACGAAGGCGATGCGCCGCAGGGGTTTGCCAGCCTGGAGACGATGGCGGATTAGTTGATGGTGAATGGTGAATAGTGAATAGTGATTGGAAGTAGTTCTTGCGTTCCGTCCGCTTCGGTGAATTGTCACCATTCACCATTCACCATTCACCATTCACCATTCACCATTCACCATTCACCATTCACCCCCCGTAGTCAGGCCACGCCGCCGCCGGCCTGGATGTTCTCGCCGGTAAGCCAGCGAGCTTCGTCGGAAGCCAGGAAAACCGCGACATCGGCGACGTCGCGTGGTGCTCCGATCCGGCCGAAGGGCGACATGCCGGCGGCCACGGCGCGGTCCCGTTCGGGGAGCAGGTCAGTGTCGGTGAAGCCTGGTGAAAGCGCATTCACGGTAACGGCGCGCGGACCGAGTTCGCGCGAGAGGACGCGGACGAACTGCTCGACGGCTCCCTTGCTGCCGAGATAAAGCGCCGTCTGCGTGAAGAACATCCTGGTTCCACCGGTGGAGACGGCAATGATACGGCCACCGTCGCGAACGCGGCGCGCCGCCTCCTGAAGCGTGAAGAAGGTGCCCTTGGCATTGGCGCCGAAGACGTGATCGAAGTCCGCTTCGGTGGCATCGACGAGCGGCTTTATGACGGCGACGCCGACATTGGCGACGACGATGTCAATCGGCCCCATCTGCCTTTCGGTCTCCTCGAACAGCCTGCGAATGTCGGGGAGACTGGAGACGTCCGCCTGGATGGCGACGGCTTTTCCGCCATTCCCTTCAATGGCGGCAACGACCTCCCTGGCTGCCTTCTCGTTGCCGACATAGTTGACGACCACGGCAGCACCCTTGGCCGCGAGCCCCTCCGCGATGGCGCGTCCGATGCCGCGTGAACTGCCGGTCACAAGTGCGGTTTTGCCTTCGAGTGGACGATGCATGGCTTCTCCTTCCGTCTGATGACGGCCGCCTCGATCGAGCGGCGTTCCAGGGAAAGCTAGAGGCATGCTATTGCTAAGAGAATAGCCTATTATCTAACTGACTTGTTAAGCCTGAGGTACATAATGCGAGGAAGCGAGTTTTCCGAACTCACGGCATTTGCAGCAATCATCGAAGAGGGAACCTTCGTCCGTGCCGCGGCCAAGCTCAGGATTTCGCCTCCAGCGCTCAGCCAGACGATACGCGGGCTGGAAGAGCGTCTCGGTGTCCGCCTGCTGAACCGCACCACGCGCAGCATGTCGCCGACCGCTGAGGGCGAGAAGCTGTTTGCCCGCATCGCACCGGCGTTCGGCGAACTGGAAGGGGCCGTAGCCGACGCTCATGCATCACGCGGCCGGCCGGCAGGCTCGCTGCGCATCAATGTTCCGCGCATCGCCGCCATGCGTTTCATCGCGCCCATCCTCGGCGATTTCCGCCGCGCCTATCCCGATATCACCCTCACAATCATTGTCGACGACATGCTCACCGACATCGTCGAGGGCCGCTTCGATGCCGGGATCAGACTGGGTGAGCGGCTGCACAAGGACATGGTGGCGGTGAAGCTCAGCGAGGAACTCGAGATGGCCGCAGTGGCGGCGCCGAGCTATCTGGAGCATCACCCGATGCCGCGTCACCCCGCGGACCTGCATCAGCACCAGTGCATCAATTTCCAGTGGCCGAGCGGCGGCAATCTTTATCGATGGGAGTTCGCCCGGGGCCAACGTGCCTTGGAAGTGGCCGTCAGCGGCGGCCTGACGATCAACGATACGGAACTGATGATCGGGGCGGTTCTGGATGGGGTCGGCGTGGCGTACATGCTGGAATATCAGGTCCGGCCGTGGATCGAAGCGGGAAAGCTCATTCGTTTTCTCGAAGCCTGGTCGCCGAGATTTCCGGGTTTTTATCTCTATCACGCGAGTTCCCGCCAGGTTCCGGCGCCGCTGCGAGCGTTCATCGATTTCCTGCTGGCGAGGCGGTGAATAGTGAATAGTGAATAGTAGTAGCTCTGGTGCCCAGTGCGGCTCCGGTGCTATTCCTTTTCACCATTCACCACCCTCACAGTCTGGCCAGCAGCTCCGGCGTCGGCCAGCCGTCGACCGGCAGGCCCAGCCGCATCTGCTCCTTGCGGATAGCTTCGCGGGTGTTGGTGCCCAGTATGCCGTCGACGGTACCGACATCATAGCCTTTCGCCTCGAGCTTGGTCTGCAGCGCCTTCATCTGGTCGCCGTTGAGGCCGGGTTCGGGGTTGCGCGGATCGAAGCGCGGCGCGCCCCCCAGCCGGGCGGCAAGATTTGCCGCGGTCAGGGCATAGGTGAAGGACTGGTTCCACTCGAGATAGACGTCGAAATTGTCGTAGGTCAGGAAGGCTGGCCCCTTGCGACCCATAGGCAATGCCAGGCCGGCCTTCATGCGGTTGTCGAGAAGCGGCGTACCGTCGGGCCTGGTAACGCCCCACTGCGCCCACTGCGTCAACGGCAGCTTGTTGGTGCGTCCCGTCTGCTCCCACGGCAAATCGTCGGGCACGCGGACTTCCTCGATCCAGGGCTGATCGCGCTTCCAGCCGCGCGACTGGATCTTGCTGGCCGTGCTCATGATCACATCCGGCGCGCTGCCGCGCAGGTCGACCAGGCCATCGCCGTCGCCGTCGACGCCGTGGCCGAGATAGTCGGAAGGCAGCATCTGCGTCTGGCCGATCTCGCCGGCCCAGGCACCGGTCACGTCGGCCGGCACCACGCCGCGATCGATCAACATCAGCAGCGGCACGATCTGCGGCCGGAACAGCTGCGGGCGGCGGCAGTCATGCGAGAGGCTCACCAGCGCGTTCAGCGTATGAAAATCGCCTTGCACGGCGCCAAAATCGGTTTCCAGGGCCCAGAAAGCGGCGATGACCGGCGCCTGCACGCCGAATTGGCGATCGGCGCGGGCAAAGACCTCGGCATATTTTTGCAGGTTGGCCGCACCTTGCTTCAGCCGATGCGACGAGATCATGCGGTTCGAGAATTCGATGAAGGTCTGGGTGAAGACGCCTTGGGCGCGGTCGCGTGCCAATGCCTTCTCATCGAGGGTGGCGTTTTCCAGCGCATCAAGGCCGGCAGCGCCGACGCCAGCCGCCCTGGCCTCCGCCGCCACACCCTGCTTCCATGCCTCGAAATCGCCGCCGCATTGCTCTGCCGCGGCCGGCACGGCGCTCAGGAGCAGCGCCGCGAGAAGTCCAAAGCGCAATCGCATCGCTATCCTTCCAAGAAGATTACCGGCGGTTGCAGGCATTCGTCATTGGCTGTGTCGAAAAGCAGGCGACAGGCCCGGTGTCAACGGGTGTTCTGCCGCAACCACTTCTTCCAGGCGGCTTCGGAGCCGTTGAAGACGCTGATGTCGGCGTTTCCGGCCATGCCCGGCACGACACCCGTTCCGGTATACTGCCAGAAGGTGAAGGGATGACTGCCGTATTTCTGGCGCGGGTGCCCGGCCACGGAGCGCAGCCAGTAGGGGTAATTGCGGAAGCCCGATAAACCATTATCTTCGAAGAAGTCCACCGACGTGTAGATGATCGGCTTCTTGCCGTAGTGTTTTTCGACGATTTCGAGGAATGTGCTCATCTCGCTGCGTACCGTGGCGGCATCGGGCCGCAGCTTGCAGGTCGGCGATTTCGGGTTCCATTCCATGTCGAGAACCGGCGGCATGGCCGAGCTGTCTTTGGGCACGTTCTGGATGAACCAGCGCGCCTGGGTAGCGGCCGGCGTGCAAAAGTAGAAGAAATGATAGGCGGCGCGGGGAATGCCCGACGCCTTGGTGCGGCTCCAATGCTCGTTGAAAGCTTCATCGAACCGGTCTCCGCCTTCGGTTGCCTTGATGAAAGCGAAGGAGATGCCGCTGGCCCTGGCCGCCGGCCAGTCGATCGAGGTCTGGTATTTGGAGACGTCGGTGCCGTGGACGGCATAGCTCCACGGTGCGCCGCTGTCCCATTCATGCGGGTCGGAATCGGCAAAACGCGGCGCGCGTACCGCAACCATCGCGGCGCTGGACGACGACAGCGATGGCGTCAGATCCTCGACCGTCGAGCAGGCACCAAGCAACATCAGCGTGATGAGGACCGCGAAACGGCGCATCGCTACTTCCTGAGCCGGTTTCAGCCGGCCGCTGATGGGTCTTTCCGCGGGTGGCCCCTCGACCGGGCGCGGCGTGTCTGAAACCGACTTACGCGATGCGCCTTGATCTTCGTTTCATGCATTCCCAAACCGTTGCGCAGTTTTGGGACGCATGCATTCAAGCCCCGCCGGACGGTCACCCCACAGGATCGCCCGGTCTGTCCTAAGCGCATCGTTTCGACGCGCTTAGTTCTTTTGTCTGTGCATGTCGTTGTCCCAGAACCGCTGCGCACCCTCGGGTCAGGCCCAAGGGCATGCTTTTGGGTGACATACACCTGTGATCGCCGATCATGGTTGATATTCGGTTGACGGCGCTCGACAAGAGCCGCGATTTTGCCGAAACAATGGCGGCAAATCGATGACATAGATCGAGCGCGCCGAGGGAACTCAAAATGCAGATCCTTTTGAAGTTCGTCAAATGGCTGCTCGGCCTGGCTGTGCTGGCCGCCGCGATACTCGCCGCCTGGCTGTATTTCGCCCCGCCGGAACTGATCCGCGTCGGTTCCGGTTACGCGGCCAAGATCGTCTGCTCGAACGTCTTCATCGCCGGGCGGGACGCCGACGATGTGCTTGCCGTCGATGTGCAGGCGCCGGGTCATCCGCTGCTGAAGCTGATGAGGGTGTCGGTCGACAAGGAGAAGGGAACGGTTTCGGCGGGCCTGTTCGGTGTGCTCGGCAAGAGTGTCGCGGTTGCGCGCGACGGGCTCGGCTGCGCCTCGGTTCCCGACGGCGGTATTGCCGCCGCCGAGGCTGTCGCCGGAGCTGCACCGACGCCGGCGCCGCTGCCCGATGCGATCTGGCCGGAAGGCGACGATGTCGGTGCCTCGCAGGATCCAGAGGTCGCGAAGATCCTCGACGATCCAGCAATGACCGGTGCCGGCATGCGGGCGGTGGTGGTGGTCAAGAACGGCCGCATCGTTGCAGAGCGCTATGGCGAAGGCTTTTCCGAAAAGACGCCGCTATTGGGCTGGTCGATGACCAAGACGGTGAATGCGGCGATCGTCGGCACGCTGGTGAAGGAGGGCAAGCTGGCGATGACCAACCAGGGCCTGTTCGGTCCCTGGAAGGGAGATGGCCGCGCCGTGATCAGCCTCGCCGACATGATGGCGATGTCGAGCGGGCTGGAATTCAACGAGGATTATGGCGACGTCGCCGACGTAACGCGCATGCTCTATCTCGAACCGGACATGGCGGGCTTTGCCGGGTCCAAGCCGCTGACCGGCGAGGTTGGCAAGGTGTTTTCCTATTCGAGTGGCACGGCGGTGATGCTGTCCCGATTGTGGCAGGACGCCATCGGCGACAAGGACAAGGCGCTGGCCTGGCCGAGGACCGCGCTGTTCGATCCGCTCGGCATGCACAGTGCAGTGCTTGAGGCCGACGAGCACGGCACCTTCGTCGGCTCGTCCTACCTCTATGCCACGGCACGCGACTGGGCGCGCTTCGGCCAGTTCCTGCTGCAGGGCGGCGTCTGGAACGGCAAGGAGATCCTGCCCGCCGGCTTCGTCGACTGGATGCGGGAACCGGCAACTGCCTCGAAGGTCTATGGCAAGGGGCAATTATGGATCGAAGGGCCGGGCGACGAGGAAAACCCCGGCGCCGGCATTGCCGCCGGCCTGCCCAAGGACGCCTACTGGATGGAGGGGCATGACGGACAAACGGCCGCGATCGTCCCCTCGGAGCAGCTGGTTGTGGTGCGGCTCGGCCTGACGCCGGCCAGGCTCGGCTACCGGCCGCAGGCGATGGTAGCGGCGCTGGTCAAGGCGCTGCACTAGGCTGTAGCGATATTCAGGTGATGCCGGCCTGCAAACGGCGGTTTCCTGCGCTTCCGGCCTTCGCCGGCCAAAGCACTCATGAGCGGTCGTGGCAGTTAAGGCTACGGCCGGCGTAGGCCGGTGCTCGCGTACCCAAAAGTACGCTCCGCTCCGGTTCTCGGACCCCACCGTTTTCGACTCGGCCTGACCTGAATCTCAACACATCCTGGCTATCGACCTGGGCCGATCACGGCGAGCCAGGCATAGCCGCGATAGAGCGTTTGGAAACGGAAGCTTGCGTCGGTTCTTGCAGATTCCGAATCCAGAACCGCGCGCAGCGATTGACGCGGCTCGACGTGGAATTTTTTCAGCCAGCCGCGCAACAGCGTGCGGAACCAGCCGGGCAGGGCTTCCTGCTGGCCAAAATCGACGACATGCAGCGAGCCGCCCGGTGACAGGGCAGCAAGAGCCGCGGATATCGTCTTTTCCCAGCCAGGGATCATCGACAGCGAATAAGAGACAAAGACGCGGTCGAAACTTTCGACGCCGAACAGCGCCTTTGCGTCGAAATCCGTGGCATCGCCGCGCGCCAGCGTGACGCGGCCGGAGAGGCCTTCGCGGGCAAGGGCGGCGGTGGCCGTCTCCAGCATCTCGGCCGAAATATCGAGGCCGAAGAAGCGCGCGCCGAGATAGCGGCGGGCGGCGAGGATGATGTTGCGGCCGGTGCCGCAGCCGAGCTCGAGCACGGTCCCGCCGGCCGGCACATCCAGTCCGTCGATAAGCCGGTCGCGGCCGAGCAGATAGTATTTGCGGGTCAGGTCGTAGACATGACGCTGCCAGCGATAGACGCCGTCCATCAGCTCGGCATGGCTGGCCGGCAAGTCGGTCGTGCTCATGCGGCCCGCTTCACATAGAGGTGGAAGCCGCCATAGATGGCCGAGCGGTCGCGCGCCGAAAACTCGCGCGAGGCGTCGTTCTCGTAGCGCCATTGGTCAAGCAGCGAATTCGAGACGCGGCCGGGCAGCAGGCTGGGTTCCGCTGCGGTGCGGAAGATGACGCGGGCGCCGGTGGAGGCGGTTCGGGTGATCTCGGCCCACAACCCGTTGAGCTGGTCGTCGGTCATCCAGTCCTGTGCATCGAGCAGGACGAAGCGGTCGACCGAACCGGCATCCTTGCCGGCAAGGAACTCGATCAGATTGGCGTGATGGATGGCGACGCGATCGACATTGTCGCGGATGGTCTTGTAGTTGCGTTTTTCGAGATAGGCGGGCAGGGCGGCCTCGCCCGGGTTGGGATAGCGGCGGGCAAAGGCCTGCCAGGCAAAATAATTGATCTTCAGGGGGAAATCGCAGGCGAGTTTTTCCAACCGGGCCTTCAGCACGCTGGCCATGGTGCCGTCGCCCGAGGTGATCAGCGAATCGTACTGGGCCGGCGGAATTCCGAGGCCGAACAGCGAAGCCTTTCGCGATGTCGCCCATTTCAGCAGCCGCTTTTCGAAGACCGGCGCCAGCTCCTCGTCGAAGAAACGGCGTTGATCGGCGATGCTCTTGGCGTCCATGATGCCGGCCGGGTCGACGCCGAAGAACTTTGCGGTGCGGTGGCCCATGGCGATGAACAGGCCAAGCAGGCCGGTCTGGTAGAAATTGCGGTCGAAGACAGCGATGCGGCGACAGCCGCGCCAGTTGCGCCGCTCCCAATAATGGCGGCTGACCGGATCGAGATGCGGCGCGATGAAGCGGTCGTAGGCCTGCGAATTGTGCCCGGTCTCAGCCGCGCCGAAGAAACGGAAAAGGTCGCCCTGCGACGGCAGGTGACGCACGGCTTCGAGCTTCATCCGGTTCAGCGCGATGTGGGCAGCGTTGAGGTCGACGGCATCGATCCTTTCCGGCGACCGGGTGAGATAGGCGAGGATGTTGCAGCCGCCGGAGGCAATGGTGACGATGCGGTGGCCCTCGCCGAGCTGCATCGCGTCCATGTCGATTTCGGGGTCTTCCCAGATCTGCGGATAGACGAGGCCGGAGAACAGGAAGGCGAACAAGCGTTCGGAGATACCAGCCTTCGACAACGGGCGGTTCTGGTAGACGGCCTTGCCGACCTCCTTGCCGCGGCGAAAAACCAGTTCTCCAGAAATGTCCGTCATGGCAAGGCGATTCCCCGTTTGCTTTGCCGCAAGCGGGTAGCGCAGGGTCATGACAGGCCGGTGACAGCCGGAGGCATCGAGAATTCTACTCCGGCGGTCATCTGATGCGGTTGTCTGCGCTTCCGATGCTCACGGACCCAAATGTCCGCTCCGCTTCGGTTCTCGAGAACCACACCACCTGACTCGCCGGAGCGAATTCTGGATGCCTCCGCTAAGGGCGGCCAAATCCACCTGGGGTCGGCGTTGTCACGATGACCGCCTCGCCGGCGTCGAGTACCGTCTGGTCGCAGGCCTTCAGGATTTCGACGCGGCCATCCTTGCGGCGGACCTTGGTCGAACCGGCCTCGCCGTGGCCGCCGCCGTCGAGGCCTTGCGGCGGGCGGTTGCGATGCGAGGACAGGATCGCGCATTCCATCTTTTCGAGGAAGCGGACGGTGCGCTTGGTGCCGTCGCCGGCATTCCATTTGCCTTTGCCGCCGGAGCCCTCGCGGATATGGAAATCCTCGAGCAGTACCGGGAAACGCAGTTCCAGCACTTCGGGATCTGTCAGGCGCGAATTGGTCATATGGGTGTGGACGCCGGAGGTGCCGGCAAAACCGCGGCCGTCATTCATCCGGCCGGCCGGCGAGCCGGAGCAGATCGTCTCGTAATACTGGTACTGCTTGTTGCCGAAGGTGAGATTGTTCATCGTGCCTTGCGCATTGGCCATCGCCCTCATGGCGCCGAATAGCGCGTTGGTGACGTGCTGCGAGGTCTCGACATTGCCGGCGACGACTGCCGCGGGATAGGCGGGCTTCAGCATCGAGGCGTCGGGAATGATGATGTTGATCGGCCGCAGGCAGCCGGCATTCATCGGGGTGTTGTCTTCGACCATGACGCGGAAGGCATAGAGCACCGCGGCACGGGCGACCGGCTCGGGTGCGTTGAAATTGTTCTTCATTACCGGCGACGTGCCGGTGAAGTCGACGGTCGCTTGGCGCTTCCGCCGGTCGACCGATATCTTCACCTTGATCATTTGGCCGGTGTCGGTCGGATATTCGTATTCGGAACTGTCGGGCAGCCGCTCTAGCACACGGCGCACACTTTCGGCGGCATTGTCCTGGACATGGCCCATATAGGCTTCGACGACGCCAAGGCCGAAATGCGCGACCATCTTGCGCAGCTCGGCGACACCCTTTTCGTTCGCGGCGATCTGCGCCTTGAGGTCGGCGATGTTCTGGTGCGGATTGCGCGCCGGATAGGGATGGTCGGTGAGCAGCGTCGCGAGGTCCTTCTCGCGGAACCGGCCGCGATCGACGATGCGGAAATTATCGAACAGCACGCCTTCTTCGTCGACGGTGGTGGCAAGCGGCGTCATCGAGCCGGGCGCGGTGCCGCCGATGTCGGCATGGTGGCCACGCGAGGCTACGTAGAAGAGGATCTTCGGTGATAGGCCGATCTCCCCCCTTGTGGGGGAGATGCCCGGCAGGGCAGAGGGGGGCGCGACAGAATGAGAGGTCGGCGGGACAGCGCCCCCCTCTGTCGGCTTCGCCGACATCTCCCCCACAAGGGGGGAGATTGGGCGCTCTTCCTCAAACACCGGCGTCACTACCGTAATATCAGGCAGATGCGTGCCGCCATTGTAAGGGGCGTTGAGGGCAAAGACGTCTCCGGGGTGAATGTCGCCGGAATTGAGCCGGATGATGGTCTCCACCGAGCGGTCCATGGAGCCGAGATGCACCGGCATATGCGGCGCGTTGGCGACCAGCGCGCCATTCCGGTCGAAAACGGCGCAGGAGAAATCGAGCCGCTCCTTGATGTTGACGGAATAGGCGGTGTTTTGCAGCGTTACGCCCATCTGTTCGGCGATCGACATGAACAGGTTATTGAAGACCTCCAGCATCACCGGATCGGCTTCGGTGCCGAGTGCGGCGTGCCGGCGCTTCTTCTCGACGCGCCGCATCAATACGTGGTCCTTGGCGGTGATCTCGGCCTGCCAGCCCGGCTCGACGACAATGGTCTGGTTCGGCTCGATGATCAAAGCGGGGCCGGCGATTTTGTTACCGGGCTTCAGTGTTTCGCGAGGGAAGATGCCGGCGTCGCGCCAGACGCCGTCGACGAAGATTTTCCGGGTCCCGGAAGAACTTGCGGCCACGTCTTCAACAACTGAATCGCTTTCGTCGCGGCCGGTGCCGCCGGTATCGGTACCTTCGACGCCGACCGATTCGACGATCATCGGCTTGTCGTCGTAGACGAAGCCGAACTGCGCCTTGTGCGCCAGTTCGAAGTCCGCCTTGGCCTGCGCGATCGAGCCGTGCCCGAAGTTCACGGGCAGCGCGGTATCGGTGCCGTCGTAGCGGATCTGCAGCACCGGTTTCGAGGCGACCGCGTCTTCGCTGATGCCTTGCGCGGCGAGTTCGTCGATGACGGCTTTGCGCAGCGTTGCGATGAGTTCATCGATCGCCGCCCCGGAGTCCTCCACCAGCGGCTTCAGCAGCGCCTGCTGGCGTGACGCAAACACCGAGGACAGGCCGATGCCGTATGCCGACAGCAGGCCGGAGAACGGATGGATCAGCACCGCCTCCATGCCGAGCGCATCGGCGACCAGGCAAGCGTGCTGGCCGCCGGCGCCGCCGAAACAGTTCAGGAGGTATTCGGTGACATCGTAGCCGCGCTGCACCGAAATCTTCTTGATGGCGTTGGCCATGTTTTCGACCGCGATGGTGACGAACCCTTCGGCGACGGTTTCCGGCGAGCGGCCGTCGCCGATCTCGGCGGCAAGCGCGGTGAATTTTTCGCGAACCGTCTGCACGTCGAGCGGTTCGTCCTGGCCCGGTCCAAAAATGGCCGGGAAGAACTCGGGCTGCAGTTTGCCCAGCATGACATTGGCGTCGGTGACGGCCAGTGGACCGCCGCGCCGGTAGGCGGCCGGGCCGGGGTTGGCGCCGGCCGAATCCGGCCCGGCGCGGAAGCGGCCGGCTTCATAATGCAGGATCGAGCCGCCGCCAGCGGCGACGGTGTGGATGCGCATCATCGGCGCGCGGATGCGCACGCCGGCGACCTCGGTGTCGAAGGCGCGCTCGTATTCGCCATCGTAATGGGCGACATCGGTGGAGGTGCCGCCCATGTCGAAGCCGATGACCTTGCCGAAACCGGCGAGTTTTGCCGTCTCGACCATGCCGACGACTCCGCCAGCGGGGCCGGACAACAGCGCATCCTTCCCCTGGAACATGTCGGCGGCGGTGAGGCCGCCCGACGACATCATGAACATGAGGCGAGGGGATTGGCCAATCTCCCCCCTTGTGGGGGAGATGCCCGGCAGGGCAGAGGGGGGCGTGACAGACTGAGATGTTGGCGGGACAGTGCCCCCCTCTGTTGGCTTCGCCGACATCTCCCCTACAAGGGGGGAGATTGGCGCGGCACCCAGTTCGTCCGCCACCTTCTGCACATACCTTGCCAGGATCGGCGACAGATAGGCGTCGACCACCGTGGTGTCGCCGCGGCCGACCAGCTTGATCAGCGGCGAGACCTCGTGACTGACCGAGACCTGCGAGAATCCGAGCTTTCGACAGACTTTGGCGACCGCCTTTTCGTGCTCGGGATGTTTCCAGGCATGCATGAAGACGATCGCGACCGCATCGATGCCGTCCGCCTTGGCCTGCTCAATAGCCGGGCGTACCGAAGCAATGTCGAGCAGGCGCTCGACACTGCCGTCGGCGCGAACCCTTTCGTCGATTTCGACGACACGCTCATAGAGCTGTTCGGGAAGGATGATCTGCTTGGCAAAGATATCGGGCCTGGCCTGATAGGCAATCCTCAGCGCATCGCGGAACCCTTTGGTGATGAGCAGCAGCACACGGTCGCCCTTGCGCTCGAGAAGCGCATTGGTGGCAACCGTGGTGCCCATTTTTACATCGCCGATCAGAGCGGAGGGGATTGGAGCGCCGGGTTGGACACCGAGCAGTTCGCGAATGCCCTGGATGGCAGCATCGGCATAGGCTCCGGGATTTTCCGAAAGGAGTTTCCTGGGATGCAGCCCGCCTTCCGGGTCACGGCCGATGACGTCGGTGAAGGTACCGCCGCGGTCGATCCAGAAATCCCATTTTGCGGTCATGGCAGCGGCTCCCGGGATTTTCCCTGTTCGATCTGTTAGCCCGCGAGGCCCTGACCGGCAATCGTCAAGTGATTGGAATATGTTACAGGCAGAAATGCAACGTTACGAAACTCATGCGCAGCTTACGCATTGTGTTCTCGACCGCCGCCGGTAACGGAGGCGTGATTAGAGGAGAGATGTCATGAAGAAACTCATTCTTGCGTCGGTGTCGGCGCTTGCGCTGCTTGGCCTTGCCGCCTGCAGCAACAGCGGCACCGACAACACCACGACGCAGAGCACCAATCCGCCGGCATCCGACCAGACGATGAAGCCGGCTGCCCCTGACGCAAACAAGCCTGCCGAGCCGGCTCCGGCTCCGGCGCCTGCGCCGGCTGCCCCGGCGCAGTAGTCGCAGTAGTCGCAGTAGTCAATGTGACAGCCAAGGAAGGCCGGCCTCATACGCCGGCCTTTCTGCTGCTTGCGATACCCGCGCATTGTGACCGCGTGCGACGACGCGGGTTTGCGCGCAGCGGCTTCCATCTGCCGATTTCCATGGGTAAGCACTGACGGCAGTCGCCTCAGGCATTCCGCCAAATCGATTGGGCCAGCCCCTGCGGCACTGTCTTGGCTTGATAGCGATGGGTGGTTGGCCCTATGAAGCCCCATGTCGATTTGGGACCGCCTCGGCGACTTCGTCACACGCGTTTCATCTTCAGCGTCGTCAGGCGTCGCCGAAGTGGTCGAGGCCGTGCGCACGGTTTTCTCCGGCGATGCCGATCTGCGCCGGCGCGTCGCCTTCTCGGTGGCGATGATCGCCCTGTCGGCCAAGATGGCCAAGGCAGACGGCATCGTCACGCAAGACGAGGTGCGCGCCTTCCAGGAAATATTCGAGGTGCCGAAGGAACAGAGGCGCAATGTGGCGCGGCTCTACGATTTGGCCAAACGCGACATTGCAGGTTTCGAGACCTATGCCGAGCGGATGGCGCAGCTTTGCGGTTCGGGCCATTCGAACTGCCTGATGCTCGAGGACATACTCGACGGGCTGTTCCACATCGCCAAGGCCGACGGGCTGGTGCATGAGCGCGAGGGCCAATTCCTGCATCGCATCGCCGAGATCTTCCGCATCGATGAGGCGCATTACCAGAGCATCCTGGCCCGGCATGTCGATCTGGGTGCCGCCGATCCTTATGTTGTGCTCGGCATCGAGCGTGGGAAACCGTTCGAGGAGGTCCGCAGGCGCTACCGCAAGCTGGTCTCCGACAATCATCCTGACCGGCTGATCGCACGCGGCCTGCCGCAGGAATTCATCAAGATTGCGACGACCAGGCTGGCGGCGATCAACGCGGCCTATGAAATGATCGAGCGAGGCCTGCGGCACGCATGAGCGGCTTTCCGCCCGACGAGCCGAGCGCCGAGGTCAGGGTATCGCCGAATTTCGGGCCACGGCGCCGGACTCTCGAACCCGACATGATCGTGCTGCACTACACCGGAATGGCGACCGGCGCCGGTGCCGAGGCATGGTTGTGCGATCCGGCAAGCGAGGTCTCGTCGCACTACCTGGTCCATGAGGACGGCCGCATTGTTCAGATGGTAAGGGAAAGCGACCGCGCCTGGCATGCCGGCAAGAGCTCGTGGCTCGGACAGAGCGACATCAACTCCTGTTCGATCGGCATCGAGATCGTCAATCCGGGGCATACGCTCGGCTATCGCAACTTTCCAAAACCGCAGATCGACGCGGTGATCGGCCTGTGCGCCGGCATCGTCGAGCGCCATTCCATTCCAGCGCAGCGGGTGCTCGCCCATTCCGACGTGGCACCGGGGCGCAAGGTCGATCCGGGCGAGAAATTTCCATGGAAGGCCTTGTTTGCCGCTGGTATCGGCCATGTTGTGCCGGCAGCACCGATCCGGCGCGGCGCGGTGCTGAAGCCAGGCGATACCGGCGCCGAGGTCGAGGCGCTGCAGTCGATGCTGGCGCTCTATGGTTATCGCGTCGAGATCACCGGCGCTTTCGACCGGCAGACCGAAATCGTGGTCGAGGCATTTCAGCGGCATTTCCGGCAGCGCCTGGTTGACGGCATGGCTGATGGATCGACGATCCGCACGCTGGAAAGGCTGCTCGCTTCCGTAAGGATAGCCTCTCTCAAATAACCTTTTGCCAGCTTAAAAGTTACAATCTGTTACTCAAAGTGACTTGCGTCGCCTTCTTTGGCGCCAATTCCGTCGTCAAAGGCGATCCGTACAGATTGTCGGACGTCTATCCCCCCAGATGTTCCGATGTTGATTGAGGGTATCTGCGCGAAGTTCTTTGTGCAGATCAAACAGAACAGGATCACATGCAGAAATTGACCGTTTTAACGGCAGCCATTGCTGCCGGCGTAATGACTTTTGCCTTCAGTGCGGCGAACAGCGCACCGCTGAGCCAGCGGGCCGATCAGGGCTTCAGTGCCGCAGCCGGCAAAACCGCCATGCCGAAGGGTGGTGCAAAAGTAGAGAAGACCGCCACCGCAAAAGTGGAAAAAGCGGCCGCGGTAAGGACGAAAAAGCCAGTCTCCGCCAAAAGGCCAACCGCTGCGAGAAAGACAATCGCCAAACAGCATGTGAAGCGTAACCGCAAACGCATCGACCGCATGGCAACGGCGTCGGTCGCTCCGCAGAGCAGGCCAGCGCCCCAGGTGGCGGTTGTCGGCGGCAGCGGACAGTATTCGGCGATCATTGCGCGTTATGCCGCCAGCTATGGCGTGCCGGTGTCGCTCGCCAATGCCGTCATCAAGATCGAGAGCAACTACCAGCCGAACCAGGTCGGCAGCGCCGGCGAGATCGGCCTGATGCAGATCAAGCCGGCGACGGCAAGGATGATGGGCTATAGCGGTTCGGTTCAGGGCCTCTATGATCCCGATACCAACATCAAATACGGCATGAAGTACCTTGCCATGGCGCGGGATCTCGGCGGCGGCACGACCTGCGGCACGATCCTGAAATACAATGCCGGCCACGCCGCCACACGGATGAACCCGGTATCCGCAGCCTATTGCGGCAAGGTCAAGGTGCAGCTGGCAGCACTTGGAGCGCCCGCCTGACAAGGGATAACTTGCTTTTTCGTTTGCGTTTTCGGCTCCGAACCCCTTTATACGCCTTGCCAGCTGGCCGGGCGGCCGCACCCGCGAAGCCGAAAGGCTGCGGGTGAGGAAAGTCCGGGCTCCATGGAGACACGGTGCCGGTTAATGGCCGGCGGGGGCGACCCCAGGGAAAGTGCCACAGAAAGCAAACCGCCACGATTTAATCGTGGCAAGGGTGAAAGGGTGGGGTAAGAGCCCACCGCGCGACTGGCAACAGGAGCGGCACGGTAAACCCCACCGGGAGCAAGACCGAATAGGGGCGGTGCGAGGGGAAACCCTCGAGGGCTGTTTCCGGCTCACCGTCCGGGTAGGTTGCGTGAGGCGTATGGCAACATGCGCCCAAGATGAATGGCCGCCACGTTCTCGTTCCGTAAGGGGCGAGGGCCATACAGAACCCGGCTTACAGGCCAGCTGGCAGTTTCCCCGATAAAAGGAAATCTCCTGATATCAGCAGGTTGCGTCTTCGGGCGCAGCCGTTGATTCACTTTTCGACCCGCAATCAAGCGCGGCATTCCTTGAAAATGGTGCGATTTAATCGTACCATTTGGACGGGAGTACTGAGGAGCGCGTCATGGGACAGGTCGACAAACGCAGCATCACGCTGTCGCCGGAATTGGCGGCGGCGGTCGACGACGTGGTCGCCGCCGGCGAATATGCCTCGGCAAGCGAGGTGATCCGCGACGCGCTGCGGCAATGGAAGGATCGGCGCGACCTGCTCGGCTACACCGTCGAGGAATTGCGCAGACTGGTGCAGGAGGGGATCGACAGCGGGCCGGGGCGGTTTGCGTCGATCGACGAAATAAAGGCCGAAGCGCGGAGACGATTGAAACCCGACAGCGCGGCATGAATTTGCTGCCCATCATCCGAACTGCACATGCAGAAGAGGATTTGATCGCGATCTGGCTTTACATTGCGCAAGACAGCGAGGCTGCAGCGGATCGGTTGCTCGATCGGGTCGAAGCCCGCTGGCAGCAATTGGCCACTTATCCCTTCTCAGGTGCACCGCGCGAAGACATCGCGCCCGGCATCCGTCACCTGATCGTCGGCGAATACCTCACTTTGTACCGTGTCAGGGAAGAGGCGATCGAAATCGTTCGCGTGCTGCACGGCCGGCGCAAGATCGACGCTGGCGATCTGAATTCGTGATTGCCGATTCAGCCACCGATTGCGTCTAGCGACGCCTCGATCGCCTGCCAAAGCTCTTCCACCGGCTCGCAGCCGACCGACAGGCGAACGAAGCCGGGCGCAACGGCGTCTCCCCTTTTTGATCGCCGTTCGGCCGAGGTGTGTACGCCACCGAACGATGTCGCTGCCTGCATCAAGGCGCAGTTGTTGATGAAATCCTCGGCCTTGTCCTCCGAGGCGAGCACGAACGAGATCAGAAAGCCGAAGCGCTCCATCTGGGCGCGGGCAAGATTGTGCGATGGGTCACTCTCCAGTCCCGGAAAGCGCAAGCCGCTGATCGCGCGATGGTTTTTCAGCCGTCGCGCTATCATTTCGGCGGAGGTGCACATGCGGTCGAAGCGCACGTCCAGCGTTTCGAGGCCGCGATGCACCAGCCATGCCTCGAACGGCCCGGGGATGGCGCCTGACGTCTCGCGCCAGTCGGTCACCCTCGAGATAATGTCCGCGTCGCGGCTGGCGACATGGCCGAACAGCACATCGGAATGGCCATTTGGCGCCTTGGTGTCGGCGGCAATGACGATATCGGCGCCGAGATCGAGCGGGCGCTGGCCGAAAGGCGTCATCGTCGTGTTGTCTACCACAAGCACCGCACCGGCTTTGTGCGCAGCTTCGGCGACGGCTGCGATGTCGCATATATCCAGCCCTGGGTTGGCGGGCGTTTCGACGAAGGCAAGCCGATATCCGTCAAAGCCGCCGTCGAGGAAGCTCGATGTTGGCCGGACATCATAAGCGACGCCGAAGGATTTCAGGAAACGGTCTGCCAGCGCTCTCGTGGTGTGATAGCCGTCGGACGGCAGCAGGATACGGTCGCCGGCTTTGAGCAGGCCGAAAAACACCGCCGAGATGACAGCCATCCCCGAGGGAAAGGCGACGCATGGGGCGTCTTCCAAATGCGCCAGCATGTGCTCGACCGCATCCCAGGTCGGATTGCTGAAGCGGCCATATTGATCGAAGCCGGTGGCGTCGCCGGGCGCATGAAAGATGGCGGCCATCGTCAGGGGCAAGGGGATCGGCTCGCCCTTGGCAAGCCTGCCGCGACGCAGATGGGGAAGTGCCGCGGCGCGCGACTTGGCTGTTTCGGACATGGTTTCAAACCTCGTTACTGACCGGAAAAGAAGATGCCCGAGGCTATGCGCGGCAGCGATCCGCAGCAAGCCGCCTCCGGTTGGACCACACGGCCCTAAACGCTTCGTTAGGCTTAATGGAGGATAAAGACCGGAGTGCCGTCAAAGCTGCTCTCCCCAGTCGTGGCAGGCGCGTTTTGAAGACTGTTCCCGTTGACGCCCATAACACCCCATGATATCCCATTCCGATACTCAAGCCTTCGTTCCGTGTCAGGGTGAAGCGTACGCCAATCGGGCAGCCGCGGCGGCTGCGCGTTTGCCTGCGTTCGCCCGTCATGATGAAGCGGGTTTTGGACGTCGACCGGGCCGGGGCGGCGCGGACAGGAAGATGCAGAGGGGTGCGGCGGCGCAAGCGGCCGTAACGCGTAATGGACCGGTTTCTGTCGAACGCGGTGAACAGGATCGATGCGAAGGGACGGGTGTCCGTGCCGGCGCATTTCCGTGCCGTTGTGCAGAAACGCGGCTATTCGGAACTTTATGCGCTACGCTGCCTGGATCGCCCGGCGATGGATGTCGGTGGGCTCGACCTGCTCGATCGGTACGAGCAGCGTATCGCCCAGGAAGACCCGTTCCTGCAGACGGCGGACGACATGTCGTTCTTCTGCCATGGCGATGGAACGTTTCTGAAGCTCGACCAGGACGGCCGTATCACGATGAGCGATTTCATTCGCGAGCATACCGGCATTTCAGCGGAAGTGGCCTTCGTTGGCCGCGGCAATTTCTTTCAGATCTGGGAGCCGGGACGGCTCAGCGCCTATGGGACGGAAGCACGTGCCCGGCTTTTGCAGCTCCGGCAGGGGACGAAGCCCGGGGAGCGGCCAGAATGATGGCGGGCGACGGCGATGAAGTTCATGCCGTTGGCGGACCAGCCCGTCACATTCCGGTCCTCCTTGCCGAAGTTCTGGAGGCGCTGGCGCCGACAAAAGGCGAGGTGATCGTCGACGGCACGTTCGGTGCCGGCGGCTACACCAAGGCCATTCTGGCAAGCGGAGCCTCGGTCGTCGCCATCGACCGCGATCCGGATGCGATCGCGGCGGGGCGGGCCCTTGAACAGCAGTCCGGCGGCAAGCTCAGGCTTGTCCAGGCACCGTTCTCGACGCTCGACGAGCAGGTTGAAAGTGCCGATGGCGTCGTGCTCGACATCGGCATCTCCTCCATGCAGATCGACCAGCCGGAGCGCGGCTTTTCGTTCCGGGCCGATGGACCGCTCGACATGCGCATGGCGCAGGCGGGCCTGAGCGCCGCCGACGTCGTCAACACCTTCAAGGTGGGCGATCTTGCCCGCATCTTCGGTTTTCTCGGCGAGGAACGCCATGCCGGGCGCATCGCGCGCATGATCGAGAGCCGTCGCGAAAAACGCCCCTTCGAGCGCACGCTCGACCTTGCCGATGCCATCGAGACGCATATCGGTCGCGCGCCGAAAGACAAAATCCATCCGGCTACCCGCGTTTTCCAGGCGCTGCGCATCTTCGTCAATGACGAGCTCGGCGAACTGGCCAAGGCACTGTTTGCCGCCGAGCGCGTGCTGAAACCGGGCGGCCGGCTTGCCGTGGTGACCTTCCATTCCCTCGAGGACCGCATCGTCAAGCGCTTCATCGCCGACCGAGCCGATTCAGCCACCGGATCGCGGCATCTGCCCGAGGCGCAGGTGCGCACCGCCACCTTCACCAAGAAGGGCGGCGGCGTGACGCCTAGCGATGCCGAGATATCGGCAAATCCGCGGGCGCGCTCGGCAAGGCTGCGCGCTGCGATCCGTACAGAGGCGCCGGCGCGTGCCGGCGATTTTTCGATTTTCGGCCTGCCAAAACTGCCTGGCCCAAAGCTTCCCGGCGCCGATCGACCGGGAGAGAGGTGAGCACGTGTTTCGTACCAGCGACATAGTCCTGATCGCCGTCATGGTTTCGGCGGCTGCCCTGACCTACAAGACCAAGCGCGAGGCCGAGGAGCAACTGGCGGCAGTGCACAAGATCCAGGCGCAGATCCGTTATGAAGAGGACACGATCGACCTGCTCAAGGCGGACTGGAGCCTGCTTACCCAGCCGTCGCGCCTGCAGAAGCTCACCGAAATCTACAAATCGCAACTCGGACTGGAGCCGGTCAATGCGCGCCAGATCGTCGGGCTGGACGATTTGCCGGCGAAACCCGTCAACATCGAGGACCTTTCATCGCAGCGGCTGGGCGGCATGGCCGATGTGGGCGGCAAGGATCCCGTGGTGACCGGAGGTATCGTCCAATGATCACCGGATTTCCAATCGCCGCCAGACTTCCAAAGATTGTCAGGCTGCTGAAGCGCGGTTCGAAGCCGAATGCAGGCGGATCGATCGTGGTCGAAGGCGCCCGCAAGGCGACGGGTGGCAAGGGCAGGACCCGCATCGTCATGACGATGGCGGTGTTCTTCGGCATTTATTCGACCATTGCCGGGCGGCTGGTCTATCTGGGTTTCCAGAATCCCGACCTGTCGGGCGGGCCACAGAGCCGGGTGACCGCATCGCGACCAGACATCGTCGACCGTAACGGCGAAGTGCTGGCGACCGACATCAAGACGGCGTCGCTGTTTGCTGAGCCGCGCCGCATCGTCGATGCCGACGAGGCGATCGAAAAGCTGTCGACGGTGCTTCCCGAGATCGACTACGAGCAGACATATAACAAGCTGAAGAGCGGCGCCGGCTTCGTCTGGCTGCAGCGGCAACTGACGCCGAAGCAGCAGGCCGACATCATGCAACTCGGCATCCCCGGATTCGGCTTTCGCACCGAGAAGCGCCGGTTCTATCCGGCCGGCGAAACCTCGTCCTACATTGTCGGCCTCACCAACATCGACAATCAGGGCATCTCCGGCATGGAGAAATACATCGACGAACAGGGTTTGAGCGACCTTCAGGCGTCGGGCCTGGCGGTGGCCAAGGATTTGAAGCCGGTGCAGCTCTCGATCGACCTGCGCGTCCAGCATATCGTGCGCGACGAGGTCGCCACCGGCATGGAAAAGTACCACGCCATCGCCGCGGGCGCCGTCGTGCTCAACGTCAAGACCGGTGAGGTGCTGGCGATGGCCTCGGTTCCGGATTTCGATCCGAACAACCCCTATAACGCGCAGGACAAGGACCGGCTCAACCGTATGTCCGCTGGCCTCTACGAAATGGGGTCGACCTTCAAGAGCTTCACCACCGCCATGGCGCTCGATTCCGGCAAGATAACGCTGCAAAGCCGTTTCGACGCGTCGCGCCCGATCAGGATCGGCCATCAGACCATCCATGATTTCCATGGCAAGGGCCGGGTGCTGTCGGTGCCGGAAGTGTTCATCTACTCGTCCAACATCGGCTCGGCTAAGGAAGCCGAAGCGGTTGGCATCGACGGACACCGCGAATTCCTGCATCGCCTGGGAATCCTCGAGAAGATGCAGACCGAACTGCCGGAAGTCGCCCGGCCGACCGAGCCCAAGGTCTGGAAGCAGGTCAATTCGATCACCATCGCCTTCGGCCACGGCGTGTCGACGACGCCGCTGCAGACAGCGGTCGGCTGCGCCGCGCTGATGAATGGCGGCTATCTGATGGACCCGACCTTCCTGCCGCGCACGCAGGAGCAGGCGATGGCGGTGGCCAAGAAAGTGGTCAGCGACAAGACGGTCGAGGGCATGCGCTATCTCTATGCGCTCAATGCCGAAAAGGGATCCGGCCGCAATGCACGGGTGCCAGGATACCGGGTGGGCGGCAAGACGGGAACGGCGGAGAAGGTCGTCAACGGCCGCTACTCGAAGGAAAAGAATTTCAACGCCTTCGTTGCGGCTTTCCCGATGGACGATCCGCAATACATAGTGCTGACGATCGCCGACGAACCGAAGCCGGAAAAGCCCGGCATGGGTGCTACGGCCGCCTCGAACGCGGGCATCATGGCTGCAAACATCATCCGACGTGCGGCTTCCATGCTTGGCGTGAAGCCAGATTTCAGCCATGAAAATGGTGCAACGCTGGTTTCCTATCAGTGATTCTTGGGGCGCGCCGGCAACTGCGCGCTATTTTGTTGCAATGAACGGGGTTCGATGAAGCTGAAAAATCTAGCCGGTATCCTGCCTGTCGAGGGGACAGCTTCCTTCGACATGGAGGTTACAGGGATTTCGTCGGATTCCCGCCAGGTAACACGGGGCGTCGTCTTTTTCGCGCTCACCGGCTCCAAGGCGGATGGCGCAGCCTACGCAGCCGAGGCCGCGAGCCGCGGCGCTGCAGCGATCGTGGTCGGCAAGGGCAGTGCGGTCGCCGGGCTGCCAGTTCCGGTTCTTGTCGTAGACGATCCGCGCCTTGCGCTTGCGCTGAGTGCGGCCCGTTATTTCGGCAAGCAACCGCAAACCATGGTCGCGGTGACCGGAACCAGCGGCAAGACCTCCGTCGCCGCATTCACCCGACAGATATGGGAGCAGGCGGGTTTGGTCGCCGCTTCGATCGGCACGACCGGTGTGGTGGCGCCGGGCCGCAATGAATATGGCTCGCTGACCACGCCGGATCCGGTGGCACTGCACAGGCTGCTCAAGGAGTTGGCGGAGGCCGGCGTCACCCACGCCTCGATGGAAGCGTCTAGCCATGGCCTCGACCAGCGCCGGCTCGACGGCGTCAAGCTTGCGGCCGGCGGCTTCACCAATCTCGGCCGCGACCATATGGACTATCATCCGACGGTCGAGGACTATCATCGCGCCAAATTGCGTCTGTTCGACGCGCTGCTGCCGAAGGGCGCGCCGGCCATCATCTTTGCCGACGACCCGTGGTCGGAGCCGACGATCAAGGCGGCGCATGCAGCGGGACTGAACGTGCTGACGGTCGGACGCCATGGCGATTTCCTGCGGCTGAAGCGGGTCGAGCACGAGCGCCACCGCCAGCGCGCCGAGGTCGAAGCGGACGGCGTTCTCCATGAAGTCGACTTGCCGCTGGCCGGCGACTTCCAGATTGCCAACGCGCTGGTGTCGGCCGGCCTCGCCATTTCGACTGGAACATTTGTTGCCAAAGCGTTGATGGCGCTGGAGAAATTGAAGGGCGCGCCGGGACGGCTCGACCTGGTTGGGACGGCCGCCAACGGCGCCCCCGTCTATGTCGACTACGCGCACAAGCCGGATGCGCTGGAAAACGTGCTGGCTTCGGTTCGCCCCTTTACCACCGGCCGCGTCATCGTCGTATTCGGTTGCGGCGGCGACCGGGACCGGGGCAAGCGGCCGATCATGGGCGAGATCGCCACAAGGCTGGCCGACGTCGTCATCGTCACCGACGACAATCCCCGCTCGGAAGTACCCGAGACGATCCGCGCCGCGATTCTCGCGGCCGCACCGGGTGCGATCGAGATCGGCGACCGGCGCAAGGCCATCCACGAGGCGGTCGGGATGCTTCACGCTGGCGACACGCTGATCGTGGCCGGCAAGGGCCATGAGGAAGGCCAGACCATCGGCACCGAGACGCTGCATTTTTCCGATCATGAGGAAGTTCGCTCGGCGCTCAGGGAGCAAGCAGCGTGAGCTATCTGTGGACCTCCGAGGCGCTGGTTGCCGCCATGGATGGCCGGCCGCTCGGTCCGATGCCTGAAGGCATCGCCGGCATTTCCATCGACAGCCGCAGCCTGCAGCCGGGAGATGCTTTCTTCGCCATCAAGGGCGAGGCCATGGACGGCCATGATTTCGTCACCGCCGCCATCAAGGCGGGCGCCGGCGTGCTGGTCGTCGCCGAGGGCAAGCTGCCGTCGCTGGGGCGGCTGACAGCACCGATGATCGTCGTGGAGGACGTGCTTGTCGCTCTGGAAAAGCTCGGCGTTGCCGCGCGCGCACGCTCAAAGGCGAGGGTGATTGCCGTGACCGGGTCGGCGGGCAAGACCACCACCAAGGAAGCGCTACGCCATGCTCTGTCCGCAGTCGGTACGGTGCATGCATCGGCGCAGTCGTTCAACAATCACTGGGGTGTGCCGCTGACGCTGGCGCGCATGCCGCAGGATTGCGACTATGCCGTCTTCGAGATCGGCATGAACCATCCGGACGAGATCCGGCCTTTGGTCAAGATGGTCCGGCCGCATGTCGCCATCGTTACACTGATCGCAGCCGCTCACCTTGGCTTCTTCCGCAACCTGGACGAGATCGCCAAGGCCAAGGCAGAGGTTTTCGAAGGGCTGGAGCCCGGTGGCGCCGCCCTTCTCAACCGCGACGATGCGCGCTGGAAGCTGCTGGAGAAGATGGCGAAAGAGGCCGGTGTCGAGCATGTCTACGGGTTCGGCGAGAATGCCCGGGCGACCTTCAAACTGATCAAATGCGAGCTCAATGCCGATCACTCGGTTATCACTGCCAAGATCGGCGGGCATGAGATTGTCGCCAGGATCGGCGCGCCGGGCCGCCATATGGTGCAGAATGTGCTGGCCGTACTGGGCGCCGCGCATCTGGTCGGCGCCGACGTCACCAGGGTTGCGCAGGCGCTGGCCGATCTTTCGCCCGAACGCGGACGCGGCAAGCGCTATGTGTTGCGTCATCCCAGGGGGCCGATCACGCTGATCGACGAGAGCTACAACGCCAATCCGGCGTCGATGAGCGCTGCAATGGCACTGCTCAACACGACGCCGGTGTCGGGCGAAGGCAGGCGCATTGCCGTGCTCGGCGATATGCTCGAGCTCGGCAGCCATTCGGCGAAATTGCATGCCGCGCTTGCCGGTCTGATCGTCGGCACCGACACGCGCACGGTTTTTCTCGGCGGCCCGGAAATGCGGGCGCTGGCCGACGTTTTGCCCGACGAGATCAGGACGGAGTACCGCGCCGGCGCGGAAGATCTGAAACCGGTTCTTCTATCGGAATTGAAGCCCGGCGACGTGGTCATGATCAAATCGTCGAAGGGCATAGGCTTTTCAAAGCTGGTCGAGGCGTTGCTCGGCAAGTTTCCGGCGGAAGCCACAAACAGCAGACAGACCTAGGATCGGTCCGGGGGACGCAAGCGCATGCTAACACTGCTCGTCGAATTTGCGGACAAGATCTCGGTCTTCAACGTCTTCCGCTACATAACTTTCCGCACCGGCGGAGCGCTGATCACAGCGGCGCTGATCGTGTTCATCTTCGGACCGACCATCATCAATTCGCTGAGGCTGCGGCAAGGCAAGGGCCAGCCGATCCGCGCCGACGGGCCGCAGACGCATTTCAAGAAGGCGGGAACGCCGACAATGGGCGGATTGATGATCCTGTCCGGCATCGTCGGTTCGTCGCTGCTGTGGGCGAACCTGTCGAGCATCTACGTCTGGGTGGTGCTGCTGGTGACGCTGGGATTCGGCTCGATCGGCTTCTACGACGATTATCTCAAAGTGACCAAGCAGTCGCATCTCGGCTTTTCCGGCAAGGCGCGGCTGGGGCTCGAATTCGTCATCGCCGGCATCGCCGCCTGGGTGATCATGCACAACGGCCAGGCGCCGTTCTCGTCATCGTTGACATTCCCTTTCGCCAAGGAGTTTCTCGTCAATCTCGGCTGGTTCTTCATCCCGTTCTCGTGCTTCGTCATCGTCGGCGCCGGCAATGCGGTGAACCTGACCGACGGCCTCGACGGACTGGCGATCGTGCCGATCATGATCGCGGCGGCGTCCTTCGGCGTCATCGCCTATCTCTCCGGCAATGCGGTGTTCGCCGAATATCTGCAGATCCATTTCGTGCCCGGCACCGGTGAACTTGCAGTGGTCCTTGGAGCGGTGATCGGCGCCGGGCTTGGCTTCCTCTGGTTCAATGCGCCGCCGGCGGCCATCTTCATGGGCGATACCGGCTCGCTGGCGCTGGGCGGGCTGATCGGCACGGTCGCGGTGGCGACCAAGCACGAGATCGTGCTGGTCATCGTCGGCGGCCTGTTCGTCGTCGAGATATTCTCGGTCATCATCCAGGTCGGCTACTTCAAGATGACCGGCAAGCGCGTCTTCCTGATGGCGCCGATCCACCATCATTTCGAAAAGCTCGGCTGGACCGAAAGCCAGGTGGTGATCCGCTTCTGGATCATCGCCGTCATCCTGGCGCTGGTCGGCCTGTCGACCCTGAAGCTCAGATAGGAGGCCGCTTGATCCCCGCCGCATCCTTTTCAGGCAAGCGCGTTTCGCTCTTCGGGCTCGGTGGCTCGGGGATCGCCACGGCGCGCGCACTGATCGAGGGCGGCGCGGATGTGCTGGCCTGGGACGACAATCCCGACAGCGTCGCCAAGGCCGGTGCGGTCGGCATCATGACAGCGGACCTGCGCGGCGCGGACTGGGCAAGGTTTTCCGCCTTCGTGCTGTCGCCCGGCGTGCCGCTGACGCATCCCAAGCCGCACTGGACCGTCGAGCTCGCGCGGGGCTCGGGCGTCGAGATCATCGGCGACATCGAGCTTTTCTGCCGCGAGCGGACGGCGCGGGCGCCGGCAGCACCCTTCATTGCCATCACCGGCACCAACGGCAAGTCGACGACCACGGCACTGACGGCGCACATCCTCAAATCGGCTGGGCGCGACACGCAGATGGGCGGCAATATCGGCCGCGCAGTGATGACGCTGGATCCGCCGCAGCCCGAGCGGCACTATGTGGTTGAGTGCTCGTCCTACCAGATCGATCTTGCCCCTTCGATCAATCCGACGGCCGGCGTCCTGCTCAATCTGACGCCGGACCATCTCGACCGCCACGGCACGATGCAGCACTACGCCTCGATCAAGGAGCGGCTGGTGGCCGGCAGCGAGACGGCAATCATCGGTGTCGACGATTCCTGGTGCGCCCAGATCGCCGACCGGCTGGAGCGTGCGGGCCGGCAGGTCATTCGGATTTCCAAGCGCCTGCCGCTGACCGACGGTTATTTCGCCGACGGCACGAATTTAATGGAAGCCGTGCACGGCCGCTACAGCAGGGTCGCCTTCCTCGAAGGCATCGGCTCGTTGCGCGGCCAGCACAATGCGCAGAATGCACTGGCTGCCGCCGCCGCCTGTCTCAAGGTCGGGCTCGAACTCGGCGAGATCCAATCCGGACTGGAGAGTTTCCCGGGGCTGGCGCACCGCATGGAGCAGGTCGGCCGCAAAGGGCATGTGCTGTTCGTCAACGATTCCAAGGCGACCAATGCCGATGCCGCTGCACCGGCGCTGTCGAGCTTTGCGCGTATCTACTGGATTGCCGGCGGCCTGCCGAAAGAGGGCGGCATCGAGCCGTTACGCGGCTTCTTCCCGCGCATCGCCAAGGCCTATCTGATCGGCGAAGCCGCACCGGCCTTTTCGGCGACGCTGGGCGAAGCGGTGCCCTACGAGATATCAGGCACGTTGGCGGCGGCAGTCGAACACGCCGCCCTCGATGCGGCCAGGGATAATAGCGGCGAGGCAGTGGTGCTGCTGTCGCCGGCCTGCGCCAGTTTCGACCAGTTCAAGAATTTCGAAGTCCGCGGCGAGGCGTTCAGGCAAGCCGCAACCGCCATTGATGGCATGAAGCCCATCGGAGGGACACGATAATGCAAAGCCGTCTCGACAAAAGCCCTGTGGCGACCTGGTGGTGGACGATCGATCGCTGGTTCCTGGCGGCGTTCCTGTCGCTGATGGGGCTCGGCATCGTTTTGTCTTTCGCCGCAAGCCCGGCGGTGGCCGAGCGCATCGGGCTAGACAGTTTCCACTTCGCGACACGCCAGATCATCTTCACCATTCCGGCGCTTGGGGTAATGCTGGCCGTCTCGTTCCTTGAATCCAGGCAGATCCGGCGCATGGCGCTGGTCATGTTGTGCATCATGCTGTTTCTGATGGTGGCGGTGCTCTATATCGGCGTCGAGGTGAAGGGCGCGCGGCGCTGGGTGTCGCTTGCCGGCCTGTCGATCCAGCCGTCCGAGTTCCTGAAACCGGCCTTCGTCATCATCTGCGCCTGGCTGTTCGCCGAGCACAAGCGCCAGCCCGACATTCCGGGCAATCTGTTCGCCATGTTGCTGCTTGCGCTGGTCATCTCGCTGCTGGTGGCGCAGCCTGACCTTGGGCAGACCATGCTGGTGCTCGGCACCTGGGGGGTGATGTTCTTCATGGCCGGGTTGCCGTGGCTGTGGATCGTCGCGCTGGGTGCTGCAGGGGTCGGCGGCGTGTTCGCCGCCTATGCGGTGTTCCCGCACGTTGCCGGCCGCATCGACCGCTTCATGACCGGCGAGGGCGACACGTTCCAGGTCGACATGGGCCGCGAGGCGCTGATCAATGGCGGCTGGTTCGGCGTCGGGCCGGGCGAGGGTACCGTCAAGCGGGTCATCCCCGACAGCCACGCCGATTTTGTCTTCTCCGTCGCCGGCGAGGAATTCGGGCTGATCATGTGTTTCTTCATCATGTCCATCTTCGGCTTCATCGTGCTGCGCGGTCTCAACACGGCACTCAGGGAGCAGGACGATTTCACCCGCTACGCGGTGGGCGGCCTGGTTACGGTCTTCGGCCTGCAGTCGGTCATCAACATGGCCGTCAATCTGCAGCTGATGCCGGCCAAGGGCATGACGCTGCCGTTCATCTCCTACGGCGGCTCTTCGCAGATCGCGATCGCCATCTCGATGGGCATGGTGCTGGCGCTGACGCGCAAGCGCCCGGAAAAGCGCAAGCAGCTGGGCTTCATGCCGTCGCCGCGTGCGATGCCGGCGGAGTGAGATGGCGAAGGGGGTTATCCTTCTGGCGGCAGGCGGAACGGGCGGACATCTGTTCCCGGCCGAGGCGCTGGCACATGAACTGACCAGTCGCGGCTGGACGGTGCATCTGGCGACGGACGACCGCGCCGAGCGCTTTGCCGGGCAGTTCCCGGCGGCCGCCATCCATCCGATCCAGTCGGCGACGATGGGCTCGAAGAATCCCTTTGCTATGCTCGCCGCGTTTTGGAAAATCTGGCGTGGGGTTAGGCAGGCATCCGCCGTCATCGCCAGCATCAAGCCCGCCATCGTGGTCGGCTTCGGCGGCTATCCGACACTGCCGCCGCTTTACGCGGCGACCCGGCGCAAGGTACCGACGCTGATCCACGAGCAGAATGCGGTCATGGGCCGCGCCAACCGGGCGCTCGCCGGCCGCGTCGACGCCGTTGCCGGCGGATTCCTGCCGGAAGACATCAGTGCCACTGGCGCAAAGACGGTGACCACCGGCAATCCGGTCAGGCCGCAAGTATTGGAGGCCGCGAATACACCCTATGCTGCTTCGGCCGGCGAAGAGCCGTTCCGGTTTCTGGTATTTGGAGGCAGCCAGGGCGCGCAGTTCTTTTCCGACGCGGTGCCGGCGGCGATCGCCCGGTTTTCCGATGCACAGCGTAGGCGACTGGCGATCACGCAGCAGGCCCGCGCCGACGATGTGGGGCGGGTGAGAGCCGCCTATGCCGCGCTTGGCATCGAGGCCGAGGTGTCGCCCTTCTTCACCGACATGGCGGCGCGGCTCGCGGCGGCGCATCTGGTGATGTCGCGCTCCGGCGCGTCGACCGTATCGGAAATCGCGGTGATCGGCAGGCCGGCGCTGCTGGTGCCTTATCCCCACGCGCTCGACCACGACCAGGCGGCGAATGCGGCGGCCCTTGCCGCAGCGGGTGGCGCCGAGGTGCATCCGCAATCCACGCTTTCGGTGGAGCGGATCGCTGCGCTTGTCGGCGGGCTGATGGATGATCCAGGCAGGGCGGCGACAATGGCTGCGGCGGCGAAATCGTCCGGTAAACCGGATGCCGCGCGGTTGCTCGCCGATCTGACAGAGGCTATTGCGTCCAGGAAATCCGTTTCGGAATTCAGGAAGGAGACGCACGCATGAAGATGCCACAGACGATCGGCCTCGTGCATTTCATCGGCATTGGCGGCATCGGCATGAGCGGCATCGCCGAGGTGCTGCACAATCTCGGCTACAAGGTGCAGGGATCCGATCAGGCCGACAGCGCCAATGTGCAGCGGCTGCGCGACAAGGGCATCGAATGCTTCGTCGGCCACCAGGCCGAGAACCTCGGCGAGGCCGAAGTGGTCGTCGTCTCCACCGCAATCAAGAAATCAAACCCGGAGCTGAAGGCGGCGAGAGAGAAGTTGCTGCCGATCGTGCGGCGCGCCGAAATGCTGGCCGAGCTGATGCGCTTCCGGCAGGCGGTCGCGATCGGCGGCACGCATGGCAAGACGACGACGACTTCGATGGTGGCGACGCTACTCGATGCCGGCGGGCTCGACCCGACGGTGATCAATGGCGGCATCATCAATGCCTATGGCACCAATGCCCGCATGGGCGACGGCGAATGGATGGTGGTCGAGGCCGACGAGAGCGACGGCACCTTCCTCAAGCTGCCGGCCGAGATTGCCGTCGTCACCAATATCGACCCCGAGCATCTCGACCATTACGGCTCCTTCGACAAAGTGCGCGAGGCGTTTCGCCAGTTCGTCGAGAATGTGCCGTTCTACGGCTTTGGCGTGATGTGCACCGACCATCCTGAGGTGCAGGCGCTGGTCGGCCGCATCGAGGACCGGCGCGTCATCACCTATGGCGAAAATGCGCAGGCCGACGTGCGCTTCACCAATCATCGCATGGATGGCCCGACTTCGGAATTCGACGTGGTGATCCGCGACCGCAAGACGCACGGCCAGATAACGATATCAGGTCTGCGGCTACCGATGCCCGGGCGCCACAATGTCTCCAATGCGACGGCGGCGATTGCCGTCGCGCACGAGCTCGGCCTTTCGGCTGAGGCAATCAAGAAGGGTCTGTCGTCCTTCGCCGGCGTCAAGCGGCGCTTCACCCATACCGGTTCGTGGAACGGTGTCGATGTGTTCGATGATTACGGTCATCATCCGGTCGAGATCACGGCAGTACTGAAGGCTGCGCGCAGCGCTACCAAGGGCCGCATCATCGCCGTTACCCAACCGCATCGCTTCACCCGGCTGCGCGATCTGTTCGACGAGTTTTCCGTCTGCTTCAACGACGCCGATACGGTAATGGTGGCACCTGTCTATGCGGCCGGCGAGGAACCGATCGACGGCGTTACGTCCGACGCACTGGTGTCGCGCATCCGCTCCGGCGGCCATCGCGACGCACGCTACATCGAAGGTCCGGCGGCGATTGCGCCGATCGTGCGCGAGGTGGCGAAGCCGGGCGATTTTGTGGTCTTCCTCGGCGCCGGCAACATCACCCAATGGGCCTATGCGCTGCCCAAGGAACTCGGCGGGACCATCACATGACGCGCGGCCAGGCGTTGATCGAGAAGCTTGGCGACCGGCTTGCCGGACTGCGCGGCCGCATCACGCCCAATGCCGAGATGGACAAGATCACCTGGTTTCGAGCCGGCGGGCTCGCGGACGCATTGTTCCAGCCGGCCGACGAGGACGATCTTGCCACGTTCCTGAAGGCGGTGCCGGAGGAAATTCCGCTGACCGTCGTCGGCGTCGGCTCGAACCTGCTTGTCCGTGACGGCGGCATTGCGGGCTTTGTCATCCGGCTTTCGGCCAAAGGCTTTGGTGAGACCGAAGTTATTGCGCCGACCACGATCAAGGCGGGCGCTGCGACACCCGACAAGCGCCTTGCGGCCGTCGCCTATGAGGCCGGCATCGGTGGCTTTCATTTCTACCACGGCATTCCCGGCGCCGTTGGCGGAGCGCTGAGGATGAACGCCGGCGCCAATGGCGTCGAGACGCGCGAGCGTGTGGTCGAGGTGCGGGCACTCGACCGCAAGGGCAATGTTCATACGCTGAGCAATGCCGATATGGGCTATGCCTATCGCCATTCATCGGCGCCGTCCGGGCTGATCTTCACGTCGGCGCTGCTCGAAGGCGTTCCCGAGGACAAGGCGGCGATCAAGGCCGCGATGGATGCTGTCCAGAACCATCGCGAGACGGTGCAGCCGATCCGCGAAAAGACCGGTGGCTCGACCTTCAAGAATCCCGAGGGCACCTCGGCCTGGAAGGAAATCGACAAGGCCGGCTGCCGCGGCCTGATGGTCGGTGGGGCGCAGATGTCGCCGATGCATTGCAACTTCATGATCAACACCGGAACGGCCACAGGCTACGAGCTTGAATATCTCGGTGAGACGGTGCGCGCGCGTGTGCTCGAAAAATCGGGCATCCGGCTGCAGTGGGAGATCAAGCGCATCGGCAATTTTCGGCCGGGCCATGCTGTCCAGGAATTTCTCGGGCAGTTGCTTTAGGCAAGCCGACCGCCGTTGCCTTTCGGGCTCATGAATTCACATTTTGCTGCCGTTTTTGCGGAAAGTGAATCCATCGGAATCGTAAGCACTTGCCAGCGAATCAACTCTCTGATTCTCTGCCCTGAAGCGTTTCCTGATTTGAGTCGTTTCGACGCGTTACTTGCGTTTCCGTCTGGGGGGCAACCTGCCGGGAGACTCGGACTCAATGTTGCGGAAACAAGGGAGCGAAGTTGCTCGGGCGCATTTGAGTGCGCGCGATGCTTTTCGGGGCATGCACGATGGTGCAGGCCTGCTGTGAGAGGAAATGACGGGGAATGACAAGCAAGCATGTGGCCGTCCTTCTGGGGGGATTCTCGTCCGAGCGGCCCGTGTCCCTGTCGTCGGGTAAAGCCTGTGCCGATGCGCTCGAGGGAGAGGGCTACCAGGTCACCCGCGTCGACGTCTCGCGCGACATCGGCTCGGTGCTGGGCGCGCTCAAGCCTGACGTCGTCTTCAATGCGCTGCACGGCCCCTTCGGCGAGGACGGCACCATCCAGGGCATCCTTGAGTACCTCGCCATTCCGTACACCCATTCCGGCGTGCTTGCCTCGGCGCTCGCGATGAACAAGGAGCAGGCCAAGAAGGTCGCCAAGGCGGCCGGCATTCCGGTGGCCGAATCGAAGGTGGCCAATCGCTTCGCCATCCAGAACAAGCACCCGATGAAGCCGCCCTATGTCGTCAAGCCGGTCAACGAAGGGTCGAGCTTCGGTGTCGTCATCGTCCATGAAGGCCAGTCGCATCCACCGCAGATCATCGGCTCGTCCGAGTGGAGATATGGCGATACGGTGATGGTCGAGCGTTATGTGCACGGACGGGAATTGACCTGCGCGGTGATGGGCGATGTGGCGCTCGGTGTCTGCGAGATCATCCCGACCGGCCATTCCTTCTACGACTACGATTCAAAATACGTCGCGGGAGGATCAAAACACGAATGCCCGGCAAAACTTTCACCGAATATTTACCAAAAAATACAGACACTGACGCTCAAGGCTCACCAAGCTATCGGCTGTCGGGGCGTTTCCCGGTCGGACTTCCGTTATGACGATCGTCACTCCGAAAACGGCGAAATTGTCTGGCTCGAGGTCAACACCCAGCCGGGCATGACGCCGACGTCTTTGGTGCCGGAAATCGCCGCGCAAGCGGGACACTCGTTCGGCGATTTGTTGAGTTGGATGGTGGAGGACGCTTCGTGTCTGCGTTGAAGTGGGGACAGGGCAAGGGGAAGGGCGCGGCCGGGCCGGCGCTGTTCGGCATGCCGTTGTCGTTCGACCATTTCGTGCTGCCGCGCCTGCTCCGCCGGCCGGTGCGCGTGCTGGCGCGCCTCGGCGAAGGCGACTTCGAAGCGCCGCCCTATTGCGCTGCCATGCTGTCGGCGGCACTGCTTGTTTCGAGCAGTGCCTATGGCGCCTATCTCGGCGGATATTCCGACGCCATCGTCCAGAGTGTCACCGCCCGCACCGGCTTTGCCGTCGACCAGGTCAAGGTCGTCGGCAACCGCGAAACGTCCGAGATCGATATTCTCGACAGGCTGGAACTCGACGGCTGGACCTCGCTGATCGGCTTCGATGCCGAAGCCGCGCGCGAACGCATCACCACGCTGCCCTGGGTCGAAGCCGCGGCGGTGCGCAAGGTCTACCCGCATACGCTGGAAGTGCGCGTCGAGGAGCGCGAGCCGTTCGCGCTGTGGCAGCAAGGCAGCGCGCTTTCGGTCATCGAGAAATCCGGCACCGTCATTGCGCCGTTCTCCGGCGGCAAGCAGATGTTGCTGCCGCTGATCATCGGCACCGGCGCACCTGCCAAAGCGCCGGATTTCCTGGCCAAGATCAAGAATTATCCGGAGCTCGCCGCGCGGATCAAGGGCTATATCCGCATCGGCGAACGGCGCTGGGATCTCAAGCTTGAAAACGGCATCACGATCAAGCTTCCCGAAGACGGTGAGGATCAGGCGATTGCCGACCTGGTCAGGATGGACCACGAGAACGGGCTTTTGACGCGCGACATCGCCGCCGTCGACATGCGCCTGTCCGATCGTCTGGTCGTCCAGTTGACGCCGGAAGCGGCGACGCAGCGCCAAGCCGCGCTCGACGAAAACCCCAAGATGCTGAAGCGCAAGCCGGAGACGAAGATATGAGCTGGCTTGGCGGCAATAGCGATACCTCGTCGCGCCGGTCCGGCATCCTGACGGTGCTGGATGTCGGCTCCAGCAAGGTCTGCTGCGTGGTGGCCAAACTCAAGCCGCGCGACGATGGCAAGCTGCTGCGCGGACGCTCGCATCGCGTCCAGGTGATCGGCATCGGCCACCAGAAATCGCAAGGCGTGAAATCGGGCGTCGTCATCGATCTCGACCGCGCCGAGCACGCCATCCGTCTGGCCGTCGACGCCGCCGAACGCATGGCGGGACTGACGGTCGATTCGCTGATCGTCAACATGACTGCCGGTCGGCTGAAGAGCGAGGCTTTTTCGGCCACCATCAATCTCGGCGGCCATGAGGCCGACGAGGCCGACATCAAGCGCGTGCTTGCCGCCGGTGCCAAGCAGGCGCTGCGGGCCGAGCGCGAGGTGATCCATTCGCTTCCCGTTGCCTTTTCGCTGGATGCTGAGCGCGGTGTGCGGGATCCGCGTGGCATGGTTGGCGACCAGCTTGGCGTCGACATGCACGTGCTGACAGGCGACGCAGCGCCCTTGCGCAATCTGGAGCTCTGCATCAACCGCTCGCACCTGTCGGTCGAGCGCATGGTGGCGACGCCCTATGCCAGCGGGCTAGCCGCGCTGGTCGATGACGAGCTCGAAATGGGTGCGGCCTGCATCGACATGGGCGGCGGCACGACGACGATCTCGGTGTTTTCGGAAGGCAAGTTCGTCCATGGCGACGCCATCGCGATCGGCGGCAACCACGTCACGCTGGACATGGCCAAGGGCCTGTCGACCTCGCTCGATGCCGCCGAAAGGCTGAAGGTGATGCATGGCTCGGCGCTGCCTGGCAGTGCCGACGACCGCGACCTGGTTTCCATCCATCCGATCGGCGAGGACGGCGAGGTGCCGTTGCAGATCCCGCGCTCGGTGATGACGCGCATCATCCGCGCCCGCATCGACGAGACGCTGGAATTGCTGCGCGACCGGCTGAACAAATCCGGCTACGGCAACGCGGTTGGCAAGCGTGTGGTGCTGACCGGCGGCGCCAGCCAGCTTGCCGGCCTGCCCGAAGCAGCACGCCGCATCCTCGGCCGCAATGTGCGCATCGGACGCCCGCTTGGCGTGGCAGGCCTGCCCGAGGCGGCCAAGGGGCCGGCTTTTTCGACGCCCGTAGGGCTTCTGATCTACCCGCAGATGGCGAGCTTCGAGAGCCGCCCGGCGAAGGGAATTTCCGGTCTTCGGATGACCGGAACGGGCGGAAAACTGCATCGAATGAGTCAGTGGTTGAGAGACAGTTTTTAATTTGACGGGGACAGCCCCATAGGCGGCCGCGGCGGCGAAGCGGCGGGAAAGGCAAAGGACCAAGACAATGACCATCAATCTGCAGAAGCCGGACATTACCGAGCTCAAGCCGCGCATCACCGTGTTCGGTGTCGGCGGCGGCGGCGGCAATGCCGTCAACAACATGATCACCGCCGGCTTGCGCGGCGTCGAGTTCGTGGTGGCCAACACCGACGCGCAGGCATTGACGATGTCGAAGGCCGAGCGGCTGATCCAGCTCGGCGCGCATGTCACCGAGGGTCTCGGCGCCGGATCGCAGCCTGAAGTCGGGCGCGCGGCGGCGGAAGAGTGCATCGACGAGATCATCGATCATCTCTCCAACACGCATATGTGCTTCGTCACTGCCGGCATGGGCGGCGGCACCGGTACCGGGGCGGCCCCCGTCGTTGCCCGCGCTGCCCGCGAAAAGGGCATCCTCACCGTCGGCGTCGTCACCAAGCCGTTCCACTTCGAAGGCCAGCGCCGCATGAAGACGGCCGACATGGGTATCGAGGAACTGCAGAAATGCGTCGATACCCTGATCGTCATTCCCAACCAGAACCTGTTCCGGCTGGCCAATGACAAGACCACCTTCGCCGATGCCTTCGCTATGGCCGACCAGGTGCTCTATTCGGGCGTTGCCTGCATCACCGACCTGATGGTCAAGGAAGGCCTGATCAATCTCGACTTCGCCGACGTCCGCTCGGTCATGCGCGAAATGGGCAAGGCGATGATGGGAACCGGCGAGGCTTCGGGCGAGGGCCGCGCAATGGCCGCGGCTGAAGCCGCCATCGCCAACCCGCTGCTCGACGAGACCTCGATGAAGGGCGCCAAGGGCCTGCTGATCTCGATCACCGGCGGCCGCGACCTGACCCTGTTCGAAGTCGATGAGGCCGCAACCCGCATTCGCGAAGAGGTCGACCAGGACGCCAACATCATTCTGGGCGCCACCTTCGACGAGGAACTCGAAGGCGTTATCCGCGTATCGGTGGTCGCCACCGGCATCGACAAATCGGCGGCCGAAATCGCTGCCGCGCCGATCGCCATCCGCGCGGCTCCGCCGAAGCCGGTCAGCCGCCCGGCGGCCCAGGTCACGGAAATGCGCCCGGCGCCTGTCCAGCAACCGATCTATGAACCACGTGCTGCCGATCCGGTCGCCGAGGCCATTCAACTCGCCGAGGCGAATGCGGCAGCGATGGCACAGGCCCGCCCGGCACCGGTCGCGCATGCGGAAGACTTCCGTCCGCAGAGCAAGATCTTCCAGGCGCCTCCCGCTCAGCCGCAGCCGATGATGCAGCCGGTGGCTCAGCAAGCGATGCAGCCCGCTCCGCATCGTGAAATGCCGCAGCCGGTTGCCGCGGCACCCCAGCGCATGCCGCGGGTCGAGGATTTCCCACCGCAGGTGAAGGCTGAGGTGGAAGCCAAGGCCCGGCCGGCTGACCACGAGAACAGCGGCCCGATGGGCTTGCTCAAGCGCCTGACCAACGGGTTGACCCGCCGCGAAGAGGAGCCTGCACGGTTGCAGCCGGCGCAGCCGCGCGAACCGAAACTGCGCCAGGCGCCGGCGGAGGTGCGCCGCCTTGCCAGCCAGGATCCGCAGCTTTACGCGCCGCGCCGCGGCCAGCTGGACGAGCAGGGCCGCCTGACGCCGCAGAGCCGGGCTGTCCAGGAAGACGATCAGTTGGAGATTCCCGCCTTCCTGCGCCGACAGGCCAATTGATCTGTTAACGGTTCGTAACAGTTGTTAACAGGCGAGCAGGAAACTGTTCGCCTGTTAATATTAAAAGCACTTTTAAAACAAGGACTTATGGGGCAATCCTCCGCTGGGCCGCGGTTACAACGAGTAAGAAACCGTGATTTGGAGTCTCCCTGCGGGACCATTATCTTCGCCACCGGCCAAAGTCGGTTTGCTGGGAGTCTCGGGGAAGTGGCCCTGCCTGCCGATCAATCAAGAGCCGCGCCCTCAGGGCAGATGAAGCGGACCTAGGCAGTACGGGCTATGGGGATTGTTTTGCACGACTATCAGACGACACTTAAATCGCGTGCGACGCTGACCGGCATCGGCGTCCACAGTGGCAATCCGGTCACCGTCCATTTCCTGCCGGCAGATGCCGATACGGGTGTTGTCTTCCAGCTTTCGAATGCGAGCGGAAGCCACGAATTTCGCGCGCTCGTTTCCGAGGTCGGCGCCACCGATCTCTCCACCATGCTCGGCGATCCGCAAGGTGAGCACATTGCTACGGTGGAGCATCTGATGGCGACGCTTTTCGGGCTTGGGATCGACAATCTCGTCATCGAAATCGACGGCCATGAGGTGCCTATTCTCGACGGCAGCGCGGTGATGTTCGTCGAGGCCATTGACCAGGCAGGCATCGAAACGCTGCCGGTCAAGCGTCGCTACATCAGGGTGGTAAAGCCGGTTCGCATCGAGAACGGCGCTTGCTGGGCGGAGTTCAGGCCCTATGACGGCACGCGCTTCGAGATCGAGATCGATTTCGAAAGCCCAGCGATCGGGCGCCAGCTTTTTGCATCCGACATGAATGCCGACATTTTCCGCCGCGACGTCGCGCGTGCCCGCACTTTCGGTTTCATGAAGGACGTCGAGCGGCTGTGGGCGGCCGGCTATGCGCTCGGCTCGTCGTTGGAAAACTCCCTGGTGATCGGCGACGACAACCGCGTGATCAACATGGGAGGCGTGCGCTATCCCAACGAGTTCGCGCGCCACAAGACGATGGACGCGATGGGCGACCTGGCGCTCGCCGGTGCCCGGTTCATCGGCTGCTTCCGCTCCTATCGTGGTGGCCACAGGCTGAACGCCGCTGCGCTGCGCCGTCTCTTGTCGGACCGTTCGGCTTTCGAAATCGTCGAGACGACGCGCCGCGAGCGCGGCCGGACCGCCGAGATGAGCGCCGTCAACGCACCCCTCTATGCGCCCTGGATGATCTGATTCTTAAGGTCTTACGGCTCCCGTTGCGGTCAAGCTGTGTTGCATGGATGCATCACCGGCCGGCCAAATTACATAGCTTTCCAGGTAGCGCCAAACCGCCACAAAAATGTGCGATTGGCCGGGGATAGCGTTGCCGGGCAAGGCAATTATGGTTTATGGCTGCTGCCGTCGACTGAAATGACGCCGAAAGGGCGGAATCCAAACATGTTTTTCAAGCGAGTTGGTCAATCGAAGGCGCTGCGGCGGGCTGTTTTCCTGGCGCTTTCGGTGGTCGTTCCATCGCTGTTTCTGTCGGCCTGCATGTCGTCCGAGAAGGACGTCGATCTGTCGACCTATGTCGATCAGACCGAGCCGGCCGACGTGCTCTACAATCAGGGTCTCGCCAATCTGAATGCCGGGCGCCTGCAGGAGGCAAGCCGCAAGTTCGATGCCGTCGACCGCCAGCATCCATATTCCGAATTCGCCCGCAAATCGATGGTGATGGGTGCCTTTGCCGACTACCGTCAGGGCAATTACGACGAGGCGATCGGTTCGGCCAAGCGCTACCTGACCCTCTACCCGTCGACCGACGATGCAGCCTATGCCCAGTATATTATCGGGCTGAGCTACTACCGTCAGATCAAGGACGTCACCCAGGACCAGAAGGAAGCGCGTCTTACCGCGCAGACGATGCAGGATCTGGTGACGCGCTGGCCGACTTCCGAATATGTCGACGATGCCAAGGAGAAGATCCGCTTCGCCAACGATCAGCTCGCCGGCAAGGAGATGCAGATCGGCCGCTACTATCTCGAGCGCCGCGAATACATCGCGGCCGTCAAACGGTTCCGCAACGTCGTGGAGAACTATTCCAACACACGCCATGTCGAGGAGGCGCTGGCGCGTCTTACCGAGAGCTACTATGCGATGGGGCTGACGTCGGAAGCGCAGACCGCTGCGGCCGTGCTCGGCACCAACTATCCCGACAGCCAGTGGTACAAGGACTCCTACAAGCTCCTGCAGAGTGGTGGGCTCGAGCCGCGCGAGAATGCCGGATCGTGGATCTCCAAGGCCGGGAAGCTGATCACCGGCGCCTGAGCGGCGCGTCACCATGCTCTCCAGGCTGTCGATCCGCGATATCGTTCTGATCGAGAAGCTGGACATCGACTTCTCGTCCGGCCTTTCGGTCCTTACCGGCGAAACCGGCGCCGGAAAATCCATCCTGCTCGACGCTTTGTCGCTGGCGCTTGGCGCCCGCGGCGACGCTTCGCTGGTGCGGCATGGCGCGGCACAAGGCCAGATCATCGCCGTCTTCGACGTGCCGCGCAACCACGCGGCTCGCATGCTGCTTGCCGATAATGCCATCGAGGACGACGGCGACATCATCCTGCGCCGCGTCCAGACGGCGGACGGCCGCACGCGTGTGTTCGTCAACGACCAGCCGTCCAGCGTGACGCTGATGCGCGACATCGGCCGTGCGCTGGTCGAGATCCACGGCCAGCATGACGAGCGCGCTTTGGTCGATCCCGGCGCCCATCGCGAGTTGCTCGACAGTTTCGGCGGCCATCTCGGCCCTGCTCGGGCAACCGGCGAGGCGTGGCGGCGTTGGCGTACCTGCGAGCAGGAATTTTCACGACACCGGGCCAAAGTCGAGGCAGCTGCCCGCGAGGCCGATTATCTGCGTGCAGCGGTCGCCGAATTGACCAGGCTCGATCCGCAACCGGGCGAAGAGACGGAGCTGGCCGAACTGCGCGTCGCGATGATGCGAGCCGAAAAGATCGCCTCGGAAATCCACGATGCGCAGGATGTGCTCTCGGGTCCGTCCTCGCCCTTGCCGCAATTGGCCAGCCTGCTCAGGCGGCTGCAGCGCAAGGTGACCGAAGCGCCCGGGCTGCTCGAGGATGTCGTCAAATCGCTCGACGAGGCGATGCTGTCGCTCGACGCAGCGCAGTCGGGCGTGGAAGCAGCACTTCGCGCCACAGAATATGATCCGCAGCGGTTGGAGAAGACCGAGGAGCGGCTGTTTTCGCTGCGTGCCGCCTCGCGCAAGCACAGCGTCGCCGTCGATGACCTGGCGCAATTGCGTGACACCATGGCTGCCGACCTTGCCGATCTCGACGCCGGCGAGGAGCGCCTGCATGCGCTGGAGAAACAGGCTGCAGCGGCGCGTCAGGCCTATGACATTACGGCGGCCCAGCTGTCGTCGCTCCGCCATGCGGCGGCCGTCGGGCTGACCAAGGCGGTAATGGCCGAACTGCCGGCGCTGAAGCTCGAACGGGCCGAGTTCATCGTCGAGATCGCAAGCGATGCCGAGAGCCGCATGGAAGAAGGCATCGACCAGGTCGAGTTCTGGGTGCGCACCAATCCTGGCACCAGGCCGGGCCCGATGATGAAGGTCGCTTCCGGCGGCGAGCTTTCGCGCTTCCTGCTGGCGCTCAAGGTCGCGCTGGCCGATCGCGGGTCGGCGCCGACTTTGGTCTTCGACGAAATCGACACCGGCGTCGGCGGTGCCGTTGCCGATGCCATCGGCCAGCGGCTGGCACGGCTGGCAAAACGCGTGCAGGTGCTTTCGGTCACGCATGCGCCGCAAGTGGCAGCGCGCGCGGCGACGCATTTCCTGATCTCCAAGTCGGGCGGGGCCGACCGGGTCTCGACCGGCATCGCCGAGATGGACCGGGCGGCGCGGCAGGAAGAGATCGCACGCATGCTCGCCGGCGCCACCATCACCGACGAGGCGCGCGCGGCGGCCGAGCGACTGCTGCGGGAGAACACCGCGGCAGCCTAGAGCGGTTCATCTTTTCTTCGTTTCTGCGCAATTCCGGACGGAAAACCGTTTCACAGGTTTCCTGGAATTGCTCTAGACGAGTTCGTTTCCGGCGCTCGCGACCTGAGTCAGGGTCTGGCGCCATCCTGCTGTTCAGGAATGATTTTCCGTGTTTGGTCTCTCCCTCGTGAAAGAATCCTGTTCTATTGTGTCGCGCCACCGTGGAGGGAGCAGTGCATGGACGAAAAACCAGTGGATTCGCTCAGCGAAAGCGAGGCGGCAAGCGAGTTGAAGCGGTTGGCGCAGGAGATCGCCGAGCACGACCGGCGCTACCATGGCGAGGACGCGCCGATAATCACGGATGCGGAATATGACGCGCTGACCCGGCGCAATCTCGCCATCGAGCAGCGGTTTCCGCATCTTGTGCGCGAGGATTCGCCCTCACGCAGGGTCGGCGCGCCGCCGGCGGAAGGTTTTGCCAAGGTGCGCCACGCGGTGCCGATGCTCAGCCTCGCCAAGGCCTATACCGACCAGGACGTCGCGGACTTCATAGAACGGGGCCGGCGATTCTTTGACCGCGACAAGGGTCTGAACATTGCCTTCACGGCTGAGCCGAAGATCGATGGGCTATCGGCCTCCCTACGGTATGAAGGCGGTGTGTTCGTACAGGGGGCAACGCGCGGCGACGGCGCCGTCGGCGAGGACATCACTGCCAATCTCAAGACCATCGCCGATATTCCCAAAACCTTGAAGGGATCGGACTGGCCCGAGGTCATCGAAATACGCGGTGAGGTCTATATGACCTACGCGGAATTCGAGGCGCTGAAGCAACGTTCGGCGGCGATCGGCGGCCAGGATTACGTCAATCCGCGCAATACGGCGGCCGGGTCGCTCCGTCAGAAGGACCCGTCCGTTACCGCCAGCCGCAACCTCAAATTCTTTGCCTACGCCTGGGGCTATACCACAAAGGATCCGGCTCCGACCCAATACGATTCCGTGCAGAAATTCGCGGAGTGGGGATTCAAGGTCAGTCCGCTGATGGTCCGGGCAAAGTCGGTCGAGGAACTGGTCGCGCATTATCACCTAATCGAGACCCAGCGTTCATCGCTGGGCTACGACATCGACGGCGTCGTCTACAAGGTGGACCAGTTGGAATTGCAGCGCAGATGGGGCTTCGTCACCGGCGAACCACGCTGGGCCATCGCCCACAAATTTCCGGCCGAACAGGCGATGACGACCGTGCTGAGGATCGACATTCAGGTCGGCCGTACCGGTACGCTGGCGCCCGTTGCCCGGCTTGCGCCCGTCACGGTCGGCGGCGTCGTGGTCGAAAATGTCACGCTTCATAACGAAGATTACATCAAGGGTCTGGACAGCAACGGCCAGCCGATCCGCGACGGCTATGACGTGCGTATCGGCGACACAGTGGTCATCCAGCGGGCAGGGGACGTCATTCCGCAGATCGTGAGCGTCGTAGCCGACAAGCGTCCGCCAGATGCCATGCCCTACGAATTCCCGCACAAATGTCCGATCTGCGGTTCACCCGCGACGCGCGAAATCAACGAAAAGACCGGCAAGGAAGATTCCCGCCGACGTTGCACCGGCGAACTGATCTGCCCTGCGCAGGCCGTGGAAGGATTGCGCCACTTTGTGTCGCGCGGCGCCATGGATATCGAAGGCCTGGGCGCCGAAAACATAGACCTGTTCTTCAATGCCGGGTTGGTCAAGACAGCCGCCGATATCTTCACTCTCCGGGACCGCCGTCCCGCCGTCACCAAGGCGCTGGCGGAGCGGCGGGAGGAGCAGGCCAGGCAGCGTGAGGCCGCATCGGGCAAGACGCGCAAGAATGTACGCAGTGTCGAGGAACGCAACTACGACGGCCTCGACAAGCTCTTCGCTGCCATCGACGCTCGTCGCGAACCGGAACTCGATCGCTTCATCTTTGCGCTGGGCATCCGCCATATCGGCGAAACGACGGCCGCTGTGCTGGCCCGAACCTTCTCGACCATCGAGGAGTTGATCCGCATTGGCAAGGAGACAGCAGCGGCAGCCGATCCACACACCGTTTTTCCTTCCATCAACGGCATCGGCGATACCGTGATAGGCGCTCTTCGTGATTTCTTCGGCAATGAACGCAACGACGCCGTGCTTGAAGCGCTGCTCACACAGGTCCACCCGAAGCCGTACATCGTGAACGTCTCAGCCGATAGCGCGGTCGCCGGCAAGACCATCGTGTTTACAGGCACGCTGGAAAGGATGACGCGCCCCGAGGCCAAGGCGATGGCCGAACGTCTCGGCGCGAAGGTCGCCGGCTCGGTTTCTGCGAAGACCGATCTCCTGGTGGCAGGGCCGGGCGCCGGTTCCAAGCTGAAGGACGCGACCAAATTCGGTATCGAGGTGATCGACGAGGACACCTGGCTGCAGCGGATCGGCAAGGGCGGGTGATGGCGGCTGCGTTCAACGGTTTTGGGCAAAAGGCCATTCCCTTCCTCAAGGCGCTCGATTTTCATCAGAGCCGGGAGTGGTTTTTGGAAAACCGCGACCTTTTCGAACGCGACCTGCGCGATCCCTTCGGCGATCTGGTCGAGACGCTCTCCGAGCGCTTCACGGCATTGGGGCTCGGCCTGCGCGGCGACCGCAAGAAGTCGCTGTTCCGGATTAATCGCGATGTGCGTTTCGCCAAGGACAAACGGCCTTATAACCGGCATTTGTCGGCGATCCTTTCGCCTGACGGCACCAAGATGGAACAGGGCGTGTTTTACGTCCATATCGGGCTCGAGCGCTGCTTTGCCGCCATTGCCTGGTGGCAGCCCGGACCGGAGCTATTGCTGGCGCTGCGCAACGCGATCGCGAAGCGGCCCGCTGAATTCCGCAGCCTCGTCGCGGCGCTGAAGAAGAACGGCCTCGAGCTTGATCCGGACGGCTGCATGAAGCGCACGCCGCGCGGCTTCGAGCATATCGCCGAGCCCGATCTCGCTGCCGCGATCCGCAACCGGCATTTTGCCGTCCGGCACGCAATCGAGCTCGCGGATATCTACGGAGCTGGATTGGTCGACGAACTCGTCGACTTCGTCATGCGGGCAAAACCGCTGCTCGACTGGGGCAGGGCGATCGAAGGCAAGGCTTCGCCGCGCTAGTCTAGTTTCCGTCCACAAACGTCAAACTGTTGATTTTATTGCCTAAATCGTGACTTTGCGCGGGCAAGGCCCGGCGGTTTC